>JBMONM010000113.1:0-12116 GCA_049324675.1 Thermodesulfobacteriota bacterium
AGGTGCGGCACGGCCTCACCCCACTTCTCCATGCGGGTGAGGGCATGGGCCTGGTAGAAGGCGGCCAGGGCCTTGTCCTCGGAATCTTCCTGGAGGGGTTCGGCCCGGGCGAAAAGCCGGACCGCGGCCGCCTCATCCCCGGTGCGCAGTTCCAACAGGGCCTGGAAGAAAGGCAAAAACGGCGCGTGAGGATAGTGCTCGGCCAGAGTTGCCAGTCCCAGGGCGGCCCGCACGGGATCGGACTCCTCGGCCAGGATGCGGCCCACGAAAAGTCCCACGCTGGCGCGGGGGGTCCGCTCACGGAAGTGGAATCCGGGCACGAAATTGTAGTTCGCGGCCAGCCCGAGATCCGGGTGGGTGATATCCACGGTATACAGGCTGCAGCCGCCCTTCCCGATGTCCCGGGCCAGAACCGTCAGTTCCTCCAGGATATCGGGGCGCTCGATGCCGGGAAGGTCCGCAAGAAGGACCTCGGGACCCTCCAGGAGCCTGGCGAATTCCGCCAGGCTTTTGAACTTCGGCAACCCCGAGGCCTCGTAGTTGCTTTTGCTCTCGAAGTCTCCGACCAGCTGGGCGATCTCGGTGAGGGCCCGAATGGCCGCCTTGGCCGGAGATGTGGCCGTGCCGGCGGTGAACACGATCTCCGAGTCGGCCGGGAAGGTGGAGGGATCATAGGCCAGGGCCGCCACAGTGGGCACGGACATGCCCAGGCTGAAATCCTTGAGCAGGACGAAAATCCCCTCGCGCTGGAAGGCGTCCAACAGGTCGCACAGGACCTCGTCCTCGATGGTGTCCAGGCTGATGGTCGGCGTAACCGGCCAATTCCGGTCGACGACCGCGCACACATGGCGTTCGACCAGTTCGCAAGCCCCTTGAAGGATCGATTCCTCAAGCCCGTTCCCGGCGGAAGACCCGTTGAACTCGTTGATCTTCTTGAACCAATCCAGGGGCACATACTCCTCGCGGTCCCGGGTCACATTGAAGGCCCTGACAAAACGCCACGACACCAGATCCATGATCCCGGCCGCAGCCTCGGGAGAGAGGCTGTCGTGCACCGAACGGACGATCTCCTCGATGGGCATGACCTGCCCGGGCCACCTGGCGACGGCCTCGGACCAGGTCAACTCCTCGAAGGCCTCGGGCGAATTCCAGAAATGAAAAAAACTGTAGCGTTCGGCCAGTTCCATAAGCGCCGAGGCCTCGGCCTGCTCCGGCGAGGCGCCTTTGCCCATCTGTTTTCGCGTGGGCATGATGCTGCGGGCCTTTTCGCCGCAGACGCTCAAATAGACCGGGATGCCGAGCCTGCCGGTATCGATGCGCCGGGTCTCGGCCAGGATGTCCGATCCGAAACGGCCGAAAGCGGCCCGGGCCCGGGCCGCGGTCTCGGCCGGGGAACAGATCTTGTCGGAATCGGCGACATAGCCTTTGGGCGTTAAACGAAGCTTACGCATGTTTCCGGGCTCGCATCCGGGTTATGACCGCCAGCCTGCGTTCGCCGCTTTTGGGGTCCCCGTCCGTTGACGTTTCCCTGTATCCCAGAATCTTTTCCTCGAGTTGGAACTCCCTGACGGCGCGCCGGGTAAATGTGGTGGCCTTGCGATGGTACTCCCGGGCCAAAAGGACTTCGGCCTCCGGATGCAGGGCCAAATGGGCCGTCAGGAATTTGACCAGCGGCCGATGCAGATCTTCGAGGTACAGGATCTCCGACCCGACGATGCCATCGAACCGGCAGCCCAGCCGGTCGGCCGCGAAATCGACGCGAAGCGCACGGGCGCGGCCGGACAATCCGTTTTTCAGGATGTTGATGCGAGTAAACAGCAGAGCATCGGGATTGATATCGGTCAGGGTCACGTCGAATCCCATGGCCGCCGCGAACAGGCCGCAAACACCCACGCCCGCCCCGAGTTCCAGCAGTTTTTTCGGGGCCCCGGAATCGTTCATGGGCGCAACCCGGCGCAGATAATAGGACAAAAGGATGGCCGTAGGCCATATCCTGGCCCACAGAGGCAACGCAAGCCTCTCCTCGCCCGCCTCCCGGGACAGCCGCTCCAGAAGGGCGGCCATGTCCGAAATCTGCAGAAATTCCAAAGCGATGTCGCCGACGACCAGGGGTTCGAAGCGCACATCATATTTGGTCCGGACCGTATCCATCAGTTCGTCGAGTTGAGCCGTCTCCGTCGTGCTGGGCAGGGAATCGTCGTGTGTCACGAACATATCCGGGGCTAAAGGTGGGCCGTCGTGACCCGCGTCACGGCGAGGGATAAAAAAAGGGCCGGCATGAGACCGGCCCTGTTTCTTTTTTCGTGGAGCGGGAGACGGGATTTGAACCCGCGACTTCAACCTTGGCAAGGTTGCACTCTACCACTGAGTTACTCCCGCCCGGGAGTGTGGAGGCGGCATCCGGATTTGAACCGGAGAATGGAGGTTTTGCAGACCTCTGCCTTACCACTTGGCTATGCCGCCTCGTTTCCAAAGACCCGGTTACTTACGTCCGCCCGGACTCGTTGTCAACAGCCTCCGGGCTCTTTTGCCCCGGCCCGCTGCCCGGGCATCTTGGCGGCCGCCAAGCGAGGAACGGTCTTTATCCGGAATCTCCTTTCCCGTCAACGGGTTTTTGTACGTCCATCACTGTCCATACAGGCCGCCACCACGCCGGAGAGTCTCCGAAAGGGATGCCCGTCAGCCACACCGGCCATGACCGCCTCGCTGTCTTTGACCAGGCAGCCGGCCACCGCGTCGATACCGAAGTCGAAAAGGCAGGTGGCGAAAGGCGCGCTGGGACCGGCCAGGACCACAAAGGCGTCCGGCGCGCAGGCATCGAGCAGCCCGCCCAGGGTGCCGTTGGCCAGGGTCGAGGCGGTCACGGCCACGACCTGGGCCATGGGCAGGACCCTGGCGGCCTCAAAGGCCGGAAGATCCCCAGGCCTGGGCGACAGTTCCAGGACCGAAAACGAGGCAAAGGCCGATCCCATTCGCTCCACAAACGGGAAATGTCCCACCACGGCGACATGTTTTCCGACTCCCCGGCTCAGAATCAACTCCTGGGCCTTTCGCTCCACAGCGTCCGGACCCGGCAAAAGCGCGCCCGCGGCGGCCACGGCCAGGCAGACCGTCCGGGGATCCACGCCGGTCGCGCACAGGCCGTCGAGCAGGCCATGGAGGGTGACCTCCACGGGAGGCGGGAAGCCCTCGCCGGCCGCATTGGCGCACAGCCCCACGCGCATCCCCTCCACGGCCACCAAGACCCGTCCCGCGACCACCCGGCGCACGGGCTCGTCCGGCCTGGCCCGGGCCTCGTCGCGAAGGGCGGTGAGGATGGCCGATTGGGTGGCGTTCATGCCGCATCCCTCCCAACATCACAATTGACAGGTTCGCCTCGGGCAAAGAAAGGATAGGGGCTTCCCGGATGCTCGGCAAGGCGCGGGCGCCCTGACGGCCTCGCCGGAGAGGCCTCCCGGATCGTCGCAAGGAATAAGGCCCGGGCCGATCAAGGCGCTTTACGTCCGTGCGGCTTTGATATAAAGGAAATCTCTTTTCAAGCCGCCTATTGCGATGCGGCTGACGCGCCAGGAGGGAGGCATGGACCCCAAAGACGTGGAATTCTTTCGAGATCTCTTGACCAACATGCTTCAGGACATCCTCAAAAAGGGCGAGGAGACCATTGAGGACATGACCGACACCGTGGAGGTCTACGCCGATCCGGCGGACCGGGCCACGGCCGAATCCGACCGGGCCTTCACCTTGCGGCTTCGGGATCGGGAGCGCAAGCTCATCAAGAAAATCAAGGAAGCCCTGGAACGCATCGAGGACGGCACCTACGGCGAGTGCGTGGAGTGCGGGGAGGACATCAGCGTGGCCCGCCTCAAGGCCCGCCCGGTGACCACCCTGTGCATCAAGTGCAAAAGCAAGCAGGAAGCCGAGGAAAACCTGCGCGGGGAATAGGCGGCGAAGTCCCCGGGACGCTTCATGGAGGCCGATTTTTTCCGTTGCCTGCTCCCGGAGCTGGCGCGGGTGTTAAGCGGAGCCCGTTGCCGCAAACTCGCCTTTCCCGCACCGGGGCTTTTCTCGCTGGGGCTGTCCGGGGCCACGCCCCCCCCGGGAACCGACGCCCCCGCGCCGAAATACCTTCACGGTCGCACCGGCCCCGGGCGTTTTTTTCTTTTCGTCTCCGACCAGAAGCCTCTCTATCCGGCGAATCCGCCGGCCATGGCCATGTGGCTGCGCAAGCGTCTGGACGGACGCCGCATCCTGGGAGTCCTCGGCCACTGGCCGAGGCGCGAGGTGGCCCTATGCCTGTCCGCCGGCGAAGGGCGGTTTTTGCTCATTGACGCCAAGGCCGGCTTGCGGCTGGTCGATGCCCTGCCCGAGGATTTCGGGGCGGAACCCGACTGGCCGGAGTTCGAACGCGCCAGGGACGATGCCGAGATATGGGTCGCATTTCCCCACATCACCCCCCGGCTGCGCAAGGCCCTTTCGGCCGTCCCCCCGGGAACGGCCCGCCGTCTGTACCAGGACATCCGCCAAGGTGTGACGGAGGGTTTTTTCGTCGCCTTTCCGGCGCACCCGGAAACCGCTCCGGCCGGAACCGCCCAGGCGCTGCCGCTGGACGTCTTCTGCCGCCGCATGCCGGGTCTGCCGGCCAATGCCGCCCTCCGGACGTTTCCCGATCCCCTGGCGGCGGCCGCCGCGTTTTGCGCTCCGCACTTCTTCGCCGCCGCCGGAGGAAACGAGGCCCAAAAAGCCCGGGCCGACGAACGAAAACAGGCCGGACGCGCGGCCAGGGCCCTGGCCCACCTGGATCGGGACCAGGCCAGGCTTTCGGACATGGTCGGGCAGGGAGTTTTCGCCGAGGCCATGGCCGCCAACCTGCACACCCTGGACCCGAAGGGCAAAACCGCATCCCTGACCCTCGACCACCCTGAAAAGGGAACCATGACCCTGGCCCTGGACCCCCGGCTGACCATCGTCCAGAACATGAACCGTTTGTTCGAACGTGCGGCCAAGGGACGTCGGGGACTGGCCGTGGTGGCCGCCCGGCGGGCGGCCCTGTCCGAACCCGGCGGGACCGCCGATTCCCGGGCTGGCTGGCCCCACGCCGCCCGGCCGACCGGCGGGCCTTCCAATGCCTCTCCTCGGAAGACCGGGACTGCGCCCCCCCCGGCTGGGGAGTCTTTTCGCGGCATTCCCGCCCACGTCTACACGACCGATGACGGACTTACCGTGCTTCGCGGAAAAAACGCCAAAGCCAACGAGGACCTCCTGCGCAAGGCGGCCTCGCCCTTCGACTACTGGTTCCATGTGCGGGGCGGACCGGGGTCCCACGTCATCCTGCGCCGTGATCACCCCGGCCAGGAGGTTCCCCGGCAAAGCCTTCTCCAGGCCGCGACGCTGGCCGCCCTGGCCAGTTTCAAATCCGAAGACAGCCGCGCGGAAGTGCTTATGGCCCAGGTCCGGGACGTCCGGCGGTCCAAAGGATTCGCCCCGGGGCAGGTCCGCGTGGAGGCGGTCATGGAAACCCTGGCCGTGACCCTGGACCGGACGCTGGAAAATCGGCTCCGCCGATCTTGAAAAAAATCCATTCGTCATTAGGTAATCCCGAAGGGGATGCCATCGTGGCTACGGAATTTTCGGGCATCCCCTTGTGGACCGGCGGGTATTCGCGTATTTTCCGGAGACGGTTGACGCCAGAGGGCTTTCTGGATTGCCCGGCGCTGTCCGGGATAACACGCGTCCTGCTCCAGCCCCGCCCTTGGGCGCGGTGGCGCATCCGCCGTCGTGGAGTAACATGAGCCAACATAGCGGCTTTGAACGCCGTCTGGAATTCGACGACTCGCGATTGGCCCGGGATCTTTTCGGCCCCCACAACGAGAACGTCGCCCTCATAGCCGACAAAAGCGGCGCCCGCATCGACACCCGCGGCAACACGGCCACGCTTCGGGCCTCGTCCAAGGAGGCCGTATCCCACGCCGCGAGCGTTCTGGTCCAGCTTTACGGGATCCTGCGCAAGGGTCAGCCCGTGAGCCAGGGCGATGTGGAGCGGGCTGTGACCGTGCTGGCCAGGGAACCCGAGGCCAGCCTCACCTCGGTCTTCGCCGCGGACGCCGTGGCGGTTTCCCCCAAAAAAGCCGTGACCCCCAAGTCCGTCACCCAAAAGAAATACATTTCCGCCATCAGGGAAAACGACCTCGTTTTCGGCATCGGCCCCGCCGGAACGGGAAAAACCTATCTGGCCGTGGCCATGGCCGTCTCCGCCCTGCTCGACCGCAGATGCAAACGCCTGGTCCTGACCCGACCGGCCGTGGAGGCGGGGGAAAAACTCGGTTTTCTGCCCGGGGACATGATGGAAAAGGTCAGTCCCTACCTGCGGCCCCTTTACGACGCCTTAAACGACATGCTGGATTTCCGGAAGGTTCATGAAATGATCGAGACCGGGGTCATCGAGGTCGCCCCCCTGGCTTTCATGCGGGGCAGGACCCTCAACGACGCCTTCATCATTCTCGACGAGGCCCAAAACACCACGCCCGAACAGATGAAGATGTTTCTGACCCGGCTGGGTCTTGGATCCAAGGCCGTGGTCACCGGGGACGTGACCCAGATCGACCTGCCTCCCAGGACCGTGTCCGGACTGGTGGAGGCCCGTCGGGTCCTGGCCGATGTTTCGGGACTCGCCTTTATCACCTTTCACGAGGAAGACGTGATCCGCCACCCCCTGGTAGGCCGGATCGTACAGGCCTATGAGCGAGCTGGTCGAGAAGGTTAAAAAGCGGATCAAGCCCAATGGCCAGGCCAAGGCGGCATCCAAGCCCCAGGGCAGGGACGGCGGTTCCTTCCCGGTGGCCGGCATGTCCTTTTTCCTGACCGTACTGGCGGTCATGAGCCTTCTTGCCAGCATGGACTTTCAAAACCGCGTCAAGCTCTTCGTGGCCGGCGAGGTGGCCACCCACGACGTGGCCGCGGACCAGAACCTGCAGATCGAGGATACCGCGGCCACCGCCAGCCGCCGCGAACAGGTGGCCGAAACCCAGCCGCCTGTCTTCGACATGAGTCCCAAACCATTTCTCGACCTGACCAAGGGTGTGGAGGACATCCTGTCCGCCGTAAGCGGGTCCGGCGGCGAGGAACTGGAAAAACTGCGCTGGCAGATATCCGAAAATCTCAACGTCGAAATCAGCCAGGAGGTCATCGAGTACTGGCAGCGTCCCGATTTCCATGTCCTGGTCGAAACACGCATCCTGCCCCGGATCAAGGAAGCATACGGCCCCGGCGTGGTTTCGGCATCCAGCATGCTCCTGGCATACAAAAACGGCATCCTCATCCGCGATCTGCCCTCGAACATGGAGATGCTGCGCATCGACACCAGGGACATCAAGGACATCAAACAGATCAAGGACGGCTTGGAAACCTTCCTCAAGGCCGAACTCAACAAGCCCATCCGGGTCCGCAAGGCCGTAACCTCGCTCATTCATCCCTTTCTGGTGCCCAACCTGACCCTCAACCAGGAAACCACCCAGCACCGCAAACGCGAAATCATGGCCGCCGTGGAGCCCCTCTACTACAATATCAAGAAGGGCGAGATCATCGTCCGCCAGGGCGAACGGGTGGGCCCCGTCCAGCAGATCAAACTACAGGCCCTGTTCCGGCTTCAATCCGGAGGCGTGCAGTATCTGGAAGGCGTGGGCATCATGGCGGTATGCGCCCTGATGCTTTTGGTCCTGCATTTTTCCCTGGGAAAACGCGGACTGCGCACCATCTCGGACAAGGATTGGCTGTTCGTGGGAACGGTGGTTCTGGCCTTCGGCCTTCTGGCCAAGTTCGGCAACGCCGTGCACCTGCCGGCGGGCGACGTACCCGAATCCGTGCGGGCCCTCTACTTTTCCTACAGCCTGCCCATGGCCGGCGCCGCAGGCATTCTGGCCCTGTTTTTCCCCAAACGGCTGTGTATCTTCACCTCCCTCATTCTTTCCTTCCTGTCCTGCCGGCTCATCGGCGGCGACCTGAACCTTTTCTGCTCCTATTTCATCACCTCCATGGTCTTCATCTATCTGCTCAAGCGCTCGGAGACCAGGGCCCAGGTGCTCAAGACCAGCATCCCGCTCATCGCCACCCTGCTTTTCATGTGGTTTTCCGTGAATCTCATGGACTTCACGGACATCGTCACGACGGGCACCGGCGTCTTCTTCATCTTTCTCAACGGGCTTTTGACACTGCTGGCGGTCATGGGCCTGTCGCCCATCATGGAACTCATATTCGGGTATTCCTCGCGTTTTCGGCTCATGGAACTCATGAACCTGGAGCAGCCCCTGCTCCAGGAACTCATGGTCAAGGCCCCCGGCACCTACCACCATTCCCTGGTGGTCTCCAACATGGTCGAGGCCGGGGCCAGGGTCATCGGGGCCAACGCCCTTTTGGCCAGGGTGGCGGCCCTGTATCACGACATCGGCAAGCTCAAGAATCCCCAGTATTTCATCGAGAACATCTCCGGCAAGGAGAACCGGCACAACAAGCTCGCCCCGTCCATGAGCGCGCTCATCCTCATCTCGCACGTGAAAAAGGGCGTGGAACTGGCCCGGGAACACAAGCTCGGCCCGGTCATCACCGACCTGATCAGCCAGCACCACGGCACCACGCTGATCACCTTCTTCTACCACAAGGCCCAGGAATTGGCCGAGGCCAAGGGCGAGGACCCGGTGCGCGAGGAGGAATTCCGCTATCCCGGCCCCAAACCCCAGTCCAAAGAGGCCGGGCTCATCCTTCTGGCGGACGCCATCGAGGCCTCCAGCCGGGCCCTGGTCGATCCCACCCCCAGCCGCATCAAGGGCCACATCCAGAGCATCGTGCGCAAGATCTACACCGAGGGCGAACTTGACGAATCCCAGTTGACGCTCAAGGACCTTACCCTGCTCACCGAGACCTTTCACCGCATCCTCACCGGCATCTTCCACCAACGCATCGAATACCCGAGCGTCGACAGGAGCGCCGGCAAGACCGGACGTTCCAGGGAGTGCCCCGCCGAATCGACCGCCAAGGACTCCTCCGTGCCGGAGCAGGCGGCGTGATCGAGGTCTCTCCGGACGTCCGCCGTCCGGACCTGCCCGTTTCCCGAAGCGAACTGCGCCGGCTTGTAATCGAAGCCGTGGACGCCCTTGGCCTTTCCGGCAGATCCGTGGGGCTTCGGGTGGTGTCCGACATGGAGATGGCCGCCCTCAACGCCCGGTTCCTCGGCCTTCCCGGCCCGACCAACGTCCTCTCCTTCCCTGCACACGACCCGGATCAGCCCGACTATCTCGGGGACATCGCCATCGGGGCCGAAACCGTGGCCCGCGAGGCATTCCTCTACGGCCAGGACCCGGCCGGGCACCTGGCCCGCATGCTGTGTCACGGCATCCTGCATCTGGCCGGCCTGGACCACGGCCCGGAGATGTTCGATCTCACCGAATCGGCCGTCGACAAAATAGCCCGCTCGTGACGTGTCCTCGCAGGCATTTTTCTTCAGGAACGTCACACTAACCCGCCGATACGTTCGAAAAAAACGAAAAGCGCCGCCCGGAGCACTCCGGACGGCGCCTTGCACCTGAAAACAACACCCAGACTACAGGGTCCCGCGGAACTCGTCGCGACGGTTCTTGGCCCAGGCGGACTCGCCGTGACCCGGATCCAGGGGACGCTCCTTGCCGTAGCTCACGGTGGAGATCCGACCGGCCTCGACACCCAGATTGACCAGATACTGGGCCGAAGCCTGGGCACGACGCTCGCCGAGGGCCAGGTTGTACTCGGCCGTACCGCGCTCGTCGCAATGGCCCTCGATGACCAGTTTGACCTGCGGGTACTTGCGCAGCACCTCGACCTTGCGGGTCAGGATCTGTCTGGCCTCGGGGGTCAGGGCCGAGCTGTCAAAGGCGAAATAGATCATCTGGGACAGTTCGGTATTGGCCTGGCCGAGCATCTCGCGCAGTTGACGCTCCTTTTCCAGGCGCTGGCGTTCCTGTTCCTCCCAGCTGGCATCCGTGCCGTCGCCGGGACCCGCGCCCTTCTTGGCGCAACCGACGCCAAGCGCGGAAACCATCAGCAGTACCAGAAACACACTCAGGACTCTTCCTCTCATTTTTCTCCTCCTAAGAGATAGCCGCATGTAAAACAGGCCGGCTGGCAAGATGCCTACCGGCCCGTGCGGTTTTGCCATGACGTTTTGCACCCGGACCAAGGGGCGGAAAATTCCTTACGCCTTCCCTTCAAAATTGCAAGCGTTTCTTGTCGCATACCTCTGACAACCTCTTGCGACACTGGTTTCAGCCCTACCCCGAATATCGACACAATATGCATCCCCGGACAAAGAAAATAAAAAAGGGGGGAAAAAGAGAATCAGCCTGCCCCCTATTTCCCAGGCAACGGCCCCCATGAAGGCATTTTGGCCGCGCCGTCGCCGGTCGGCACCATGATCGGCGGGGCTCCGTGCCGCGTGGTGATGTAAATTTTAGGCTGCCCGCCTCGGGTCGAGGAAAAGGCGATGAAATAACCGTCCGGGGAAAAGGACGGATTCTCGTCCGAGCCTCCCCCCGAGGTGATCTGCTGCTCCGCGCCGGTGGCCAGATCCATGACGAACACCTTCTGCACGCCGAGCTGTTTGGTGTAGGCCACCAGGGTGCCGTCCGGGCTGATGCTCGGATTGGTGTTGTAGCCGGACTTGGTCAGCCGTCTGGAGGCCCCGGTGGACATGTCTTTCAGGTAGATGTTGGGGCTGCCGACCTCGTCGGAGACGTAGGCCATATACCGGCCGCTTGCGTCGAAGCTGGGGGACACGGCGATGCCGTTGGTCTTGACCGTGGGCGAGCCGGGCTGGAAGGCGGAATTGAGGATGTAGATGGCCGACTCGCTGTGCAGGTTCAGGGCCACGGCCACCCGGCCGTCGGGCAGAAACCGGGGGCTGACCACGCTGGTGCAGGGCATGGTGTGCACGGCCGGCTTGCCGCCGCCGGACCAGATGCCGAGATAATGAGAACGGGAACCGATCAGGGTGAAGGCGATCTTGCCGCCGTCAAAGGACCAGGCCGGGCTTATGGCCATGCCCAGGTCCCCGTAGCTGGTGACCTTGGTCAGGCCCCGTCCCGTGGGCCGCACCACCCATATCTCGCTGCTCTTGGGGCCGGTGGGTTTGGAAAAGGCCAGTTGGGAATTGAAAAAGCCGCCCTGGCCGGTCAGCTTGAGCATGAGCTCCATGCAGAACCGGTCGGCGATATCCGGGAGTTGGGCGTCGGTCACCGCGTCGAACCCCTTCCCGACCAGGACTTTCTGGGAATAGACCTCGAAGGCCCGCAGTTCGACGTTGCCGAGATTGCCCCCGGGGGTCCAGTTGGAGGTCACCAGGACGTCGATACGGGCCAGCCCGAAAGGCTTGAAGTCGATCTGGTCGGCCTGGGGGCCGCCTATCTGCCCGAGAATCTGGGACTGCGGCACCACCTGCAAAAAGGGCATGAAGGCCAGATTCTTGTTGATGAGGTCCTGCAGCTTGCGGGCCGGACCGTCCTGTCCGGAACCGGCAAAGGGCTGGGTCAACACCAGGTTCATCCTGGCCTGGCCCGGGCCGTGAATGTCCACGGCCAAGGCGTCCTGGGCCATGGCGGGACGAAGGGAGGCGAAAAGGCACGCGGCAAAAAGCGCCCCAATGCAAAAAATGACCGAACAAAGACGGCTCATTGTCCAAGTTCCCGTGAGTTGAAGTTGAGTTGCAGGACACTCAGGCTCGGCAGGGGCGGCGGCGGAAGCGACTCGGTCTCGGCCACCGCCTTGAGCGCCGAGGCATCAAAATTGGGCCTGCCGGAGGATTGCACCAATTGATATTGCAATATACGCCCATCCTTGCCGATTTGCAATTCCACCACGGCCAGGAGGTTGTCGTTCGCGGCCATCTGCGGGAACCGCCAGTTCTGCTTGATGATCCGGTTGACGATCTGGGCGTAGACCTGAAGCGTGGCCCCGCCACCGCCTCCGCCGCCTCCGCCGCCTCCGGGCCCAACGCCGCCCTGACCGCCTCCGCCGCCGCTCACCGAACGGCGCAAGGCGGCGATGTCCTTGGCCAGCGCATCCGAAGACCCCGCCGGGCCGGACGCCGCCCCACCCGA
>JBMONM010000114.1:0-12062 GCA_049324675.1 Thermodesulfobacteriota bacterium
CTCCCACGGCCTGTCTCCCGAGGAAAAGGCCCGGGGCGTCTATGCCCTCGACGAAGGGGTCACCGGCAAGATTTATCAGACCGGCAAGCCCTACGTGGTTCCGGACATCCGCAACGAGCCCCTTTTTCTGGACAAGACCGGCGCGCGCAAGATCGAGAAGGGCCGGGTGACGTTTATCGGCGTGCCCATCTCCCTGCACGGCAGGGTTATGGGCGTTTTGAACGTGGACCGTCTGTTCGGGGACGAGGTCAGTTCCGAGGAGGACGTGGCCTTCCTCAAGGTGGTGGCCACGCTCATCGCCCAGTTTTTGAGCATCAACCAGCAGGTGGAGGCCAAGGTCGAGGGGTTGCGCCGGGAAAACATCTCCCTCAAGTACCAACTTTCCCAGGAGTCGCGGGGCCTTTATATCGTGGGCAAGAGCCTGTCCATGCAGGAGGTGCAGCGCCAGATCGAGAAGGTGGCCCCCACCAGGGCCACAGTGCTGCTTCTGGGCGAATCCGGCACGGGCAAGACCTTGATCGGGCGCATCATCCATGACCTTTCGGACCGCAAGGGATTCCCCTTCATCAAGGTCAACTGCGCCTCGATTCCGGAAAACCTGTTGGAGTCGGAACTGTTCGGCTACGAGAAGGGGGCCTTCACCGGCGCCGATTCCACCAAGCCCGGTCGATTCGAAGACGCCCACAAGGGCACCATCTTTCTGGACGAGATCGGGGAACTGCCCCTGGGGCTTCAGGCCAAGCTCCTGCGCGTGCTCCAGGATCGGGAGTTCGAGCGTCTGGGCAGCAACAGGACCAGGCGCGTGGACGTGCGCATTCTGGCCGCCACCAACAAGGATCTGGGGGCGTTGGCCGAGTCCGGGACGTTCCGCCCGGACCTCTACTACCGATTGAATGTCTTTCCACTTCGCGTGCCGCCGCTTCGGGACCGCAAGGAGGACATCCAGAGCCTTCTTATTCATTTCCTTACCAAAGTCTCCAAGGAATATTCCCGCACGCTGTCGTTTTCCACCCAGGCCCTGTCCATGCTCACGCGTTACGACTGGCCGGGCAATGTCCGCGAGATGGAGAATCTGGTGGAACGCCTGGTGATCCTGGCCGAGGATGAGCACATCGGCCCGGAACTGATCACGCCGTATCTGTCCGGCAGTCTGCGGGAGGACGGGCCGGAGTTGGTTGCGGAGCTGGAATCCGGCCCCTCGCTGGAGAGCATGGAGAAGACCGTGGTCATCGAGGCCCTGCGCCGGGCCGGGGGCATCCAGCACCGGGCGGCCCGGGACTTGGGAATCACCCCCAGGCAGATGGGCTACCGGGTCAGGAAATTCGGCCTGGAGGCCATGGTGGCGGTGCAGCGGGCCAAAAACCGGGAGTAGTGGCCTCCCCTTGCCCATGCCGCGCCGGCGGCAATGGATTTTGCCCTTTTTCCGGCTGTTCCGGTTTTCTCTTCCCCTCCGTGATTTATGCTTGACATGTACATGTATGGCATGTACATATATAATAGTATGATACTCTCCTTTCGGTGCAAAGAGACGAAGCGGCTGTGTGAGCGCACGCCGACACGTCGTCTGCCTGCCGGCGTACTGCACGCGGCCCGCCGAAAACTGCTGTGGCTCAATGCGGCGCAGAGTCTTGACGACCTCAGGTCTCCCCCGGGGAATCGTCTGGAACAGCTCGTTGGAGATCGAAAAGGACAATACAGTATCCGGATTAACGACCAGTATCGCATTTGTTTCGTATGGACAGGAAACGATGCACGAGATGTCGGAATTGTCGATTATCATTGAGGAGCAGCCATGAACGCCGAGAGAATGCCGCCTGTGCATCCAGGAGAGATACTCCGCGAGGAGTACATGACTCCCTTGGGGTTAAGCCAGTCCCGCCTGGCCATGGAATTGCGCATCCCCCTGCAGCGATTGCACGACGTACTCAAGGGCAAACGGGCCGTCTCGCTGGACACCGCGCTTCGCTTGGCCCGCTATTTCGGAACCTCCGCCGAGGTCTGGCTGAACCTTCAGACCCGGTACGATCTGGAAAGGGCCGAGGATGACGCCCTGCCCGAGCGCATCGCCCGTGAGGTGCGGCCGGGAGTCGCGCAGGCCGGATGAGGATGGCGGGGGACCGTCGGGCGCCGGGGTGGTCGTTGGACGCGCCAGGGCGTGTTTTCGATGTCTGGCCGGTCACTGCGGAATCGGGCCTGATGCGCCGAAAAGGGGTGTTGCCGCGATGAAGTCGTTCACGCTCTCCCGGCGCGCCGCGATGGGCTGCGCTACTACCCTGCACGGCGCGCTCCGCGCGTTTTTCGTCGCCGCGTTGCTTCTTTTCCCCCCACTCGCCGGGTCTGCCGGGTACGGCGGGTCCGAAACGCGGCACGCCGTCCGGCACACCCTTGCCGCCGCCGACGGCGCGACTCTGGACGTGTGCGTCATGGGCGACGGCCCGCCGCTTCTTGTGCTGACCGGCTACGCCATGACCTCCGAGATGTGGGATGCTACGTTCATTCGTGAACTGGCCGCTTCGCGGCAGGTGATCCTTATGGACAACCGGGGCATGGGGCCGTCTCCCCTCGGCGAGGGGAGGGAGATATCCCTTCGGCGCATGGCCCTGGACGCCGAGGCGGTCTTGGACCTCATGGCCATCGACCGGGCCGACGTCCTCGGCTGGTCCATGGGGGGCATGATCACCCAGGAATTGGCCCTGATGCGTCCGGACAGGGTGCGTTCCCTGGTTCTTGTGGCCAGCGCGGCGGACATCGGTCCGTTGCTGCCGGCCCTTGATCGCATGAAGGCCATGGGCGGCGAGGAGATACGGCAGGCCATGTTTCCCGCCGAGTGGGCCGTCCGGCACGTCGAGGCCCATAAGCGGATCGAGCCGCGACCCCGGCCGCCGGATGTGCGGGTGATCCAGGGGCAGGAGGCGGCCATGCGGCAGTGGGAGGGAACGACGGACCGGCTTGCGGACCTTCGCGCGCCGGTGCTTATCGTGGCCGGGGGCCGGGACTGGGTCTGTCCGCCCGAGGCCGGCCGGGTCATGTACGAACGCCTGGAGGCCCGGACCGACGCGCCTGTGGTCATGCAGATCGTGGCCCAGGGGGGGCACTGGATGATGCACCAGTTCCCGGAGATGCTGGCCGGGATGGTGGACGGCTTTCTGGGGCGGGACCACCTTGGTGCGAGGGCGGATGTTCGCTGAGGGCCGTGTGTAGTGACGGGAAAGGACGGCTGCGGGCTGTCGCGGACAGTCCCGGCAACGCCGTGATGGCCGTTTCGGTCGATGCCGCTGGCGGGGAGGCGGGACGACAAGCCGGGCCGCTTCCCACCGTGCGCAAGCGACCCGGCCGAATCGTGCGCCCGGGAGCTACGCCCTGGCGAATTTGCGGTACTTGATGCGGTGCGGCACGTCGGCCTCTGACCCGAGCCGGGCCTTTCGGTCCGCCGCGTATTCCGAATAGTCGCCCTCGAAAAAGACCGTCTTGCTGTCGCCCTCAAAGGCCAGGATGTGCGTGGCCACGCGGTCCAGAAACCAGCGGTCGTGGCTGATGACCAGGGCCGAGCCGGCAAAGCTCTCCAGGGCGTCTTCCAGGGCCCGCAGGGTGTTCACGTCCAGGTCGTTGGTGGGTTCGTCCAGAAGCAGCACGTTGGCCCCGGACTTGAGCAGAAGCGCCAGGTTGAGCCTGTTTTTTTCGCCTCCCGACAGCATGTCCACCTTTTTCTGCTGGTCCTGGCCGGTGAAATTGAACCGGGCCAGATAGGCCCTCGAATTGACGTCCCGGTTGCCCAGCCGGATGGTGTCGTAGCCCTCGCTGACCACCTCGAACACGGTCTTTTCCGGGGTCAGGGCCGCCCGGTTCTGGTCCACGTGGGCCAGCGCAACGCTCTCGCCCACCTTGAATTCCCCGGCGTCCGGCGCGACCTCGCCGGTGATCATCCTGAAAAGCGTGGTCTTGCCCGCGCCGTTGGGGCCGATGATGCCCACGATGGCCCCGCGCGGCACGGTAAAGGTCATGTCCTCCACCAGAAGCGCGTCGCCGTAGCCCTTGGCCACGCCCGTGGCCTCGATGACGTTTTTGCCCAGGCGCGGCCCCGGCGGGATGTAGATTTCCAGGTCCTTGGAGCGTTTTTCGCCTTCCTGGCCCAAAAGGGACTCATACGCGGTGATGCGGGCCTTGCCCTTGGCGTGGCGGCCCTTGGGGGACATGCGGATCCATTCGAGCTCGCGGGCCAGGGTCTTTTGGCGTTCGCTCTCGGTCTTTTCCTCCTGCTTCAGGCGCTGTTCCTTCTGCTCCAGCCACGAGGAGTAGTTGCCCTTCCAGGGGATGCCCCGGCCCCGATCCAGTTCCAGAATCCAGCCGGCCACGTTGTCCAGAAAATAGCGGTCGTGGGTCACGGCGATGACCGTGCCCGGATAGCTCTGGAGGTGGTGTTCCATCCAGGCCACGGACTCGGCGTCCAGGTGGTTGGTGGGCTCGTCTAAAAGCAGGATGTCCGGCTGCTGCAAAAACAGGCGGCACAGGGCCACGCGGCGGCGTTCTCCGCCGGAGATCACGGATACGGGCGTATCCGGCGGCGGGCAGCGCAGGGCGTCCATGGCCATGTCCAGCTTGCTGTCCAGGTTCCAGGCGTCCAGGGCGTCGAGCTTCTCCTGGACCTCGCCCTGGCGGGCGATGAGCCTGTCCATGGCCTCGTCGTCCATGGGCTCGGCGAACCGGGCGTTTATCTCCTCGAATTCCTTGAGCAGCGCCACGGTCTCGGCCGCGCCTTCCTCCACCACTTGGCGCACGGTCTTGGAGGAATCGACCAGGGGCTCCTGCTCCAGGTAGCCGATGGTGAAACCCGGGGAGACGTGGGTCTCGCCCTGGAAGTCCTTGTCCACTCCGGCCAGGATTTTCAGCAACGAACTTTTGCCCGAGCCGTTCAGGCCCAGGACGCCGATCTTGGCGCCGTAGAAATAAGACAGGGAGATGTCTTTCAGGATGGGCTTCTTGTCGTGGAACTTGCTCACCCGGAGCATGGAGTAAATAAT
This sequence comes from Thermodesulfobacteriota bacterium, assembly GCA_049324675.1. Classification (GTDB taxonomy): domain Bacteria; phylum Desulfobacterota; class Desulfovibrionia; order Desulfovibrionales; family Desulfovibrionaceae; genus Desulfolutivibrio. The sequence goes on from JBMONM010000114.1 coordinate 5,019, forward strand.
CTTGTTGGGCTCGGAAACGGCCATGCGGGAACCTCGTGTATGGGGATTTCCCGCCGGTCGCGGCGGGCGCGGGCACATTGTACCGGCCGGGGGGGAGTTGTCAAATCCGCGGGCCCGGGCCGTGATGACAAGCGGCCGCGCGGCATTATATGCTCCTGACCATGCCGATCGTTTCAACCCCGAGTCGTCGCGTGAAGCGGCAGGAGCATTCATGGACCCTGTGACCCATGTGGCCAGCGGCATCCTGGCCGGCCAGGCCGTGCGCGGCCGGTTCCCGCCCGGGAAGTGGCTGATTCCCTTCACGGCCCTGGCCGCCTGGATCCCGGACGTCGATAACCTCGTGACCTACCTTGGTCCCGAGGCCTACATGCGCTACCATCGAGGCCTGACCCATTCCATCCTGGGCGGGGTGGTCCTGGCCGCGATCCTGGCCGCCATGTTCCGGCCCCTGTCCCGGGCCGCGCCGTATCTCAAGGTGTTCGCCCTGGCCTACGGTTGCGTCCTCCTGCACGACTTCCTGGACGTCATCACCACCTATGGCACCCAGATTTTTTTGCCGTTCTCAGACGCCAGGATCGGGCTTCCGGCCGTATTCATCGTCGATCCCATCTACACCGGGGTGATGCTGGTGGCCGTGGTCCTGGGGTTTGTGCTCAAGGCCCGGGCAAGGACCGTCGCGCTTCTGGCCCTGGCTTGGCTTTTTCTCTATCCTGCCGCGAGCCTGGGGCTTCGGGAGGTGGTCGTCGCGGCCCAGAACAAGCGGCTTCTCGACGAGGGGCTGCCCCGGGCCACGGCCTACGTGATTCCGGATGCCCTGACGCCGATTTTCTGGAAGGTGATTGTGGACGACGGGCATAACTATCGGGCGCATGGGGCCGGTCTGGCCGATCCCTCCGGCGGTCCCGTGGTTGCCGTGCGGCCCAAGGCGGACCGGGAAGACCTGAGGCGATACGGTCGCGAGGTTTCGATCCTGGCCACCTATGACTGGTTCGCCCAGTTTCCGGTGGTGACCATTCCCTCCGGCTCCGCCGCGTCCATGGTGGCCGGGGCTGGCGACCCCGGCGGGCTGGTGTCCACGGCCGAGGCCGGGCAGGCCACGGCCGACAACGCTTTTTCGCCACGGGTCCTGGTGTTTTCGGACATGCGCTTTCTGGGAGTGAGCCCGGCGTTTCCCGAGTCCTGGCGCAATCCGGATCGGCCGATGTTCGCCGTGCGTGTGGAACTCGATGCTGCGGGCCGGCCGGAGAAGGTGTTTTTTTATCGCGGGGGCCGGGCCGAAACGGTTTTTACCGGGAGTGGCCCGAGCTAGGCGAAAAAGCGGGCTTGTTCAGAGTACGGTTTTTTTCGTTTTCTCACGCCTCAGTACACCTTGCGGCGTGAAAAGCCTTCCCCGAGCACGTTGAAGGTGTTCTCCACCACGAAGAAGGCCTTTTTGTCCCGGGCGAAGACCAATTCCTCCAGGCGCTTGATCTGCACGGTGTTGGTGATGGTCATGATCACCTTCTTGCGTGCTCCGGTGTAGGCTCCGCGACCGTAAAGGAAAGTGCAGCCGCGGCGCAGCACGTGCACGATGTCGTGGGCGATCTGGTCCGCCTCGTCGGAGATGATCAGCACCATCTTGCGTTGGTTGAAGAGCGAGAGGAAGTATTCCATGACCGTGGAGGACACGAAGGACAGGACCACGGAATACAGCACCAGGTCCGTACCGTAGAAAAAAAAGCCCACGGAAAAAAGTCCCAGATTGTAGAGGAAGTTGAACTGCCCGACGCGCAGATTCCATTTCTGGTTGAGGGCTATGGCCACGATGTCCGTGCCGCCCAGCGATCCGTAGGACCGCATGCCGATGCCCACTCCCGCGCCCATGATGGCCCCGCTGAAGATGGCCGCCAGCATGGGGTCGTCGATTCCGGCCCGGAACGCCACCATGTCCATGAAGACGCTCAGGATGGCCATGCCGTACAGGGTATAGAGAATGAAGCGGCGGCTTAGGCTGAACCAGCCCACGAACATCAGCGGCACGTTGAGCAGGAAGTACCAGGTGCCGATGCCCAGGCCTCCGAAGAGATAGTAGAGCAGAAGCCCCATCCCCGAGACGCCGCCGGAGATGAATCCGTGCTCCACGGCCACGGCCTTGACCCCCACGGCGAAGAGGAACGCGCCCAGGGTGATGAGCGCGATGTTGCGGACCACGGCCACGGTGGGGATGTCCAGAAACCGGCGAGGGGGCATAGACGCGGGAGTACTCCGCGCCGGTCGGGAAATCAACCGGGGCGGAGGTGAAAACCGACGGAAAGGATCAGGCGGCGGATGCCGGGTTGGCGAAGCGGGCCAGTTTCCTTTTATCGGGCGGGATGACGGCGCTGCAGCCGTCGCAGGCCAGGGCGTAGCGGACATCCGTGATCCAGACCCGGCGGTATGCGGGGTCGGCCAGGAATCGGCGGGCCAGGGAGAGCGGGCGGGCGAACAGATCCATGACCGGGCCGAGCAACTCCGAAGGGTCCCGGAAGCATTCCCAGTCGCACCGGGTGCAGAAAGGTTTGGTTCGGATGGATGCCGGATTCAGGTCGGAGAACGGGCCAAGGTCCTCGTCCCCCCGGTAGCCGCAGGGAAAAATGTGGCCCCGGGCCGCGTCCATGAAAAAAAAGTCGATGCCGCCCCGGCAGGGATAGTGGCCGTCTTGGGGGCTGCCGGAATAGTGGCGGACAAGGGAGAACAGGGAGCTTCTGGGGGTGAAGATGCGAAGCCTGCCGCGGTACTCCGGGATGACCTCGTAGAGGGCGGAAAAAAGAGCCGCTTTTTCGGCCGGGCTGAAACGGATGAAACTGTCCGTCGAGGTGGCGGCGTAGACCGCCTCCCTGGCCTGGACGGTCTTGGATTCGGAGGCCCGGGCATCGTCAGGCGGGGCCTCCTCGGCGCTCATGGGATAGCAGGCGTTGACCGTGGTGAACCCGAGGGATTCCACGAAGGCGTAGAAGCGGCGGAAGGCCTGACGGAAATGCGCGGTAAAGGCGGCGGCGTCAAAGGATTCCGGATCGGCCGTATCATGGGGCGGCGGGCAGTCGGGGCCTCCGGTCAGGCGGTTGATGCCCAGGTTGGCGGCGGGAAACAGGCCGTGGTCGTGAAGGATGGGCAGGGCCTTTTTGATGCCCTGGATGACCCCTGGCAGGCCCCTGTTTTTTTCATGCAGGTCCGCGTCGGCGCTGTCCACGCTGATCCAGAAGGCGTTGAAGCCGCCCGCCACGAGGGTTTTGGCCAGGTCGGCCATGCGCGCGGCAAAATCCGGATGGTCGTGCTCCCGGAACAGGAAGCCGTTTGTCCCGGTACGCACATAACGGATGCCCGCGTCCCTGGCCCGGCGGGCCAGGGGGGCGATGTCCTTCAGGCAGAGAAGCGGCTCGCCGCCGGTGAAGGAGATGGCCGCCACGCCGCGTCTGGCCATGGCCTCGATCTGGGGCCACAGGATTTCGGGCCTCAGGGTGGAGCGGGGGAAGCGGTTTCCGACGCGCATGCCGCACTGGGCGCAGGAGGCGTTGCAGCGGTCGGTGTACTGGATGACCACCTGCCCGGGGATGCGTCCCGCGGCCAGTCGGCGCAGGTCGGACAGGGAGACGAGGCGGCGGGCCGCCCGGGCCGGGGATGTCGGATGGGCCGGGAACAGGGAGGACATGGCTGGGGAGTATGCCCCGGGATATTGACGGCGGCATGGCGCTTTGGTGACGCGGCCGCGACGCGCGTGATCCCGGGGCCGGCCGTCCGACGCTTGCGAAACGGCCGGGAAACGGTGTAGGCGAAAGACATCAGGGGGATTCGGCCAGCGGCGGCGTGTGGACGTTTTTGGGAACAATCCGCGACGTGGTCCAGGGGTGGGCGGGCCGGGAAGGGGCCTATGGACGATCTGGGCGGCATCCTCACCGAGCTTTTCTGGAAATATCTGGACATCGTGTGGGCGGCCGCCAAGGAGTTGGCCCACAAGGCCTGGCTGACCCTGTGGGGCGCCTTGTACGATGCGGCCGTCTGGCTGGAGTCGATGGCCGAATCCTTTGCGCGCCGGGTTTCGCCATGGCAGGCGATCCTTTGCGCGGTGGTTCTCATCTCCGGGCTGATCCTGTGGATGTATCGCGATACCCTGTATCTGCGCCGATTCCGGCACAACATCCATTGGCTGCGTTTCCGGGGCTATCGGCCCATGGTGGTGGATTACAGGCAGGGAGCGCGACAGGGTCAGGCGGACTTTCTGGGACGGGAGATGCCGATCCCGGAGCGGTTTTCCGGATTGCGGCTCTTCGATGCCGTTCCAGCCAGTTATGTCGTCGTTTTTGGTGCGGGAAACGGCGGCCGGGCCAGGGAGGTACGGACCTACCCCCGAGAGACACGGGCCGGGCGGGAGGCCGTGGTCCGGGATATGGCGGAGCACGTCAGGGCTGCCGCGCGGTATGTCAATCCGGAGAGCGAGGTCGAGGCCTTTCTGGCGTATCTGTCGGGCGTTGATTCTGGGCTGGGCGAGGTCTGCGTTCGGCGCTTGGGCCGGAAAGCCCGTTGATGTCCCTGCCCCGGCCGGAACGATCCCGGCCGGAGGCGGGATGCGTCATCATTAATCATGGCAAGGTGTTGGCCCTGTTGACGCAGGCCACGTAGACCGCGTTGCAATTGATGTTGCATTGGTTGCGGTATTCTCCATAGTAGGAAGTGTTGCACATCTGGGTGCAATAGGCATGCTGCTGGGTGCACTGGGCCAGGGCGTAGGCCCGCCCGCCACCCGGCCCGGGGCCAGGCCCCGGCCTTGGTCCCGGTCTTGGCCTTTGGCCGGGCGGTGGCCCGTATTGTGGGGGGTAGGGCTGGTGGTACGGAGGCGGGGGCGGGGCCTGGGCCAGCAGGATTTCTTCCTGTCGGGCCGTTTTCGCCAGCGTTTCTGTAGCCCCCGGGATGATGGCGATGGCCAGCAACAACCCGGCAATGGCTGCGATGTACCTCATGTGCTCTCCCTCTGCGTCGCGGGATGGTCGTGCGTCCACCGGATTTTCAGACGATATGCGTGGTTGCGGTGGGTTACGACAGGGTTGGATGATCATATCCTCATAACCGAAGGATAACCAATCCGCCGCTGTCTTGCATTATGTTTCTTCGTCGCCACGTTGCACTCCCCCCTGGACACAATTCCGCCGCCGGTGTGGTCGTTGTGCTTCCACGAACAAGGCACAGGTCACTGCATGTCTGGAGCCTCGACCGCGCTTGCTGCCTGCCCGGTTCCGGCATGGGCGGCCCTTGCCCTCGTCGGAGGCCGGAAGCGTCTTTTTCGGGTTTGTCCGGCAGGCGGAGGCTGACCACAGTGTTGCGCTTCCCGCAACACCTGGAGACACCTAACCGAGCAGGCGCTCCTTGATGTTCTCGATGCCCAGGCGATCCACCAGACGGGCCGTTCGTTCATGCGGCTTGGCATGTTTGGTGTAGAGCTCAAGGAAACGTCTGGTGAGGTCGATGACCTGGCCTTCGTCCAGCCCTTCGGCCAGAATGTCGCCGATGCGGGGACGTCGCGCCGAACTGCCGCCGATGACCAGCGTCCAGCCGGTTTTTTTCCCGAACACCCCCACGTCGCGGACAAAGCTCTCCCCGCAGCAGAAAGGACACCCCGAAACGCCCATCTTGACCTTGGCCGGCAGGTCCATTTCGGAAAAAAAGGACTCCAGCTTCATTCCCAGTCCCAGGGAGTCCTGGACCCCATACTTGCATACCGCCGTGCCGGGGCATGATTGGACGTAATGCAGGCAAAGCTCCGTGGCCTTGCCCACATCCAGGCGCAACTCCTCCCAGACCTTGTCGATATCCTTTTCCTTCAGGCCCACCAGGGCGAAACGCTGGCCCGAGGTGATCTTGATCACCGGGATATCATACTTGCGGGCCACGGCCGCGATGTGTTCCAGGTCCTCGGGCCTGACCAGGCCCACCGGGGTCCTGGGCACGATGGCATAGGTGGTGTTGTCGCGTTGCAGGATTGCGCCTTTTGTGGTGCCCATGGTTGCCTCCTTGTTTGCAGTATGCGCACTGTCGGCCTGAACCGTCTCCCCGGTCACGAGTTACGGCCATGTTTCCGGACGTCTGGGACGGACTTACGGATTGCACGCAAAGCACATCCCATTTACGACATCCGTGGCGACGTGGCTAGTTTTTGGTCGGAATTGGCGATAAACACCCAGGAAAGGACATGCCCGGCGGTTGCTTCGTTCGGGGCGCGACGTGCCGTTGGCGTGAACCATGGGAGGTGTGCGGCACGATCGGGCCTGGACGCGCATCCGAAGACCTGGCGGTCTTAATGCGGGCGGGAAGGGGCGGGAGGCTGGCATGGATGATCTGTTGCGCAAGGCCGCGTCGTTATGGCGGGAATCGAAAACGGCCGTGGCCCTGACCGGGGCCGGAATCTCCGTCGCCGCCGGCATCCCCGATTTCCGCAGTCCGGGCGGCCTGTGGTCCCGCTTCGATCCCATGCGCGTGGCCACGGCCGATGCCCTGGTTTCCCGTCCGGACGAGGTCTGGGCCTTTTTGCTCGAAGCCCGGGACGTGGTGGCCCGGGCCGCCCCCACGCCGGCCCATGTGGCCCTGGCCCGCCTTGAGGCCGTGGGGCGCCTCGATGCGGTCATTACCCAGAACATCGACAATCTGCACCAGATGGCCGGTTCGAAAAACGTCATCGAATACCACGGCGGCATGGGCCGCTATCGTTGCATGTCCTGCCGGGCCGGGCACGATCCTCGGGAGGCCGCGCGGCTGACCAGCCGGGACATCCCCTGGCGGTGCGGGAACTGCGGCGGCGTGGTCCGGCCGGACATCGTGTTTTTCGGGGAGTCGATTCCACTTGACGCCCTGCGAAAAAGCAGTCAATTGGCCCTTGCCGCCGATTTTCTTCTGGTGGTGGGGACCTCCGGCGAGGTCGCCCCGGCCAACACCCTTCCGTACCAGGTGCAGGGCCGGGGAGGCGTGGTGGTGGAGATCAACCCCGGGGAGAGCGCTTACGCGGCCATGGCCGATGTCCGCATACCGGCTGCGGCGGAG
>JBMONM010000115.1:0-1514 GCA_049324675.1 Thermodesulfobacteriota bacterium
CCACCGAGGCCACCCGGCCGGTCAGGACGGCCTTTTTCCCGGTCAGGGCCACGGCCGGAAGGTGTCGCGGGGGATCGGGCAGGGCCAGCAGCGCCGCGCCGAGCCCCAGGGCGAAGGCGGCCGGAACCAGCGCCAGGGTGACCCGTTTCGCCCCGCACACGCCGGCCAGAAGCCCCACCGCCAGGCAGGCGACGCCGGGGCCCGCCGGGTCGCGCACGGCCAGCGCGCCACAGGCGGCGCAGACGAGCAGTATCTGCCAGGGCAGAAGCGGCGGCTGGGACTGGTTGGGCATGGGCCGGATGGTGGTCAAAAGCGGCCGGGGCGTCAATTCCCCGTTCGCCGGCGCTCCGGGGGGCGCTTGCGGCATCCGGGCTCGAGGCGCCGCAGGGGCGAACTTTCACGAGAAGCTTTGGGGGACGTCATGATTTCGCCATGACAGGGGCGGGGGCGATGGGGTAGAAAAATTCAGGCCCGTCCCCCCTGACGGCCCAAGGAGGCGGTTTATGTCCAGATACATGACAGCGGCGGTCTTGAGCGCGGTGGTGTTGTGTTCCTGCGCCCCGGCCCGGCCCCTGACCGATTCCGAGGTGTACAGCTACTGCCTGATGGACGATTCCTTTTACGAGTTCGAAAACTGCGATTCGGAGCAGGACATCTGCAACGACTTTCGGGAGGTGGTCCAGGCCGAATACCCCGGCCTCGGCTCCTGCCTGGCGGCCTGCAACGACACATCCAGCCGGCTTTGGAAGGTGCGCTACGTGGGAAACTGCCTGCCCAAGATCAACAAGGGCCAGGACTGGTGCATCCAGTTCTGCCGCCGCAAGTATCCGGCGTCCTGATCCGGGTCGGCGGCGGGCGGCGCGGGGCGGAAACCATCAACGCGAGAAGGAGTTGTCATGGCCGCGAAAAAGATTCTCATGCTGGTCGGGGATTACGTCGAGGACTACGAGGTGATGGTGCCCTTCCAGATGCTGGTCATGGTCGGCCACGAGGTGCACGCCGTGTGCCCGGACAAGAAGGCCGGGCAGACCGTGCGCACCGCCGTGCACGACTTCGAGGGCGACCAGACCTACAGCGAGAAACCCGGACACAACTTCGCCCTGAACTTCGACTTCGACGCCGTGGACCCGGCCGCCTACGACGCCCTGGTCATTCCCGGCGGCCGGGCCCCGGAATACATCCGCCTGAACCCCCGGGTCATCGAGATCACGAAACATTTCGCGGCCGCGAAAAAGCCCATCGCCGCCATCTGCCACGGCCAGCAGGTGCTGGTGGCCGCCGACGTCATCGCCGGCAAAACCTGCATGGCCTATCCGGCGGTCAAGCCGGACGTCGTCAGGGCCGGGGCCACCTACCACGAGGTCAACGCCACCTATTCCAACGCCTGCGTCGACGGCAATCTGGTCACGGCCCCGGCCTGGCCGGCCCATCCGGAATGGATGCGCGCGTTTCTCACGGTGCTCGGATCGAAGATCGAGGCCTAGGCGGGTTCTTTCCCCCTCTTCACGGCGCGG
>JBMONM010000116.1:0-11947 GCA_049324675.1 Thermodesulfobacteriota bacterium
AAACCCGCCGTCCACCGCCAGATAGATGGGGGTCTTGCCCTGGTCGGCCAGCCCGGAGGCGGCCAGGGCGTCGTCCATGCCCGAGACGTCGTTTTCGGTCAGAAATTCCCGGTTGCCCACCAGCACTTTGCGGTCGCCGATAAGGGCCACCACGCCTTTGCCGGGCACCGCCTCGAAGGCGTCGGGCTTGGTCAGGCGCAGGCCCCGCTCGGTGGCCGCGCGGACCACGGCCTGGGCCAGGGGGTGTTCCGAGTGGCTTTCGGCCGAGGCGGCCAGTCCCAAGGCCGCGTTTTCATCCAGGACCGCTTCCCCGGACCCGGCCGGGGCGGGCATGAGGCCCTCGAGGGAAGGCCGGCCATGGGTCAGGGTGCCGGTCTTGTCGAAGACCATGGCCGTGAGTTTGCCGGCCTCCTGGAGGGCGGAACCGCTTTTGACCAGGATGCCGAGTCTGGCCCCGCGCCCCGTGCCGACCATGATGGATGTCGGGGTGGCCAGGCCCATGGCGCAGGGGCAGGCGATGACCAGCACGGCGGTGAAGATGCGCAAGGAGAAGGTGTAGGTCGCGCCGCCCAGGAAATACCAGGCCAGGGCGGCGGCCACGGCGCAGGCCATGACCGTGGGCACGAAGTAGAAGCTGACCTTGTCGGCCAGATCGGCGATGGGGGCCTTGGAGCCCTGGGCCTCGCGCACCAGATCCACGATGCGGGCCAGGGTGGTGTCCGCGCCCACGCGCAGGGCGCGCACGACAAGCGCCCCGGTGGTGTTCAGGGTTCCGCCGGTGACCGTGTCGCCCGGGCGCTTGGTCACGGGCAGAGGTTCGCCCGTGAGCATGGACTCGTCCACGCCCGACAGCCCCTCCACCACCTCGCCGTCCGTGGGCACCCGCTCGCCGGGGCGCACCAGGAGCACGTCGCCGGCCACCACCTCGTCCAGGGGGATCGGAACATGCTCCCCGTCCCGGACCAGGGTGGCCATGTCCGGGGCCAGTCGCATCAGCGCCGCGATGGCGTCCGAGGTCTTGTATTTGGCCCCGGCCTCCAGATACTTGCCAAGGGAGATCATGGCGATGAGCACGCCGGCGGATTCGAAATAGAGGTCCATGGCCTTGGCCGCCGGGTCCACGCCGAGAAGGATCTCGATGAAGTTCCACAGGCTGTGCAGAAAGGCCGCGCCCGTGCCCACGGCGACGAGGGAGTCCATGTTCGGACCGCCCCGCAAAAGGCTCGGAATGCCGATCAGGTAGAAACGGCGGCCGGCCCACATGATGGGTAGGACCAGGACGAACTGGGCCAGGGCGAATCCGGCCGGGGAGTGATGGGGGTCGATCATGGCCGGCAGGGGCAGGCCCAGCATGTGTCCCATGGACACGTAGAGCAGAAGTCCGGCCAGGATCAGGGCCGGATAGAGCTCCCGGCGCAGACGCGACAGGTTTTTTTCGGCCTCCTCGCGTCTTGTTTTGAAAAAGTCGGTGGCCTGCAGGGATTCGGAGCCGAAACCGAGGTCGCGGATGGTCCTCCGGATGTCCCGGACCGATGTCCGTTGCGGATCGAAGCTGAATTTCCCGGTCTCGGCGGCCAGGTTCACCGTGGCCCCAAGGACTCCCGGGAGGGCGCCGACCGCCCGTTCGATGCGTGCGGAGCAGGCCGCGCAGTGCATGCCGGTGATGGCCAGTTCCAGGGAGGCCTCGGCCTGGGGCGGCGTGGCCGTGAACCCGAGATCGGCCACCCGCCGGACGACCGTGTCGAGGTCCACGGCGGCGGGATCAAAGGCCAACTGCATGGATTCGTCGGCCAGGTTGACCGAGACCCGCTCCACGCCGGGGAGGGAGGAAAGGGTTTTTTCGATGCGCGCGGCGCAGGCCGCGCAATGCATGCCCGAAACAGGCATGGACACGCGTTTGCCGTTGGAATGCGATGAGTCTTTCATGGCACTTTTTTACTCCGGAAGGAAAAAAGGGCAAGCCCCGGGTACGGCCGGAGGATCCTGGCGGGATGGACGCGTCCGGGGTCGTCCCGGACTCTGCCGGCGGGCGGCATAATCGTTGACGCCATGGCGTTTCGAGGGCATTGTCGGGACAAGTGGGCAGGTGGGCTCGGAGTGCGAGGCTGATCGTGGGAGGCGCCGTGGTGGGGGGGCGGACCGGAATTCCCGCGCCTGCGCGGCAAACGGACAGGATGGACGGAATGGGACGCGCGGGGTCGGAAAAGATGTGTCGCTGCCGCCGCGCAGGCGTGCGAAACAAAAAGGGGCCACAGTGCCCGCACCGCGACCCCGGAAGATGTCTGGTCGGGATGAGTGGATTCGAACCACCGGCCTCTGCGTCCCGAACGCAGCGCTCTAGCCAGACTGAGCCACATCCCGACAATTGGAAGACAGCCCTTCTACACAACCGCTTCGGGCTTGGCAAGCAGTTTCGTTGCGGTTGTCTTTCCGGTCCAAGTCCCGTAAAATCATACGATTCGGCCATGCAACGCCCGTGCGGGGCGTTTCTTCCGCAAGGCCCATGCCGGCTATCCGGATCGGACGGTCCGTCCGGCCCGGTCCGGACAAGGACCAGATCACGGGGCGCCCGGTTCCTTCCGCGATGTCCTTCTGCCTCCGCGGCCCCCTGCATTCGAACCAGACAAGGAGATTTCGGTGATACACGTCGTCGTGGTCGATGACTCCGCGTTCATGCGCAAGGCCATCAGCACCATGCTGGAGAAGGATCCGGACATCAAGGTCGTGGCCACGGGCCGGGACGGCGAGGAAGGGCTCGAACTGGTGCGCAAGTTCAACCCCGACGTCGTCACTCTGGACATCGAGATGCCCCGCATGGACGGCCTGACAGCGCTTAGGCACATCATGATGGAGATGCCCAGGCCCGTGCTCATGGTCAGTTCGCTGACCGTGGAAGGGGCCGAGGCCACGCTCAAGGCCATGGAACTCGGGGCCGTGGACTTTATTCCCAAGCAGCTTTCCAAGGTTTCCCTGGACATCGTCAAGATCGAGGACGATCTGCGGGCCAAGGTCAAGCTCATCGCCAAGCGCAAGGTGCGCCCCCCCTCTCCGGCCAGGTCCCTGACCGCCCAGGCGGCGGCCCTGGCCCGACAGGCCGCCTCCGATCGCCCGGCCGATCGGCGTCCGCCGCAACAGCCCTCCGGTCCTCAGCTCCGCGACCTGGTGGCCATCGGCGTGTCCACGGGCGGTCCTCCGGCGGTGCAGAAGGTCCTTGCCCGCCTGCCCAAGGACTTTCCGGCGGGCATCGTCATCGCCCAGCACATGCCCGCCGCCTTCACCGGACCCTTCGCCAAGCGCCTGGACGGGGTATGCGCCATCTCCGTCAAGGAGGCCGAGCACGGCGAGCGGCTCATGCCCGGGGTGGCCTACATCTCTCCGGGAGGTCGGCACCTGCGCATCGAACAGAAGATCAGCCGCATCGACCTGGCGATCACCGACGAACCCCGCGAGGCCCTGTACAAACCCTCGGCCAACGTGATGATCGAATCCGTGGCCCAGGGCGTGGGCCGGCGCGGCCTGGGGGTCATTTTGACGGGTATGGGCAGCGACGGCATGGAAGGCGTGCGCACCCTCAAGGGCAAGGGCGGCCGGGCCCTGGCCCAGAGCGACGCCACCTGCGTGGTGTACGGCATGCCCAAGGCCGTGGTGGACGCCGGGCTTGCCGACGAGATCGTGGACATCGACGACATGGGCGAGGCCATTATCACCAATCTGTATAAATGAGCCGGGCGACGAGCGGCCCTGTTCCCGGCGGGGGCCGTCGCGCAAGCGAGGGTGGCATGACGGACTGCACAGAGATCGTGAAAAAGCTTTCGGTCGAGGACATCGATACGCTGCGCGAGGCGGCCTACGAGGCCGGAGAGGCGGGGTGCGTCCAGGCCGTGCCGCGTCTGGCCGGGCTTTTGGCCTCGGAAAGCCTGGGGGTCCAGGAGGCCGCCGATTTCGCCCTGCGCAAGATCGGCGGCAAGGTGGTGGTGGCCGCGGTCCTGCCGCTTCTGCGTTCGGACGACGCCCCGGCGCGCAATCTGGCCATGGACATCCTGCGCCAGGTGGGCGGGGACGACTTCCCGTCCCTGGTGGGGCTTCTGCACGACCCCGATCCGGACATCCGCATCTTCGGTTCGGACATCCTGGGCTCCACGGGCAATCGCCTGGCCGTGGCCCCACTGTGCGACGCCCTGCTGAAGGACCCCGAGGTCAATGTGCGCTACCAGGCCGCCGTGAGCCTGGGCGAACTCGGCCACAACCTGGCGGCCAAGTGCCTGGGCAAGGCCATGGAGGACGACGAATGGGTCCAGTTCGCGGTCATCGAGGCCCTGGCCAAGATCCGCGACGCCTCCTCGGTGGGCGCCCTGGTCAAGGCCCTGGACAAAAGCTCGGACCTGGTGGCCTCCATGATCGTCGAGGCCCTGGGCGAGATCGGCAACATCAAGGCCGTGGCCATGCTGCTGCGGCGCATGGACGCCTCGCCGGCCGTCTTGCGCAACAAGATCGTCAAGGCCATCCTGCACATTCTGGGGGGCAAGTCCCTGACGCTTCTGCCGGCCAAGGATCGGGTCAGATTCCGGGACTACCTTGTGGCGGCCTTGTCCGATGACGATACGGAGATCCAGGACGCGGCCATCCGGGGCCTGACGTTCATGGGCGACGACGTCGCCTCGGGGGAGATTCTGGAATTGGCCGCACGCATGGATCCGGATGCCGAACCGGAACGTCTGGAGGCGGCCGTCGGCGCATTGGCCGCCATCGGGCCGACGGCCAGGCTGCACGCCGGACTCTCCCACGCCAACCCGGCGGTGCGGCGCATCGCGGTCACGGCCCTGGCCCGCATCGGCGGCGACAAGGTCTCGGAACTGTTGATCGCGGCCTATCCCGGTGCGGATGCGGAGTTGCGGCGGGACGTCGTGGGGGCGCTGGTCGATATGGCCGGTCCGGAGGCCACGGAGTTCTTCCTCGGTCTTTTGGAGCAGCCCGGGGACGAGGCCGTGCTCAAGGCCGCGCTGTCCTATCTGGGCCGGAAGATGCGCGTGGTCACGGCCGGGGAACGCATCTTCGCCCTGCTTTCGGATCCCCGCGACGACGTCAAGGAGGCCGCCCTGGAGGCCTGCACCGAGCTCGGAGGCGAGGCCATGAACGACCGCTTCCGGTTGCTGGCCTCGGACGCCGATCCGGTCAACCGGCTCATGGCCGTCTACGCCCTGGGCAGGATCAAGGCCGAGGGCAACCTGGAACTGATCGCCAAGGCCCTGCTCGACGAGGTCCCGGACATCCGCAAGATCGCCCTGGAGGCGGCGCTGGAGGCCTGCTCCGGGGAGGGAGAGGGGCTGGAACTGATCGTGTCCCGGCTCGAGGACGAGGCGCCGGAGGTGCGGCGCACCGTCGTCGAACTTCTGGGCCGCTGCCCGGAGGGAAAGGGCGTACCTTTTCTGTTGCGGGCCCTGGCCGACCCCGACGACTGGGTCCGGGTCCGGGCCGTGGAAGCCCTGGGTGCCCAACGGGCGGCCGAGGCGGTGCCCAGGCTGATTCCGCTTCTGGGCGACGCCTCCAAGCTGGTGGCCCTCAAGGCCGTGGAGGCCCTGGGGGACATCGGGGGGGAAAGCGCCTTCCGGGCGTTGCTTGAAACGCTCGGCAACGAGGATCAGGAGATGCAGTCCGCCTCCGAGGAGGCCATCGCCAAGATCCAGGACCGTCAGGGAGACAGGTAGCGCGGCATGTCGTCTCTTTTTTCAAAAACCAGCGCCCTGAGAAAGGACTTAAAGATTCTGGACGCCGAATTCGTCCAGATGCGTGACTTCATCTATTCCCAAAGCGGCATCTTCGTGGCCGATTCCCGCAGGTATCTCATTGAAAACCGCCTCGCGTCACGGCTCAAGGAGCTCAATCTCAAGACCTTCGCCGAATACTATTACTACCTGCAATACGACCCCGGCCGCCGCCAGGAGCTCAATCGCCTTTTCGAGGTCATCACCACCAATGAAACCAGTTTCTACCGCAATCCGCCCCAACTCAAGATATTCCAGGACAACATCCTGCCCGAGGTCCTGGAGCGGCTTCGCGCCAGACGTGAGCGGCGGCTGCGCATCTGGTCCGCGGGGTGCTCCACCGGCGAGGAACCCTACACCCTGGCCATCATCCTCATGGAAACCCTGCGCGCCGAACTGCCTTCCTGGGACATCCGCATCATCGCCAACGACCTTTCGGAGGCCGTGCTTGCGGCGGCCAGGCAGGGCTACTATACGGAATATTCCCTGCGCACCACGCCCCGGGAGATCGTGGCCCGCTATTTCATCCAGGACGGCCCCAGGTTCGTGATCCGGCCCGAGGTCAGGCGCCTGGTGGCCTTCGGTCAGATCAACTTGAGCGACCGGGCTCAACTCAAGCGGGTGGAACGGTCCCAGGTCGTGTTTTGCCGCAACGTGATCATCTATTTCGACGACGAGATGAAAAAAAGCGTCATCGGCGCGTTTTACGACAATCTGCTGCCCGGGGGATTCCTGTTCATCGGCCATTCCGAATCCCTGCACAACATCTCCCGGGCCTTTCGTCCCAAGCAGTATCCCGGGGCGATCGTCTATCGCAAGGAGGAATGATGTTCGCGCCCGGAACGGAAGGCCCTGCCGGCGGCACGTCGTCCGCCAATGCGGCGGACGCCGCATCCGCCACCCCTCGCGGGAAGGTGGGGGCTTCCCTTCCGGCTTCGGGGCGGGCCCGGATCCTGGCCGTGGCCAACCAGAAAGGCGGGGTGGGCAAGACCACCACGGCCCTGTCCCTCGGGGCGGCCCTGTCCAGGAGGGGCAAACGGGTGCTGGTCATGGATCTGGACCCCCATAACTGCGCCTCGGCGCATCTGGGGCTTTTCCCGGAGAACGTCTCCAGGTCGGCCCTGGACCTGTTTCTGGCCGATGGGGTGGACGCGGCGTGCTTCATGGGCACGGTCGTGGCCGGGCGGTCGGGGTTCGACTTCGTGCCGGGCCATTCCAGGCTCTCGGAATTGGATGTGGATCTGCGCGACCGGCCGCGCAAGGGGATCATCCTCAAGGAGGCCCTGACCGTGGTGTCCGACCGGTACGACTTCGCGATTCTGGACTGTCCGCCGCATATGGGGGTGCTTCTGGCCAACGCCCTTGTGGCCTCGGACCTGCTCGTCATCCCCATCCAGACGGATTTTCTGGCCCTGCACGGGCTGCGGCTGATCTTCGATTCCATCCGGACCCTCAATCGCGTCCTGCCCCGGCCGCTGGCCTTCATGGCCTTGGCCACCATGTTCGACCGCCGGGCCGGGGCCTGCGTGCGGGTGCTCAACCTGCTTCGACGCAAGCTCGGGACCAGGATTTTTTCCACGGTCATCGGTCTGGATACCAAGTTTCGGGAGGCCAGCGCCGACGGCAAGGTCATCTTCGAGGTGGCCCCGGACAGCCGCGGCGCCCGGGAATATCTGCAACTCGCCGATGAGATACTGCGGACATGAGCAAGAAGCTGGAGAAGTATTTCAAGGAAAACGTCGTCGTTCCCGGAGAGGAGGGCGCCCGGGAGGGTTTTACCGAATCCGAACGCGCGTTCCTGGAAAAATATCTGGGTGTGGGGTATGAGTCGGCACTCGCCGCTCGTGGGTTGTCCGTGCCGGCCAGGGTGGAGACGGTTGCCGCCATGGGGTCGGACGCGGGGCAAGGCGATGCCCCCGACGCGGAAACGACGGCCCGGTTCGAGACCGGGCTGCGCACGGCGGAGTTGCTGCAACTCGTTGGTTTCGTGGTCGGCGGCCAGGATTTCGCCGTGCCCATAGAGCTTGTGCAGGAGGTCATCAGGGGTGCCGCGCCGACCAAGCTGCCCACCGCGCCCCCGTACCTGGCCGGGATCATGAATCTGCGCGGCCGGGTGACCCCCCTGGTCAGGCTTGGATGCCTGCTCGACGTCGCGGGGGGAACACAGGACGAGGAACGTTTCATCATTGTCTGCCGGGCCGGGGGAATGCATCTCGGCCTTATGGTCGGCGCCATAGCGGCCATGCACCGGGCCACGGGGAATCAGGTCGAGTGGGGGATCGAGACGCAGGTCGGTGTGGGGTCGCAGTATCTGGCGGGACTGCTCAAACATGAGGGCAAGCTGATCAAGATCATCTCCATTGACAGCCTTTTTCAAAAGGTTTTGAAGAGTTGAAGGCGCGTTCGCGCCTGGAGGACAACGGCATGGCCAAGCACATCCTCATTGTTGACGATTCCAAGACCGTGCGCAACCTGGTGGCCTTCATCATGAAGAAGGAAGGATTCAAGGTGACGGCGGCGGAAGATGGTCTGGACGGGCTGGAAAAGCTCTATTCGGAGCAGAAGATCGACCTGATCATTTCCGACATCAACATGCCCCGCATGGACGGCATCACCTTCATCAAGACCGTGCGCGAGCAGGACGCCTACCGGGACATTCCCATCGTGGTGCTGTCCACGGAAGGTCAGGAAAACGACATTCAAAGAGGCTTGAGCATCGGTGCGAACCTCTATCTGGTCAAACCCGCCCAGCCGGAGATGATGGTCAAAAACATCAAGATGCTTTTGGGTTGACCGTTCGTCCCGGTCCGCACGGGACAACGGCCCGAAAGGAGCGCCCATGTCGCAAGATTTCATGGATCCGGAACTGTTCGCGGATTTTATCGTCGAGGCCAAGGAACACCTGGAAACCATCGAGCCGAATCTGCTCGAGCTGGAGAAAAATCCAGGGAACCTGGGGCTTTTAAACGAAATTTTCCGCCCCATGCATTCGCTCAAGGGGGCGTCGGGCTTTCTCGGGCTCAACCACATCAACGGTCTGGCCCATAAGGCCGAGAACATCCTCGACGAATTGCGCAAGGGCAATCTGGCCGTCACCGCCGAGATCATGGACGTGATCCTGGCCGCCACCGACAACCTGCGGACCATGATCGACAACCTGGAGCAGACGGGCGCCGAGGGGGATGTGGATACGGCCCCGGTCATCGCCCGCATCGCGGCCATCCTTTCCGGCGGGGCCCCGGCGCCGGCCGCGCCCCCGGCCGGGCAGGCCGAGGAAGAGGCCGGACCCGTGTCGGACGCGCCCGGGGAGGCGGTGGAGGACGTCGCGCAAACCGATGTTTCCCCTCCCGAGCCGGTGCAGTCGGCCCCGGAAAACGAACCCGTGACCCCGGTGGTCATAGGCGAGCCCTATGCCCTGACGTCCATCGGCGAGGGACACCTGGCGGATTTCCTCGAAGAGGCCAGGGAGATCGTGGAGCGCCTGAACGGCTCCCTGCTCGAACTCGAAACCGATGCAGGACAGAATTCCGAACTGGTCAACGACATTTTCAGGTATTTTCACAACCTCAAGGGCAACAGCGGCATCATCGGCCACAAGGAATTGAATGCCCTGACCCATGAGGCGGAAACCCTGCTCAACCGGGTGCGCAAGGGTGAGATCGGCACCTCCCGGGGGATGATCGACCTGCTTCTGTCCTGCGTGGATTTCATCGAGGCCCTGATCGGGGGCATCGATCAAGCGAAAAGCACGGCTGTTCCCCTGGACATTTCCCCCCTGACGGCGCGGTTGCAGAAGGCCGCCGAGCAGGGCGAGGCCTTTGGACGTGCGGAGCCGGAAGCCTCCGAATCCCCCTCCGGGGAACGACCGGAACCCGCCCCTGAGCCCGAACCCGCCCCTGAGCCGGAGCCAGCCGCCAGGACCGAGGGACAGGAACAGGGGGAGGCCGCTCCGGCGGCCGCCTATGACGCCGAGGATGTGGCCATCTTCGAACGGACCATCTCCCAGCAACTCGAAAACATGCACATCGCCCTGGAGGGGCTTGGGAAAGACGCCTCCTCGAAGGATCTGGTGGACGGGCTGTACCGCACTCTGGTCACGATCCAGAATTCCTCGGCCTATATGGGCTTCGAGGACGTCAAGACCTATGCCGAGCGGACCGCCGGCCTGGTGGATCAGGGTCGCAAGTCGGACATGTCTTTTGACCTGCTCCTGGATATTTTGCGCCAGGAATGCGCTATTCTGGGGGACATGGTGGGTTCCTCCATCACCAGACTGCGTTCCGGGGAAGCCGGGGCGGCCCCGCCGTCAAAACCGGTCCTGCCCGGGACCACGGCCGCCCCCACCTCGGCGGAGCCTTCCCCCGCGCCCAAGGCCGAGCCCGCCCCTCCCAAGGCTCCCGCGCCGGAACCCGCGTCCGCGCCGAAGCCGGAACCCGGCGCTCCCCAGGCCCCTGCCGCGCCAAAGCCGGCGGCCGGAGCCACGCCCCCGGCGCCTCCCAAGGCCCCGCCGGCCGCGCCCAAGCCCGAACCCAAGGCTCCGGCCAAACCGACCCCGCCGCCCGCTACGGCCAACGGCCAGGCGGCGGCCCAGGCCGATGCCGGGAAACCCAAGGTCTCGGCCACGATCCGGGTGGACCACGAGAAGCTCGACCACCTGATGAACCTCATCGGGGAACTGATCATCAACCGCAACCGCTTCGCCATGCTGGCCCGGTCCCTGGAGGAGGGCAAGGAAGAGGTGGTGCACATCGCCCAGCAGCTCACCGAAAGCACCTACGCCATGGCCCGCATCTCCGACGACCTTCAGGACACCATCATGAAGGTGCGCATGGTGCCCGTGTCCACGGTGTTTTCCCGTTTTCCGCGCCTGGTGCGGGATTTAAGCCGCAAGTCCGGCAAGGAGGTGAACCTCATCACCGAGGGCGAGGAGACGGAACTTGACAAGAGCGTTGTCGAGGTCATCGGCGACCCGCTGGTGCACCTTATCCGCAACAGCCTGGACCACGGCCTGGAGACCGAGGACGGCCGCATCGCGGCGGGCAAGCCCGCGGTCGGGCACGTCTGGCTCCGGGCCTATCACCGGGGCAACTCCGTGGCCATCGAGGTCGAGGACGACGGCCGGGGCATCGATCCGGCCAAGATGCGCGAGGTGGCGGTCAGAAAGGGCATCATCACCCCGGAGGAGGCCAAGGCCCTGGACGATCGCGACGCCATCGACCTGATCTTCGCCCCTGGGTTCTCCTCGGCCGAAAAAATCACGGACATCTCCGGCCGGGGCGTGGGCATGGACGTGGTGCGCACCAACATCAAGAACCTCAAGGGCACGGTGAACGTGGTCAGCGAGGTGGGCAAGGGCACCAAGTTCACCCTGGCCCTGCCCCTGACCCTGGCCATCATCGACGCGCTCATGGTCGTGGTCAACGGGGCCATGTACGCGATTCCGCTCGATTCGGTGTCCGAGACCACCAAGATCGAGGTCAAGCGCATGACCGAGGTCAACAAGCGCAAGGCCGTGACGCTTCGCGGCGAGGTCCTGGGCATCGTGGAGCTGGCCGAGACCCTGGAACTGCCCAAAAACGCCGACGAGCGGGAGATCGTTCCCGTGGTCATCCTCCAGGACAACGAACGCCGTCTGGGGCTGATCGTGGACAAGCTCCTGGAACGTCAGGAGATCGTGATCAAGCCCCTGGGCACGTATTTAAGCGAGTTCGACATGCGCGGCATCTCCGGGGCCACGATCATGGGCGACGGGTCCGTGGTGCTCATCCTCGACCCCCACGAGATATACATGATGACCACCGCCGGGGTCCGGGGCGGGAAGTAGGGCGGGCTCGCTGTTGCCCCTTGCCATGCCTTCCAAAAAGCATTAATTGATTCCGCTTTCCCGGAATACACGGAGGTCGTCATGAAAAAAGATATTCATCCCAAGGTCTACAAGGCCAAGATCCGCTGCAACTGCGGCGCGGAAATCGAGGCCATCTCCACCAAGGGCGAAGAGGTCCTGGTCGAAATCTGCTCCAACTGCCACCCGTTTTTCACCGGCAAGCAGCGCTTCGTGCACACCGCCGGACGCATCGACCGCTTCCGGAAAAAGTACGCCAAATTCGAACAGAAAACGGCCTGATCGCCATTGCCCCCGGCCGCATCCCTACCGGGACGTGGTCCGGGCGTTGTCCACCCCCCTG
>JBMONM010000117.1:0-11944 GCA_049324675.1 Thermodesulfobacteriota bacterium
CCTTGCCGGAGGCCGCCAAGGTCTTGGTGATGGCCGCGGTCAGCGTGGTCTTGCCGTGGTCGATGTGACCGATGGTGCCGATGTTGACGTGCGGCTTGGTCCGCTCGAATTTGGCCTTGCCCATTGCTTACCCCCGTTGAGTAAACGGTTGTTCTTTGAATCTATCGCCACCGAAGAAAGATGGAGCCCACGATCGGAATTGAACCGATGACCTCATCCTTACCAAGGATGTGCTCTACCTACTGAGCTACGTGGGCTTTGCCTAACTGCAAGGAGGATTTCAGGATGTGCTGGCGTGGAGCGGGAAACGGGACTCGAACCCGCAACCCTCAGCTTGGAAGGCTGATGCTCTAGCCAATTGAGCTATTCCCGCGCACATTCCTGCAGTCCTCGCGACAGCCCTCTCGCAGACCGTCTCCTGCAGCTTTTCACGTCCAGTATGTGGTGGAGGGGGGAGGATTTGAACCTCCGAAGGCTTACGCCGACAGATTTACAGTCTGTTCCCTTTGGCCACTCGGGAACCCCTCCAAGCCGTCTGGAGCTGGCGATGGGACTCGAACCCGCAACCTGCTGATTACAAATCAGCGGCTCTACCGATTGAGCTACGCCAGCAGCAGAGCGGGGCATATACCCCGCGACGGGGGAAATTGCAAGGGCCAATTGGCCGCTTCGGCAAATTTCCGGCTAGCCGGCGCCCGTCGCCAACAAAAACCCGCCCCGGCCTTTCGGCGCGGGGCGGGTGCTTCTCTATGGCTCGGGGCCTGCAATGTCAACTGAAAAAAACCGAAAACACCAAATTCCCGGGCCTAGGAGGCCAGGGCCGCCTCGCCCACCCCGGCCGGGGCCGGATCCGGAGCCTGGCGCGGAGCGGCCGGGGCCGGGGCGGCCACGGTGTCCAGGCAGGTGGCGGCGTTGTCCAGGACGTAGCGCAGGAACTCGTTGTTCAGGGCATGGCCGGAGCAGCTGATCTCGAACCGGCCCAGGAGGGGCAGCGGGGCCACGGCCATGTCGCCCACGAAGTCCAGGATCTTGTGGCGCACGAACTCGTCCTTGAAGCGCAGCCCTTCCGGATTCACCACCCCGTACTCGTCCAGGACCACGGCGTTGTCCAGGGAGCCGCCCAGGGCCAGGCCGGCGCGCTGCATGCGCTCCACGTCGCGCAGGAAGCCGAAGGTGCGGGCCTTGGCCAGCCGGCGCACGAAGCTGTCCGGGGTGATGTCCAGGCTCATGTCCTGGCGGCCGATGAGGGGGTGCTTGAAATCGATGGAATAGTCCACGGCGAACCCGTCGTAGGGCGTGACCCGCACGGACTTGCCGTCGCGCGAAAGCTCCATGGGCCGGGTGACCTTGAGGAAGCGGCGCACGGCGGGCTGCTCCACCAGGCCGGCGGAGCGCAGCAGGAACACGAAGGAGGCCGCGCTGCCGTCCATGATGGGCACCTCGGCCCCGGAAACCCGGATGTGGATGTTGTCCAGGCCCAGGCCGCGGATGGCGGCCAGCAGGTGCTCCACGGTGGAGAGCCGGGCTTCGCCGTCGGACAGGGTGGTGGCCAGGCCGGTGTCGCTCACGTTGTGCGGGCCCGGGGTGATGTGCCGCCAGGCGTCGCCGTGGCGCAGCGCGAACACGATGCCGGTGTCCGGCGCCGCGGGCGAGAGCGTGAGTTCGACTTTACGGCCGGTGTGTAGGCCGATGCCCGAGCACTGCACGGGCTTGCGGATGGTCTTCTGGTGCATGGTCCCCTCCGAACGAGCGTTCAGCAAGAATCGTACCGTTGCAAGAAAAAATTTAACGTCTTGATTTCAATTATTATTTTTATCCGGGCTGAATGAAATTTTTGTTTTCAAAAACACACGCCGTGTGCTATTAAGGACACTCCCTCCGACCCTCGCCGGTCACCCCTGCCGGCACGGAGGGATGGCGGACGCACCCCCCGACCCCGCGTCCGCCCAAGGCCAACGGCCGGCCGTGGGAACCGCATTCCCGTCCATCCCCTCCTCCCGCGGCCGGCCAGGCCTTGGCCTGGGCCAGGCGTTTTTCTTTGAAATACTCACGTATTTCTGGATGATGGCCGGCCAGGCGCTGGCGTTGACCGGACCGACTTGAAATACGCGGGTGTTTCGAACGACGGCCGGCAAGAATCCTGCCCTTCCCCGGGCGCGCGCACCGGCTCTTGCGGTGCGTGTTGTTTTTATTCCCCTGTCATTCCATATGGATACAGAGACGGCACCGGGCCCTGTGCGGATTCCGCACACCCGGGTGCGGGTTTTGTGCAGGATTCCGGGGTGTTCGGGAGAGGGCCGGGGAAGGATATCCCATCCGGGATTCGGCCGGAGAGAGGCGGAGGTTACACGCGGAGAGACGCGGCGGCGTCAGGCCCGGGCCACGGCCACGCGGTCGCGGCCGGCCAGGTCCTTGCGGATGCGGACCTCGCCGAACCCGGCCCGGTCCAGGATGTCGCGCACCGGGGCGGCCTGGGTCATGCCCATTTCCAGGAGGAGCAGGCCGCCGGGCTTGAGCGCGGCGCGCGCGCCCGGAGCCAGGGCCGCGATGGACTCCAGTCCGGTGGGGCCCGGAGTGAGCGCGGCGCGGGGTTCGAAGTCCCGCACCTCGCACGAGCATCGGGCGTATTCCTCAGCGGACACGTAGGGCGGATTGGCCGCCACCAGGTCCAGGCTCCCCTGCCCCACGCCCAGGCCGGCCAGGTCCGCGAAGTCCCCCTGCACGAACGAGAGCCGCTCCCCCACCCCGTGCCGGGCGGCGTTGCCCCGGGCCACGGCCAGGGCCTCGGCCGAGAGGTCCACGGCCAGGCCGCGGGACTGCGGGAAGCGCACCGCCAGGGTCACGGCCAGGCAGCCGCTGCCCGTGCCCAGGTCCGCGAAGGCCAGGGCCGCGTCGCGGGGGAACCGGGCCTCGGCCTCCTCCACGATGTGCTCGGTCTCGGGCCGGGGGATGAGGCAGGCCGGGCTCACCGTGAAGCCCAGTCCGTAGAATTCCTTTTCGCCCAGGATGTAGGCCGCGGGCTCGCCCCGGCCGCGACGGCGCACCAGTTCGCGGGCCGCGGCCAGTTCGGCCTCGGTCAAGGGCCGGTCGGATTGCAGGAGCAGTTCCAGGCGGGTGAGGCGAAGTGCCTTGCCCAGCATGAGTTGGGCCGAGAGGGCCGGGGAATCCACCCCCCGGTCGGCCAGGAAGTCCGCGCTCTTCTGGAGGATCTCGCGGACCGTGGGCGCGCAGGCGCTCACGCGTCGTCGGCCTGCTGCTTCAGGGCCTCGGCCTGGTAGTGGGCCACCAGGGCGTCGATGATCTCGTCCAGGTCGCCCTGCAGGATCTCTTCCAGGCGGTAGAGGGTCAGGCCGATGCGGTGGTCCGAGACCCGGCCCTGGGGGAAGTTGTAGGTGCGGATGCGCTCGGAGCGGTCGCCGGTGCCCACCTGGGCCTTGCGCGCCGCGGCCTGCTCGGCGTGCGCCCGGTCCTGCTCGGCCTGGAGCAGGCGGGCGCGCAGCACCTTGATGGCCTTGGCCTTGTTCTTGTGCTGGCTCTTCTCGTCCTGGCAGGTGACCACCAGGCCCGTGGGCAGGTGGGTGACCCGGATGGCCGAATCCGTGGTGTTCACGCTCTGGCCGCCCGGCCCGGAGGAGCGGTACACGTCGATGCGCAGGTCCTCGGGCGCGATGTGCACGTCCACCTCTTCGGCCTCGGGCAGGATGGCCACGGTGATGGCCGAGGTGTGGATGCGGCCCTGGGACTCGGTGGCCGGCACCCGCTGCACCCGGTGCGCGCCGGACTCGTACTTGAGCCGGGAGTACACCCGGTCGCCGGCGATGGCCGCGGAGACTTCCTTGAGCCCGCCGGTGGCGCTCTCGTGCTCGGCCAGCATCTCCACCTTCCAGCCCTTGGCCTCGGCGAAGCGCAGGTACATGCGGAATATCTCGGCCGCGAACAGGGCCGCCTCCTCGCCGCCGGTGCCGGCCCGGACCTCGATGATGACGTTCTTCTCGTCCATCGGGTCCTTGGGCAGGAGCAGGATGCGCAGCTTTTCCTCCAGCGCGGGAATCTTCTCCTTGAGTTCGTCCAGTTCGGCCCGGGCCAGTTCGCGGATGTCCTTGTCGCTGTCGGACAACAGCTCCTCGTTGTCGGCCTTGGCCTGTTCCGCGGCCCGGTATTCCCGGAAGGCGGCCACCACCTCGCCCAGGTCCGAATGGGCCTTGGTGAGCTTGCGGTAGCGGTCCTGGTCGTCGAAGACGTCCGGGGAGGAGAGCTGTTTCTCCAGGTCCTCGTACTTGCGCTCGATGGATTCCAGCTTGGCGAACATGGTTACTTCCGCTCGTCGGTGGCGCCCTTGAGGGCGGCTAAGGCCACTTCCAGTTGGGAGTCGTCGGGCTCAAAGGTGGTCAGGCGCTGCATGGCCAGGCCGGGCCAGCACAGGGCGCGGCACAGCAGGGTGTCGGCCTTGCGGCCGGCGTAGCGGATGAGCTCGTAGGCCAGGGCGCTCACCGGGATCATGAGCAGGAACTTGGCGGCCACGATGTAGGTCTGGCGCAACACCGCGCCGGACGGGGCCCACAGGGCGGTGAGCCCGGGGATGAGCACCGCGTGCAGCACGATGGAGATGGCCAGGACGAAGAGCAGAAACGCGGTGCCGCAGCGCGGGTGCAGGCGGCTGTGGTTGCGGCAGCCCTCCGGGGTGAGTTCGCCCCCGGTCTCGAAGGCCCAGATGGCCTTGTGCTCGGCCCCGTGGTACTGGAACACCCGCCGGATGTCCGGCACCAGGGACACCGCGCCCAGGTAGCCCATGAACACCGCCATCTTGAAGAACCCGTCCCAGACGTGGAAGGACAGGGAGTCCGTGTTCCCGCTCCAGCCCAGGGCGTTGAGGCCCAGGGACAGCAGGTGGGGCAGCACCACGAAGAGGAACAGGGCCAGGCCGATGGCCGCGGCGATGGTGACCACCAGGTGCCAGGGCTTGAGCTCCGAGCCACCGCTCCCCTCCTTCCCCTCGCCCTCCTCTTCCACGGCCACCTCGGCCGAGAAGTTCAGGGCCTTGACCCCGTTGACCAGGGTCTCCAGGAGCACCGGGAACCCGCGCACGAAGGGCTTGCGCAGCCAGGGCCAGGGGGCCAGGGTGTACCAGGGGCGCAGTTCCAGGAGGATGGTGCCGTCGGGCCTGCGCACCGCGATGGCCAGCCGGTCGCGGTTGCGGATCATGACCCCTTCCATCACCGCCTGGCCGCCCACGGCCGAGGGGGCCAGGGCCAGCAGGCGGGCCAGGCTGCGGCAGAGCCGGCCGGCCAGGGCGGGGAGTCCGGTGCGGGTGTTCATATCGTAAGGATATAGGACGCGGCCGGGAAAAGGGAAGGGCCGCATGCCCCCCGGGCCGTAACCCGAGCGGAGCCTGCGGCCCTCCCGTCCGGCCAGCGGGCCGGGTAGCTACTTGTCCTGGAGCTTCGCGTACTTCTTGCGGAAGCGGTCGATGCGGCCGGCGGTGTCCACGAACCGCTGCTTGCCGGTGAAGAACGGGTGGCAGTTGGAGCAGATTTCCACTTCCACCTTTTCGCCCTTGGTGGACAGGGCCTCGACCTCGAAGCCGCAGGCGCAGCGAATCTTGGCCTTGAAAACCTTGGGATGGATGCCTTCTTTCATGGGATGCCTCCGTATGAGGGGCCGACGTCCCCGGATTCGGTATAGCCGGCCGTTGGG
This sequence comes from Thermodesulfobacteriota bacterium, assembly GCA_049324675.1. GTDB lineage: Bacteria > Desulfobacterota > Desulfovibrionia > Desulfovibrionales > Desulfovibrionaceae > Desulfolutivibrio. The sequence continues at coordinate 5,695 of JBMONM010000117.1, forward strand.
TTCGAACAAGGGAGTGAGCAGTATACCTTTTCCCGGGACTTGGCAAGTCCCCGGCATACCCCATTGGGGGAAGGACCGGCAGTCCCCGGAATCAGGAGATGTCGATGTCGTTCTGGTCCAGATTCACGTGCGCCGGGCTCTGGATGGTGGCCACCAGACTCTGGCCGCCCGAGGCGTCGCCGTTCTCATCGTACCAGAGTTGCTGGCTCGCGCTGTCGTACACGAAGGCCGCATCCGTGGAGCCGACCCCGGCCGACGCGCCGTCGTATCCCGCCCCGCCCGAATTGAAAGACACGAAGCTGGCGGCCGGATCGAACGCAGTGGCGTCGAAGTGGAAGGAATCGCCGCCCTTGACGAAATTCTGGATGGTGTCGCCGCCTTCGCTGGCGCTGGAGTAGCTGAACACATCCGAGCCCGAGCCGCCGTCCAGGGTGTCCGCCCCCTGGCCGCCGTGCAGGATGTCGTTCCCGCCCTGGCCCAGGAAGTAGTTGTCCCCCGCATCGCCGCTCAGGGTGTCTCCGAAGTTGGAGCCGAAGAACCGCTCCACGTCGGAGTAGGTGTCGCCCGCGGCCTCGCCGCCCAGGCCGCCGCCGGCGGACAGGTCCACCCAGACGCCGGAGGTGGCGGTGGAGTAGTACACCTTGTCGATGCCGTCCCCGCCGTGGATCTCGTCCGCCCCCGCGCCGCCCCAGAACTGGTCGTCGCCGTCCCCGCCGAACAGGACGTCGTCGCCGTCCCCGCCCCGGAGCTGGTCGTTGCCCGCGTCGCCGAACAGGGTGTCGTCGCCCGCGTCGCCGTAGAGCTGGTCAGCGTCGTCGCCGCCGTGCACCACGTCCGCGCCGTCGCCGCCGTACAGGTAGTCCGCGCCGCCCTCGCCGGAGATGGAGTCGTCGCCCGGGTTGCCCAGGAAGGTGTTGCTGTGCGCGTCGCCGGTCAGGGTGTCGGCGTAGCTGGAGCCGGTGATGCGCTCGATGTCGATGTAGGTGTCGCCCGCGGCCTCGCCGCCCAGGCCGCCGCCGGCGGACAGGTCCACCCACACCCCGGCCGCGGCCTTGGTGTACAGGGCCGAGTCGCTGCCGTCGCCGCCGTCCAGGACATCCGCGCCCTCGCCGCCCCACAGCATGTCGTTGCCGTCGCCGCCGTGCAACACGTCGTTCCCGGCGTCGCCGTAGAGCTGGTCGTTGCCCGCGTCGCCGTGCAGCAGATCCTGGCCGTCGCCGCCGTACAGGGTGTCGAGGTCGTCGCCGCCGTACAGGGTGTCGTCGCCCGCCTCGCCGTAGAGCAGGTCGTTGCCCGCGTCGCCGTGCAGCAGGTCCTGGCCGTCGCCGCCGAACAGGGCGTCAGCGCCGGCAAGGCCGAACAGGTAGTCGTCCCCGCCCTGGCCCCGGAAATTGTTGTCGCCGGCATCGCCGGAAAGGGTATCCGTGTAGTTGGACGCGATGATGCGCTCGATGTCCACATAGGTGTCGCCCGCGGCATCGCCGCCCTGGCCGCCGCCGGCCGCCAGGTCCACCCACACCCCGGCCGTGGCCTGGGTGTAGAGGGCGGCGTCGTTGCCGTCGCCGCCGACGAGCAGATCAGCGCCCGCGCCGCCGTCCAACTGGTCGTTCCCGGCATCGCCGTAGATGGTGTCGTCACCCGCGTCGCCGTAGAAGCGGTCGTCGCCCGCCCCGCCCAGGAGCAGATCCGCGCCGTCGCCGCCGTACAGGGTGTCGGAGCCGTCCCGGCCGTCCAGGATGTCGTCCCCGGCATTGCCCAGGAAGAAGTCCGCACCCGCAGCGCCGTAAATGGTGTCGGCGAAATTGGAGCCGATGATGCGCTCGATGTCCACGTACACGTCGCCCGCGGCCTCGCCGCCCAGGCCCCCGCCGGCCGCCAGGTCCACCAGGACCCCGGCCGCGGCCTTGCTGTAGAGGACCCCGTCGTTCCCCGCGCCGCCGTCCAGCAGGTCCGCGCCCTCGCCGCCGTCCAGCAGGTCGTCGCCCGCGCCGCCGTGCAGGGTGTCGGAACCGGCCTCGCCGTACAGGCGGTCCGCGTCGTCGCCGCCCAGGAGCTGGTCCGCGCCGTCGCCGCCGTACAGGGTGTCGGAACCGGCCCGGCCGTCCAGGATGTCGTCCCCGGCATTGCCCAGGAAGAGATTGTCCGTGGCGTCGCCGGCCAGGGTGTCGCCGAAGGCGGAGCCGATGAAGCGCTCGATGTCCACGTACACGTCGCCCGCGGCCTCGCCGCCCAGGCCCCCGCCGGCAGCCAGGTCCACCCAGACCCCCGCCGCGGCCTTGCTGTACAGGACCCCGTCGCTCCCGTCGCCGCCGTCCAGCAGGTCCGCGCCCTCGCCGCCGTCCAACAGGTCGTCGCCCGCGCCGCCGTGCAGGGTGTCGGAACCGGCCTCGCCGTAGAAGCGGTCCGCGCCGTCGCCGCCGTCCAGCAGGTCGTCGCCCTCGCCGCCGTACAGGGTGTCGGAACCGGCCCGGCCCTCCAGGGTGTCGTCCCCGGCATTGCCCAGGAAGAAATCGTCGCCGGCGTCGCCGGACAGGGTGTCGCCGAAGGCGGAGCCGATGAAGCGCTCGATGCCGACGTAGGTGTCGCCCGCGGCCTCGCCGCCCAGGCCCCCGCCGGCAGCCAGGTCCACCCAGACCCCGGCCGCGGCCTTGCTGTACAGGACCCCGTCGTTCCCCGCGCCGCCGTCCAGCAGGTCCGCGCCCTCGCCGCCGTCCAGCAGGTCGTCGCCCGCGCCGCCCACCAGGGTGTCGGAACCGGCCTCGCCGTACAGGCGGTCCTCGTCGGCCCCGCCGTCCAGCAGGTCCGCGCCGTCGCCGCCGTACAAGGTGTCCAGGCCGTCCCGGCCTTCCAGCAGATCGTCCCCGGCATTGCCCAGGAAGAGGTCGTCGGTCGCGTCGCCGGACAGGGTGTCGTTGAAATTGGAGCCGATGACGCGTTCGATGCCCTCGTAGACGTCGCCCGCGGCATCGCCGCCCAGGCCTCCGCCGGCCGCCAGGTCCACCCAGACCGCGGCCGTGGCCTTGCTGTACAGGGCCGCGTCGTTGCCCTCGCCGCCGATCAGCAGGTCCGCGCCCGCGCCGCCGTCCAGCAGGTCGTTGCCCGCCTCGCCGGACAGGGTGTCCTCGCCCGAGTCGCCGTAGAGGCGGTCGTCGTCGTCACCGCCGAAGAGCTGGTCCGCGTTGTCTCCGCCGGACAGGGTGTCGGCCCCGGCGTAGCCCAGGAGGGTGTCGGCCCCGAGCCCGCCCTGCAGGGTGTCGTCGCCGGCCGTGCCCTCGAGCAGGAGGTTGGCATACTGCACGTCCACCTGGTCCTCGGGGCCCCAGTTCACGAAGGTGAGGCCCGAAAGATCCAGGCTGCCGTCGGCGTCCAGGATGGTCAGGGTCTCCGCACCCGCGCCGCCGTAAATCGTGAGGGTCTGGCCGTCGAGCTGCGCCGCGGAGAAGGCCGCGGCCACGCCGTCGCCCAGGGCCAGGGCCTCGAAATTCGCCAGGGAGGTGGCCGAGAAGTCCGTGTCTTCGCCCGCGTACAGGGTGTCCACGCCCGCGCCGCCGTCCACCACGTCGTCGGCGTCAGCCCGCAGCAGGTCGTCGCCGGCGCCGCCCTGCAGGGTGTCCGCGCCCGCGCCCCCGGTCAGGATGTCGTTACCGGCTCCGCCGGCCAGCAGGTCGTCGCCCACGCCGCCGTGCAGGGTGTCCGCCCCGTCCCCGCCCAGGAGCGTGTCCGCCCCGCCCGCGGTCCAGATGAGGTCGTTGCCGGACCCGCCGTCCACCAGCACGTCGCCGTAGTTGTAGGTGGGGCTGGTGAGGTCCACAACGTCGTTGCCGTCGCCGGCCAGGATGGCCTCGATGTTCGCGATGCGCGGCGAGCTGCCGCCCGGGCTGTAGGAGTCGTGCAGGAACAGGGCGTCGTTGCCCTCGGTCAGGGCCAGGGTATCGGACCCGTCCCCCCCGTCGAAGGTATCGTGGCTGCGGTTCAGGCCGGTGATGGAATGGATCTCGCCCGTGGCGTCCGCACCCGCGCTGCCCGCGTGCTGCGCGCCCCAGCCCGAGGGCCAGGCGGCGTCCGCGGAATACAGCAGTCGGTCGTCGCCCGCCCCGCCCTGCAGGGTGTCCGCGCCCTCGCCCCCGGCCAGGGTGTCGGCCCCGGCCCCGCCGGCCAGCAGGTCGTTGCCCGCCCCGCCGTCCAACAGGTCGTCGCCGGTCCCGGCGTTCAGGCTGTCCGCGCCGAGGCCGCCCAGGAGCGTGTCCGCCCCGCCCGCGGTCCAGATGAGGTCGTTGCCGTCCCCGCCGTCCACCAGCACCGGGCCGTAGTCCCAGACGGGGCTGGTGAGGTCCACCACGTCGTTGCCGTCGCCGGCCAGGATGGCCTCGATGTTCGCGATGCGCGGCGAACTGCCGCCCGGGCTGTAGGAGTCGTGCAGGAACAGGGCGTCGTGGCCGGCGGTCAGGACCAGGGTGTCCTGGCCCGCGCCGCCGTCGAAAACGTCATAGCTGCGGCCCAGGCCGCGGATGGAGTGGACCTCGCCGGTGGCGTCCTCGCCCGCGCTGCCCGCGTGCTTCGCGCCCCAGCCCGAGCCCCAGGCGGCGTCCGCGGCGTATTCCAGCCGGTCGTCGCCGTCGCCGCCCGCCAGGGTGTCCGCGCCCGCCCCACCGGCCAGGGTGTCGGCCCCGGCCCCGCCGTCCAGCAGGTCATTGCCGCTGCCCCCGGCAAGGGAGTCCGCGCCGTCGCCGCCGTAGAGAAGGTCGTTGCCGTTGCCGCCGTCCAAGACGTCGTCGCCGGCCCCGCCATCCAGAAGATCGGCATCCGATCCGCCGGACAAGGCGTCCGCGCCGTCGCCGCCGGACAGGCTGTCGCGGCCGCTGCCGCCGTCCAGCAGGTCGCTGCCCGCGCCCCCGTCCAGCAGGTCGTCGCCGCTGCCCCCGGCCAGGGTGTCGGCCCCGTCGCCGCCGTACAGGCTCTCGTCGCCGTTGCCGCCCTGCAGCAGGTCGTCGCCCGCCCCGCCATCCAGGAGGTCGTCGCCGTTGCCCGAGGACAGGGTGTCCGCGCCGTCGCCGCCGTAGAGGAGGTCGTTGCCGTTGCCGCCGTCCAGGTAGTCCGCGCCCGCGCCCCCGTGCAGGGTGTCGTCGCCGTTGCCGCCGGACAGGGTGTCGTTGCCCGCGCCGCCGGTCAGCACATCGTCCCGGTTGCTCCCGGACTGGTAGCCGCCCGACCCTCCGCCGTTCCCGTTCCCGTTGCCGTTGCCGTTCCCGTTGCCACGCGAGGACGGCGAAACCTGCCCGAACGCCCGGAGGGCATCAAGACTGTCGGACGCGGACCGGAATGCCGCGGTGATGGTTTCGAAAAGGCGCTTCGACATAACGAATCGGGTTCGCACCAAAGCCTTCCTGGCTTCAGGCGCACCTCTCCTCCTCCCCAAGAGTTCCGGGGACTCTATCCCGCGACACGTCTTGCGTCAACATCTTCCCGTACTTTTTCACTAATCCCTGCAAACTACGCGGCATGCATAAAAAGTTCTATCCCCCACCATATCGGTTGGCTGTATTTTTCCCTGCAGCAAGCTCCAGCCGTGTTGCCAGACATTGAAAACATGGTGTATCAGCCAAGCCAGTTCGCTACTGTAGGGGGAAACCATGCTGCGGGTGCTGTTCCTGTTCCTGGCCCTGGCCTTGGCCGGGGGCCCGGTCTTTGCCGTCTGCCCGGCTTCGGCCGCCGAAACCCGGCCGGCCTTTACCCTGGGGCCGGGCGACCGGCTGCACATCTCGGTGTGGAACGAGGAATCCCTGACCCTGGACGTCACCATCCGGCCGGACGGCTTCATCTCCTTCCCCCTCATCGGCGACGTGGCGGCCGGGGGCCGGGAGGTGGAGGCCCTGCGCCTGGATCTGTCCCAACGCCTGCACGATTTCGTGCCCAATGCGCCGGTCACGGTCATCCTGGCGGAACTCGGCAGCGCCCGGGTGTACGTGGTGGGCAAGGTGGCCAAGCCGGGCATGTTTCCCATGCCCGGAGAACTCAGGGTCCTGCAGGCCCTGGCCCTGGCCGGAGGGCTGACCCCCTTTGCCGACAGCTCCGGCATCCTGGTGCTGCGCGGCGGCGACGGCGGCCGCACGGCCATCCCCTTCGACTACGACCGCGTGGTCAAGGGAAGGGACATCGGCCAGGACATCGTGCTCAAACCGGGTGACACCATCGTCGTGCCGTGATGGGTTCCGGTTCCGGCATTCCCCCGGCGCGGGCCCGCGCCCTGCCC
>JBMONM010000118.1:0-11827 GCA_049324675.1 Thermodesulfobacteriota bacterium
GAGACCGGGCGACTGGACTACGGTCCGAACCAGACCCCTCCCGTCCTGTGGGCCGACCAGCCCCGCGCCCCGGAAAGACTCGGCCGGAAGCGCCTGAGGTCGCTTCTTTCCAGCGGCGCCAATTACGCCTCGGGCCGGGCCGTGGCCGCGTTTTTTTCCGATCCGGACACGGACCATACCGAACTTCTGGCCGAGGCCGCCGCGGCCATGCCCGTGTGCCACCACACCCTGCACATGGTCCGACACTACGCCGCCCTGCACAAAAACCCCTCCCTTCTGGCCTGGATTTTTGCCCAACAGGAAAAAATCGCGGCCTTCACGGCCAATGGTCCGGGCTACCAACGACTCTACGAAAACCGCCTGCGGGAGATCGCCCGGGACGTCGCACGTCATGCCTGACGCCGCGCTGTCATTTCGTATCGCATCGGCATGGACGTGACATGCCCCCCGATGTAACAAGGGACAATCCATAAAAGGAAACGAAAAGGAGCCCTCCCATGCTCAGGAAATTGTCGGTCTCATGCCGCATATTGGGCCTGTTGATCCTCGTGGCCATCTTTCTCGCCGGAGTCGTGTGGGCTTTTTATTCCGGCATATCGGGCATCAAGAACATAAGCCTGGCCGACGCCCAACGGGTCATGTTCGAGGGACAGAAGCAGAAGCTTCAGGTGGCCACCCATACCGCGGCCCTGGCCATCGCCGAGGTGATCAAGGATGTCGCGGACAATGACGCCCGCGTGGAACTGATCCGAAAGATGGTGGACCCGATCCGTTTCGAGGACGACAAATCGGGGTACTTCTTTGTCTACCAAAAAACGATCAACGTGGCCCTGCCTCCCAAAAAAGAGGCCCAGGGCACGGACCTTGGGGGCTCCAAGGACAAAAACGGCGTGTTCTACGTCCAGGAACTGGAGGCCAGGGCCAAAAGCGGCGGGGGATTCGTGGAATACATCTTTCCCAAGCCGGGCCAGGGCGACCAGCCCAAACTCGGATACGCCGAGATGATCCCGGGCACGGACATGTGGATCGGCACGGGCGTGTACATCGACAATATCGATCGGGAAAAGGCGCTCATCGCCTCAACGATCGAAAACAAGACCCAAACCATCCTGACCGCCATCCTTCTCGGCGTGGCCGCGGCCTTTGTCGGCATGGCGGTCATAAGCCTCGCCATCACCCGAAGCATCGTCCGGCCGATCCGGGAAGCGGCCGTCGCCGCGCAGAAGATCGCCTCGGGCGACCTGGAGGTGACCCTCGCCGTGATCGGACGCGACGAGGCGGCCACCCTGGAAGACGCCCTCAACGTCATGGTCGGCGCCCTTCGCGGCAATATCCGGGACATCGAGGCCAAGACCGCCGAGGCCCAGGAAAAGGCCCGGCAGGCCGAAGCGGCCATGCGCGAGGCCGAAGAGGCCTCCTGTCGGGCGGACCGGGCCAAGTCCGAAGGCATGGCCGACGCGGCCCTGCGTCTGGAGGCCGTGGCGGCCTCCCTGACCGAGGCCACCCAGGCCATCACCGGACGCGCCGACGGGATCAGGTCGCGCACGGGACACCAGCGTGACCGCATCCAGGAAACCGCCACGGCCATGGAGGAGATGAACGCCACCGTGCTCGAGGTGGCCAGAAACGCCGGCCAGGCGGCCGGCGAGGCCGAGGCTTCCCGGGACAAGGCCCGCAAGGGCCAGGAGGTCGTGGACGGATCGGTCACGGCCATGCGCTCCATTCAGAGCCAGGCCCAGACCCTGACCGCGAATATGCTGGAACTGGGAAAAATGGCCGAGGATATCGGCCGGATCATGACGGTCATCCAGGATATCGCCGACCAGACCAATCTTCTGGCCTTAAACGCGGCCATCGAGGCCGCCCGGGCCGGCGAGGCCGGGCGGGGATTCGCCGTGGTGGCCGACGAGGTCAGGAAACTCGCGGAAAAAACCATGGGGGCCACCAAGGAGGTGGGCGACAGCATCCAGGCCATTCAGAACGTGGCCCGGGAAAACGTGCAGGGCATGGAGCGGACGGCCTCGGCCATCACCGACGCCTCCGGCCTGGCCGGGGAATCCGGCGAGGTGTTGCGGGAGATCGTGGACACCGCCCAATCCTCCGCCGGCCAGATCCAGAGCATCGCCGCGGCGGCCGAGGAACAGTCCGCCGCATCCGAGGAAATCAACAAGGCCATCGACGAAATCAACGCCATCGCCCTGGACATCGCCCAGACCATGGAGGAGACCGTGGACAGCATCCACTCCCTGGCCGCCCAGGCCAACGAGCTTCGGGAGGTCATCTCCAGCCTCAAGCAGGAGGCGGGGGCGGCGCGCCCGGCGGGAATGAAACATATCTGCTGAGACCACGACACCGGCCCCTTTGAGGCTTTTCCCCTCAAAGGGGCCGGGCATGACGCCCTCCCAAAGCGACCGCATCGGAAACCGTCGGTTCAATTTCTTAAAATCATAAAATCAATTCATCACCCATCTGTCCGGCCCCCACCCCCCGCATCGATCCGTTCCGGCTTCGGGCCATGTCCAGCCACGCCTTTCCTTAACAATAACGCATAGTATTCCTTATGATTAGCAACAGTCCTCGACCACCCCCCGAAACCGCCGGGACCGGCCTGATTCCGCCATCCTCATCACGGAAATCTGGCATATTTCCTGCTTGGTTTCGGCGGGGGATTTTTCACTTCAAGAGCGCTGCACACCGTGGCACAGGGGGAAAACGGTCATGCGTCGGGCATTCCATATCCTGCTTTTCCTGGCCATCCTGGTCCATGTCCCGGCCGCGTCGGCCGTGGCCAAATCCAGAGCGCGGGCGAATCCGGACAAACTCGACGTCCGGGCGGCCATGGTCATGGATTTCGGCACGGGCAGGGTGCTCTACGAGCAGGACGCCGACCGGCGCATCCCCCCCGCTTCCATCACCAAGATCATGACCATGTACCTGGTCTTCGAGGACATCCAGGCCGGCCGGCTCCACGAATCGGACAGGGTCCGGGTCAGCGCCAGGGCCGCGGCGACGGGCGGATCGACCATGCATCTGAAGGCCGGCGAGACCGTCACCGTGCGCGAACTCCTCGACGGCATGGCCGTGGCCTCGGGCAACGACGCTTGTGTGGCCATGGCCGAACATCTCGGCGGGACGGACGCCTTCATCCGCCGGATGAACCGCAAGGCCAGCGAACTGGGCATGACCTCCACCACCTTCGAGACCGTCAACGGCCTGCCCTCCCCCGGCCAATACACCACGGCAAGGGACATGATGAAGCTCTCCGTTTCCTATCTCAAACGCTTTCCCCAATCCCTGGAGCACCACTCCAAGACGGTCATCACCCACCGCGGAAGAAACCGATACAACAGCAACAAGCTGCTGCAAAGCTGCGATGGGGTCGACGGCATAAAGACAGGATGGGTGGCCGCGTCGGGATACAACATCGTAACCACGGCCAAGCGCGGCAATTCGAGGATCATTGCCGTGGTCCTTGGAGGACGAAGCTGGCAGATCCGCAACCGGGAAACGAAACAGATCATGGAGGCCTGCTTCACGCCGACGGGCCAAAAAACCTATCTGGCCGAAAAGACCGAACCATCCGCAAAATCACGTCCGGGTTCGGCCCGCCTCGAACTCGCGGACCCCTCGGCCCGGGCGTCCTTCGGACAGCCTCCCCGGGACCAGAGTTCCGTCCTTCCCGACCAGGGGTCTCTTGACGAGGCCCAGGCCACGGTCGTGCCCATGTCCGGGCCTGAGCTCCGGGCGGTCGCCGCGCCGCCCCCGGCCGTCCCGGCCAGGCCCGCGATCGCGGCCGCGTCAGTCCGGGCTCCCCTGCCCTTCACCCCCAAGCCCTTCCAGCCGGATGCGGCGGCATATCAGCCCGCCTCCCTCCCCGTCCCCCGGACCGTCGCGGAGACCGCCTCCACGGAAACATCGCGGGGAGAACTCACCATTCAGGAGAGTTCCTGGAAAAACCCGGACGAGGCCCAGGCCAGGGTCCGCCTGCTGGAAAGCAAGGGCGTCTCGGCCCGGGTGGAAACGGCCGATCTGGGAGACATGGGAATCTGGCACAGGGTGATGATCGGCTCGTTCTCCACCATGCGCGAGGCCAGACGCTACATGCGCCAGCTTACCAACCGCTTCGATCTGGCCCATCTGATCATCCGCGAGGGATGATCCGGGCCTTGCCGCCACGGCGTTTCAGTCGTCATCGTCGTCGCGCATGGCGAATTTGTCCTGGTCCGCCCCGCACCGGGGACAGACCCACTCCTTCGGGGCCGTGGCCAGATCCGTCCCCGGGGCGAGTCCGCCCTTGGGATCGCCCTCTTCCGGATCATACGTATACCCGCACAACAGACACATGTAGCGCATCATATGGCCTCCTTGGCCTGCGTCCCTGTACTGCTTCGCTCCGCGCGGTTCAACTCCCGCCGCCGGCCCGCCCGGATCGGATGCCAAAAAACCGTCGCCACGACCGCGAGGATCGGCCGCGAAACCATGCAATCCCATCGGACATGCCCGGTTTATGGGAATGGAACATGATTTGCTAACCGCGAAACATGGTCGATCACGCCCCAGACCCGGCCGCAAACAAAGGGGAAACGCCATGCGCGTAATGTTCGTCTGCCTCGCCCTTCTTCTCCCGGCAACCCTGGCCCTGGCCCAGGAGGAATCCCTGTTCACGAGCCTGCAGAAAAAGGGGCAGCCCACGGCCCGATCCCGGACGCCGACCACGGACCGCATCATTGACGGGCTTGAAAAACGGCTGGACACGGCCGCCCCGCCCTCGACCACAGTACCCCGCCCGGCCGGCCTCGCGAAAAACCAGACGGGGTCGTCGCCTGGCAAAAAAATGGCCGACGCCACAGGGCAGTTATCCGACCGCCTCCCCGCCGAGGCCCAAAACGCCGGCCGCCTGTCCGACGCCAAGGGGCGCTTCGCCGGACGGGTGCGGCCCGACGGCAAGGGCGGCTACCGCACCTACGACGCCACGGGCCGGCACACCAGGACCATGACCCCGGACGGCCGGGGCGGCTACCGGGTTTTCGACCCCCAGGGCCGTTTCCTGGGCCGGGTGAACATGGACAAGTAACGCCCGCGCATCCCGCCGGGACATGCGCCCGGGAGGCCCTCTCCACGCCGCCGGGGACAGACGTTGCACGTCTTGCGTACGCCTCCCCGGATAAAAACACGCCATGCGGCGCACACCGATTCCGTTTCCCGATACTGTTGGATCTCTGCCGCGAGGCTGAACCCGATGCGGTATTTCGCCCCGCAATGTCCCGATTCAGCATCCGGACAAGCCTGCTTCTTTCCCCGAAGCCTGGACAAGATGCGCTGTTTCCTGTAGAGCGTGGCTGGCATTTCAACGTCAATCAAGGGAACGCATGCGCCTCCTCCCATCCCGTCCCGAAGAATCCTCATACACATCGACGTCCCGGCGTCGGTACCGGTTTCATCTCGGCGTCGTGCTGCTCGCGGCCTGCGTGATCGGGGCCTTTTTCTACCGCGCATCCTTCATGCCGGACCCCGAGGACGCCTTCTGTCCTCCCGACGACCGCCTGGCCATGGCCACCCCGGACGGCCTGTTCGAACCCGACGCCGCGTGCGGTCCGGCCGAAGAGGTCACAGAGAACGCGGTCGCCCCGGGAGACACCATCACCGCCCTTCTCGGCCGGTACATCGATCCCGATGAAATCAAGCGGCTCTCGCGGGAAAGCCGGGAGTTCCGCTTCTCGCGCATCCAGGCCGGCCAGTCCTACCGCCTCACCACCCGCGACGGCGAGTTCGTCTCCTTCGAATACGTCATAAGCCCCGTGGAACGGCTGGTCATCCGCGCCGAACGCGGCGAATACCTGGTTTCCGTGGACGCCGAGCCGCAGGTATTGCGCTCCGAGGTGGCGGCCGGGACCATCGACCAGAACCTTTTCGCCGCGGTCAAGGACGCCGGCGAGGACCCGGACCTGGCCGTGGCCCTGGCCGACATTTTCGCCTGGGACATCGACTTCTGCAAGGACCTGCGCGAGGGCGACAGCTTCAAGGTGGTGGTGGAGAAGCGCTACGCCGGGGACGCGTTCACCGGCTACGGCCGCATCCTGGCGGCGGAATTCACCAACCAGGGCAAGACCTCGCGGGCCTTCCACTTCGCGGAAAAAAAGAACCGGGGCGGCTATTTCGACGAAAAGGGGCAGGCCCTGCGCAAGGCCTTTTTGCGCGCCCCCCTGTCGTTTCGGCGCATTTCCTCGGGATTCACCCACAGCCGCCTGCATCCCATCCTGCACGTGCGCCGGCCGCACCTGGGTGTGGACTACGCCGCGCCCGCCGGTACGCCGGTATGGAGTGTGGGGGATGGCGTGGTGGCCGAGAAGGGATACAACCACGCGGCCGGAAACTTCGTGACCATTCGGCACAACACGACCTACACCACCCGCTACAACCACCTGAGCCGCTTCGCCAAGGCCGTTGCCAAGGGCAAGTCCGTGCGCCAGGGCGAGGTCATCGGCTACGTGGGGTCCACGGGCTACGCCACCGGCCCGCACCTGGACTTCCGGATGTACAAAAACGGCCAGGCCATCAACATCCTGGAAAACCCGAAGATCACGGCCGATCCCATGCCGGCGGCCAAGATGGCCGCCTTCAAGGCCAAGGTGGAGCCGCTTCTGGCCATGATGCGCGATCACGGGGCCAAGAAAACCGTGGCCGAAAACCAGCCCGGGGCCCGGGCGGACATCTTCGCCGCGCCCGTCCCGGCCGATCTTTTCGCCACGACCGTGATCCCGCTGCCCCCCACGTCGCCCACGGCCTCGGCCCCGGCCGGCACTCCGCCCGCCGAGCTTTCCCCGGCCGGTTAATAGGCCAGCCTGGCCAGGATCACGTTACTCACCAGCATGCCGTTCTTGGACAGCCGCAGATGCCCGGCACTCAGGCGGATAAGCCCGTTCTGACGCAGGGCCCGGACGAGTTCGGCGTTCTCCTTGAGAAAATCCCGTCCGCTGCGGGTGCGGTATGCGGCCAGGTCAAGGCCCCTGGTGGTCCGCAGCGACAACATGACCATCTCCCGCACCATCTCCTGCGGAGTCAGGTCCTTGCCGTCCGCACCGAAGTTCCCCTTTCGGGCCAGGGCCGCGTAGCCGGCGATGTCCCGGGGATTCTCGTGCCGCCGCCCGGCCAGCGTGGACACGGCCGACGGCCCCAGGCCCAGGTAGTCCCGGCCCTCCCAATAGCCCACGTTGTGACGGCTTGCGAACCCCATGCGCGCGAAATTGGATATCTCATAGTGCAGATAGCCGTGGGACTCCAGGTACTGCGCGCCGCGCACGAACATCTCGGCCTGCTCGGCCTCGGCGGGAGGCTCGATCTCGCCGGAGTCGGCCATGGCCGCAAACGGCGTGCCCGGCTCCAGGGTCAATCCGTAGCAGGACAGATGCTCGGGAGAAAGCCGGACCGCCTCCTTGAGGGTGGCAAGCCATTGGGACAGGCGCTGCCCCGGCAGCCCCCACAAAAAATCCAGACCGATGTTGGCAAACCCGGCCTGGCGCGCGGCGAAATAGGCGGCCCGGGCCATGGCCGCATCGTGGGGCCGGCCCAAAAGCCGCAGCATCCCGTCGTCGAGGCTTTGCACCCCCAGGCTCAGGCGGTTGACCCCGAGCCCGATCAGCCGCTTCGGCAAATCCCCGTCCGCGGCCGAATCCGGATTGGCCTCGAAGGTGAATTCGATTCCCGGGGTGAAGGGAAAGGCCCTGCGCAGCGCCCCGACGATCCGGGACACGGCCCACTCCGGCAGAAGGCTCGGCGTGCCGCCGCCGAAATACAGGGTCTCGATCCCGACCCCGGGAAACCGCTTGCCGTAGAAGCGGATCTCCCGGCACAGGGCGTCCGCGTAGGCCTCCAGGGCCTCCATGTCCAGGGGGACGGAATAAAAGGCGCAATACCGGCACTTGGCCCGGCAAAAGGGCACGTGCACGTAGACCCGCAGTCCCTCCCCGGCGACCGGGGTCATCTCCCGGGCTCCTCCTCATCGAGGCTGGCCGTGTCCCCGAGCCACAGGCGGGCATGAGCCGCATCCGCGGCACGCCACCGGCACGGGTCCACGTCACACTCCGGACACTGGGGGGCGTCGCACGGATCGGCATGGATCAGGACGTCGGACTGGGCGCCATACTTGGCATACAGGATGTCCTCCACCTCGCGCACCTCGGCGTGGGCCGCCTCCAGGCTCAGGTCCCGGGGCAGGATGAGGTGGAAATCGACGTGCGTCCGGTTTCCCGAACGCCAGGCCCGCAGGCGGTGGATGCCGATCCAGATCGGCTTGCGTCTGGCCGACAACGTCTGACAGATCTCGTCCAGAAGCCTTGGATCGGCCTCGCGCATAAGCCCGGCAAAGGCCTGGCGCATGAGCCTGTAGCCGGTAAAAAGGATATTGACGGCCACCGCGCAGGCCACGGCCGGATCGAGCCACCCAAGGCCCGTCAGACGCACAAGGAAGAGCCCGGCGAGCACGCCGGCGGAGGTGACCACGTCGGTCAGGACATGCTTACCGTCGGCGACGAGCGTCAGGGAGTGCCGCCGTTTCCCGGCGCGCACCAGGCCCAGCCCCAGGCCGAGGTTGACGACGCCGGCCCCGGCCAGAAGCGCAAGCCCCTGATCCAGGTTGGCCAGGGGCACGGGGGAGACGATCTTGCCGATGGATTCCCAGATGATGCCGCACCCGGCCACGATGATCAGCCCGCCCTCGAATCCGGCGGAGAAAAACTCGATGGTGCCGTGGCCGTAGGGATGCCGGGAGTCCGGCGGAGTCGCGGCGTAGATCACGCTTAAGAGGGCGAAACCTGCCGCCACCACGTTGACGATGGATTCCAGGGCGTCGGAGAGGATGGCCGTGGAGCCCGTCTGGGCATAGGCCAGAAACTTCACGGCCAAAAGCAGGCCGCCCACGACCAGGGAGGCCAGGGCCGCGACGACGGCCCCGCGCGGGCGTTTTTCGGGATTGTCGCTCATGGGCGCTGGTTGGGGCCAAAACGTCGTTTCCGCCCGCCGCGCGTTCTCCCCGGCATACCGCGACATCCGCGGCGAACTTTTTTCATGCGGCGCGGGCGATCATCGTTCCAGGCCCGGGATACTGCGCCCGGGTCGCCTCCGTCAACGGGCCGCACGGCCCCGGCGCATCCCCTCCCCATCGCCCTTGCGGCATGGGGCGGCCCCGGGGCCTCCCCCTCTCCGGTCAATCACGGTTCGCGGCCCGCCCGCCCCCCTTTTTCACGCGCAGGAAAAAAAGCGCGGCCCCGGCGCGCTTCGCCGCGTCGCGCACCTGGCCGGGATCGACCGTGACGCCGTCCAGGGCCGCGTCCAGGATCGAGACCCCATCCGCCATGGCCCGGGCCAGACGCTCCCCGGACACGTGGACGCCCCTGTCCAGAAGCCCCGGCCCGATCTCCAGGGCGATGAAGTTGAAAAGCCTCACCGTGACCGGGATCGTTTCCCCTTCCTGCGCCGCAGGGGCCTTCTCGTCCCGCGGATCGTGGGTGATGTCGCGGCGGAAGGACCGGATGGGGCTGTCCCGGCGCATGCAGATGCCCACCAGCCCGGGCATGGCCGTGGACAGGGCCACCTCGTCGCCGGGCGCGAGCACGGCCCGGGCCGTGTCGTCCACAGGGCGGCCGTTTAAGAACACGGTGCGCACCCTCGTGGCGGCATAGTCCGGGTCAAGGCCCAGACACCGATGAAAAAACGTGTCCAGATCGCATCCGGCCGGCGCGGGAACTCCGACGCCGCCGGACAACAGGCCCAAAAGACTCCCGAAACCCTGTCGGTCAACAACAAGGTCCATTTCTCCAGCGAGTTGCATCTCCATCATACCCGGAACCCTCCACGTTGAACCGCATGAAACCTCTTTTGCTTCTCAAAATTTCATGCTAGATGCAACATTGTACATTTGAGTTATGTCAATTCCGCAATGTATCAATATTGGCTTATGTCGAAATTGACATAGACACACCTCAAACCAGACACCATACAACATGCCGGAGAAAACATAAGATATCCCTCCGGCTCAAGGAGGTTCACCCATGGCCAGACTGCTTCGCATCGACACCAAGAACCGGACGTCCGCCTTCGAGGACATGGGCGCCTACGCGGGCCTGGGAGGCCGGGCCCTGACCTCGCGCCTGGTGCTCAACGAGGTGCCGGCCCTGTGCCACCCCCTGGGCGCGGCCAACAAGCTGGTGGCCGCCGGCGGCATCCTGACCGGCACCGCCGCCGCCAACTCGGGCCGCATCTCGCTCGGAGCCAAATCCCCCCTGACCGGCGGCATCAAGGAGAGCAACTCCGGAGGGCTTTTCGCCCAGAAAATGGCCAAACTCGGCATCCAGGCCATGGTCTTCGAGGACAAGCCCGCGGACGACGCCGCGCCCGTGGTGGTCGTGGTCACGGCCGGCGGGGTGACCATCGTCGAGGCCCCGGAGCTTGCCGGGCTGGGCACCTACGCCGCTTCCGAAAAGCTTCTGGCCAAATACGGCTCCCGGGCCGCGCTCATGCTCATCGGCCCGGCCGGCGAGACCTGCCGCATGGCCGCCTCGGTGCAGTTCACCGATCCCAAGGGCCGGCCGGCCCGGGCCGCCGGGCGCGGCGGACTCGGCGCGGTCATGGGTTCGAAGAAGGTCAAGGCCGTGGTCGTGGACGACACCGACGCCCCCGGGGTGCCCGTGGCCGACAAGGAGGCCTTCAAGGCGGCCAACAAGCGCTGGGTGGAGATATTGGCCACGCATCCGGTGACCGGCCAGGGCCTGCCCGGGTTCGGCACCTCCATCCTGGTCAACATCATCAACGAGGCCGGAGCCCTGCCCACCAAGAACTTCCGTTTCGGCCGCTTCGACCATGCTGCGGACATCAGCGGCGAGAAGATGGTGGAGCTCATGAACGCCCGGGGCGGCAAGCCCAAGGAGGGCTGTCATCCCGGCTGCGTGATCCAGTGCTCCCAGACCTATGTGGACGAAAAGGGCGGCTATCTGTCCTCCGGGCTTGAATACGAGACGGTGTGGGCCTTCGGGGCCAACTGCCTGATCGACGACATGGACGACATCGCCCGCCTGGACCACGCCTGCGACGATCTGGGCCTGGACACCATCGACATGGGCAACGCCGTGGCCGTGGCCATGGACGGCGGGATCATCCCCTGGGGCGACAGCAAGGCGGCGCTTACGCTGCTGCACCGGGTGGGCGACCCGGGGGACTCCCTGGGCCGGATCATGGGCAACGGGGCCAAGTTCGCCGGCCAGGCCTTCGGGGTGGCCCGGGTGGCCGAGGTCAAGGGCCAGGCCCTGCCGGCCTACGATCCGCGCGCGGTCAAGGGCGTGGGCGTGACCTACGCCACCACGCCCATGGGCGCGGACCACACGGCCGGCTACGCCGTATGCCAGAACATCCTGAAGTGCGGCGGCGACGTGAACCCCATGAGCAAGGCCGGGCAGGTGGAGCTGTCCAAAAACCTGCAGATCGCCACGGCGGCCATCGACGCCGTGGGCTTCTGCCTGTTCGTGGCCTTCGCGGTGCTGGACACGGCGGACGCGGTGCAGGTCATGTGCGACCAGATCGCGGCCGTGACCGGCGTGAAGTTCGCACCCGAGGACTTTCTGGCCCTTGGGGTGAACACCTTGAAGGACGAGTTGGCCTTCAACGCCAAGGCCGGGTTCACCGCGAAGCATGACCAGTTGCCGGAGTTCTTCTCCGAGCCGCTTTCCCCGCACAACACCTCCTGGGACTTCACCCCCGAGGAGTTGCAGGGCGCCAAGGTGCTGTAACGGCGTCACGCCGCGCGGCCGGGGACACCTTGCACGGGGGGTTGCCGGCC
>JBMONM010000119.1:0-11701 GCA_049324675.1 Thermodesulfobacteriota bacterium
AACCCGGCGAGGTCCGAAAGGTCCAGTTCGGCGACCTGGGCATGCCGGGACAGGTTGATCACGGCCAGCAGGCGTTCGTCCCGGTCGGCGCGCAGCACGGCCAGGACCTTCGTGTTTTCGCCCCGGACAAAGGCCAGCCCCCCCCTGCCCAAGGCCGGCTGGGCCTTGTAGGCGGCCAAGAGCCGGCGGATCCACCACAAAAACGAGGACTGGTTGCGTTCCAGGGTCTCCACGTTGACCACTTCGTAATGATACTCCGGATCGATGACCACGGGCAGAAACAGGGACTGGGGATTGGCCTTGGAAAAACCGGCGTTGCGGTCCGGGCTCCACTGCATGGGCGTGCGCACGCCGTTGCGGTCGCCGAGATGGTAGTTGTCGCCCATGCCCAGTTCGTCGCCGTAATAGAGGATGGGCGTGCCGGGGAAGGAGAACAGCAGGATGTTGATGAGTTCCATCTTACGCCGGTTGTTCTGCATCAGCGGCGCCAGCCTGCGGCGGATGCCCAGGTTGACGCGGGCCTTGTCGTCCTTGGCGTAGGCCCGGTACATGGAATCGCGTTCCTCGTCGCTGACCATCTCCAGGGTCAGTTCGTCGTGGTTGCGCAGAAACAGGGCCCACTGGCAGGGGGCCGGGATGGGCGGGGTCTGTTCCAGGATGTCCACCACGGGATAGCGGTCCTCGGCCCACAGGGACATGAAGATGCGGGGCATGATGGGGAAATGGAAGGCCATATGGCATTCGTCGCCCCGGCCGAAATAGGCCACCGCGTCCTCTGGCCACTGGTTGGCCTCGGCCAGGAGCATCCGGTCCGGGAAGGCGGCGTCCACATGGGCCCGCAGTTCCTTGAGGAAGGCGTGGGTTTGTGGCAGATTTTCGCAATTGGTCCCCTGCCGCTCGAAAAGGTAGGGCACGGCGTCGAGGCGCAGTCCGTCCACGCCCATGCCCAGCCAGAAGTCCACCACCTTGAGCATGGCCCGGCGCACGGCCGGATTGTCGTAATTGAGATCGGGCTGGTTGGCGTAGAAGCGGTGCCAATAGTAGGCCTTGGCCACCGGGTCCCAGGACCAGTTGGACTGCTCGAAGTCCTTGAAGATGATGCGGGCCTGCCGGAACCTGTCCGGGGTGTCGCTCCAGACGTAGAAGTCGCGCCGGGCCGAGCCGGGTCTGGCCCGTCTGGCCCGCTGGAACCAGGGATGCTGGTCCGAGGTATGGTTGAGCACCAGTTCGGTGATCACCCGAAGCCCCCGTTTGTGGGCCTCGCGCAAGAAACGGCGGAAATCGGCCAGGGTACCGTAGGCCGGGTGGATGCCGGCATAGTCGGCGATGTCGTATCCGTCGTCGCGCAGGGGGGAGGGATAGAAGGGCTGGAGCCACAACGCCCCGACCCCGAGGCGTTTCAGGTAGTCCAGCTTGTCGATGAGCCCCTTGAAATCGCCCACGCCGTCCCCGTCGCCGTCGGCAAAGGAACGCACATGCAATTCATAGATGATGGTTTCCTTGTACCACATGTTGTCTTCCGATTGTCCGGCCCACAAATGCGTCGCGGACAACGCATGGCGGGCGCACAAGAATCACGAGGCTGAACCGGCATTTTTACATATATCTCATCGGTTCCTCAAAGGCCATGAGATTATGGAGGCAATGTTCTCATGCGAAAGACGATCACGGCCGTTCTCGGCGAGATGGTCCGCGCCTCGGGCAGGCCGGCCAAGGAACTGGCCAGGGAGATGGGCAAGCCCTACACCACCTTCATGCGGGAACTCAGCGGAACCGACCGGGGGGCGAAATTCGGCGTGGAACTGCTTCTGCCGCTGATGCGGGCCTGCGATTCCATCCTGCCCCTGCGCTACCTGGCCTCGCGCATGAACTGCCGCGTGGTTTCGCTGCGGGAGGTCACGCCGGACAAGGACACGCTGCATGAGGAGCTCCTGGATTCCTATGCGGCCCTGGCCGGGTATCACCGGGCGATTCTGAAAAAGGAGCCGCCGGAAAAGGTGGCCGAACTGCGGGAGGGGGTCATCCGGCAGGTGCAGGAAGATTTCGTGGCCTACATCCAAAGCCCGGAGCCCGAGGCCTGAAACCCTTCGCGCACCGGCCCCATGCACTCCGGCCAAACGCGGCCCCGGGGAGAAAGCCTCCGGCGGATCACGCCGGGGCAAGACGCCGGCGCGGCGGCAAGACACGCGCCTCCCCCCGTCCGGCCACGGCGTCAGCGACGACGCATCGGGACGGCGGGGGGAGGCGGTCCCTCACTGCATCCCGGCGGACTTCGTCGCCCGTTCGCGGATGGCCTTCATGAGCTTTCCGGGCAGCAGCAGATTCGTCAGGGCGTCGTAGCTGCTCGGGGCGATCCGGACCTGTTCGTATCCGAGGGCCCGCAGATACAGGTAGACGATGGCCGATCTGACTCCCGCGGGGCAAAACAGACCCACCGTCGCGTCGCGGGGTATTTCGTGGCATCGCGCCGGGATATCCTCGATCGGAATCCACAAGACGGAAATGTGGTTCTCCAGCCGGATCTGGACCGACTCCCATTCCTGCCGCGATCTCACATCCAGCAGCAGGGCGTTTTGCGACGAGAGGAGGGTTTCCATTTCGATTCTATGTTTGCCGGTCCCGAAAAAATCAAACGTCATGCTTTGCAATAACATATTCAAGTCATTCATTTTTTCAACCTTCGCCTTGTTTTGTTGTTTTCACGTTTTGTTCCGCTCCGAAACGTCGGAGTCTATCCTTCCCGGTACCCGCATGAACTTGATCCGGATCAAGGCCCGATCGCTTTGCGGCACTTTGTTCCCATATTCCGCGACTTCTCTTGATAAACAGCATGCCCTTTTCAACGGGCCGCTGCCGGCCTCGCCCACTCCGCATGCCGGAAGGTCATCAGGGATGGGCGTGGAGCCGCCCGATCGGCAGCGTATGGCCCGGCGATGCGTTTCCCATAAAAAAGCGGGGAGACTTTCGTCTCCCCGCTTTGTTTTCGGATGATCTCCGAGCCTACATGTCGATCAGAAGCGGATCCTCTTCCAGATCCTCCAGGAACTTGTCCGGCCGCTCGGGCTGGCGCGGCACGTCGATCTCGCAGTCCATGTACCGGCGATATCCGGTGCCGGCCGGGATGAGCCGCCCCACGATGACGTTTTCCTTTAAGCCCCGCAGGCTGTCCTCCTTGCCCATGAGCGAGGCCTCGGTGAGCACCTTGGTCGTCTCCTGGAACGAGGCCGCGGAGATGAACGAATCCGTGGACAGCGAGGCCTGGGTGATGCCCAGGACCAGCGGTTCGGCCACGGCCGGCCGCAGGCCCTCCTTGATGCAGCGGGCGTTTTCATCCATGAACTTCTGCTTGTCCACCTGCTCGCCGATCAGGAAGTTGGTGTCCCCGGAATCGAGCACCTGCACCTTTTTGAGCATCTGGCGCACGATGATCTCGATGTGCTTGTCGTTGATGGCCACGCCCTGGAACCGGTACACGTCCTGGATCTCCTCCACCAGGTACTTGGCCAGGAACTTCTCGCCCTTGATCTTCAGGATGTCGTGCAGTTCGGGATAGCCCTCGGTGAGAAGCTCCCCGGCCTCCACGAAATCGCCCTCCTGCACGGTGATGTGCTTGCCGCGCGGGATGAGGTATTCCTTGGGATCGCCGGCGTCCGGGGTGACGATGATCTTGCGCTTGCCCTTGGTCTCGGGACCGAAGGAGACCATGCCGTCGATCTCGGAGACCACGGCCATCTCCTTGGGCTTCCTGACCTCGAAGAGCTCGGCCACGCGGGGAAGACCGCCGACGATGTCCTTGGTCTTCGAGGTTTCCCGGGGTTTGCGGGCGATGACGTCGCCCTCGAAGACCTCCTGGCCGTCGCGGATCATGATGATGGCCCCGACCGGCAGCTGGAAGACCGCCGGGGAGTTGGTGCCCGGGCGGGTCTTGGGACGGCCGGTCTCGTCGCACACGGAGATGCTCGGCCTGAAGGTGGTGGTCCGGTATTCGATGATGGTCTGGGTGGCCCGTTTGGTGGTCTCGTCCACCTTCTCCTGATAGGTCTTGCCCTCCAGGATGTCGGTGAACTTGATCACGCCCGAGACGTCGGTGACGAAGGGCTCGTTGAAGGGGTCCCACTCGGCCAGGATCTGGTCCTTGCGCACCTCGTCGCCGGCGGCCACGAAGAGCTTGGCGCCCGAGGGCATGTTGTATTTCTCGCGTTCCCGGCCCTGGTCGTCCACGATGCTCACCTGGCCGCTCTTGCCCATGATGATGAGCTGGCCCTGGGTGTTCTTGATGGACTTGACCCGGGACAGGGCCACGCGCCCGGCATGCTGGGCGGTGATGGACGACCGTTCGATCTCCCTGGCCGCCGTGCCGCCGATGTGGAAGGTGCGCATGGTCAGCTGGGTGCCGGGCTCGCCGATGGACTGGGCGGCGATGATGCCCACGGTCTCGCCCACGTTGACCAGATGTCCCCGGGCCAGGTCGCGGCCGTAGCAATGCGCGCACACGCCGTACTTGCTCTGGCAGGTCAGGGTGGAGCGGATCATGAGCGAGCTTATGCCGGAGTCCTCGATGACCTGGGCGTAGTGCTCGTCGATGATGGTGTTGGCCGGGATCAGCACCTCCCCGGTGGCCGGGTCGAGCACGTCGAACATGGTCACCCGCCCGAGCGCCCGCTCGTGCACGCGCTGCTTCACGTCGCCGGCCTTGATGTAGTGGGATATCTCCAGGCCGTCCACGGTGCCGCAGTCGATGTCGGTGATGATCACGTCCTGGACCACGTCCACCAGGCGGCGGGTCAGATACCCGGAGTTGGCGGTCTTGAGCGCCGTGTCCGCCAGGCCCTTGCGTGCGCCGTGGGTGGAGATGAAGTACTGGGCCACGGACAGGCCTTCGCGGAAGTTGGAGGTGATGGGCGTCTCGATGATCTCGCCCGAGGGCTTGGCCATCAGGCCGCGCATGCCGGCCAGCTGGCGCATCTGGTCCTGGTTGCCCCGGGACCCGGAGTGGGTCATCATGAAGATGGGGTTGAAGCTGGTGTTGCGCTCGACGGCCCCGGTTTTTTCGTCGCGCAGGGTGTCGGTGGAGATCTCGCGCATCATCTCCGCGGCCACCTCGTTGGTGGCCTTGGTCCACACGTCCACGACCTTGTTGTACTTCTCGGTGCGGGTGATGATGCCCTCGGCGTACTGCTGTTCGATCTGGATGACCTCGTTCTGGGAGGCGTCCAGGATGGTCTGCTTGCGGCTGGGGACGGTCAGGTCCTTGACGCCGATGGAGACGCCGGCCCGGGTGGCGTATTCATAGCCCAGGCTCTTCAGATGGTCGCACAGGATGACCGTGGCCTTGGTCCCGGCATGGCGGTAGGTCTCGCCCACCAGACGGCCGATGGAGCGCTTGTTGAGCACGGTGTTGACCATCTCGAAGGGCACTTCCGGGGGCATGAGCTCGCCCACGATGATGCGGCCCGGGGTGGTGTCCACGAGCGTGCCGTCGATGCGCACCTTGACCCGGGCGTGCAGGCTGACCACGTCGGCGTCCAGGGCGCAGACCACCTCGCCCGGATCGGAGAAGATCTTGCCCTCGCCCTTGCTGAAGGAGCGCTCCACGGTCAGGTAGTAGAGCCCCAGAACGATGTCCTGGGAGGGCACGATGATGGGGTTGCCGTTGGCCGGGGACAGGATGTTGTTGGTGGACATCATGAGCACCCGGCACTCGATCTGGGCCTCCACGGACAAGGGCACGTGCACGGCCATCTGGTCGCCGTCGAAGTCGGCGTTGTAGGCCGAGCAGACCAGGGGATGCAGCTGGATGGCCTTGCCCTCGACCAGGATCGGCTCGAAGGCCTGGATGCCCAGGCGGTGCAGGGTCGGAGCGCGGTTCAAAAGGATCGGATACTCGCGCACCACCTCTTCCAGGATGTCCCAGACCACCAGTTCCTCGCGTTCGACCATCTTCTTGGCGGTCTTGATGGTCGTGGCCAGTCCCTTGTCCTCCAGGCGGGAATAGATGAAGGGCTTGAACAGCTCCAGGGCCATCTTCTTGGGCAGCCCGCACTGGTGCAGCCGAAGTTTCGGGCCGACCACGATGACCGAACGGCCGGAATAGTCCACGCGCTTGCCCAGAAGGTTCTGGCGGAAACGGCCCTGCTTGCCCTTGATCATGTCCGACAGGGATTTGAGCGGCCGGCCGTTGGTGCCGGTGATGGCCCGGCCCCGGCGGCCGTTGTCGAACAGGGCGTCCACGGCCTCCTGAAGCATGCGCTTCTCGTTGCGGATGATGATGTCCGGCGCGCCGAGCTCCAGAAGACGCTTGAGGCGGTTGTTGCGGTTGATCACCCGGCGGTAGAGGTCGTTTAGGTCCGATGTGGCGAACCGGCCGCCGTCCAGGGGGACCAGGGGCCGCAGTTCGGGCGGGATGACCGGAATGACCTCCATGATCATCCACTCGGGCTTGTTGCTGGACTCGAGGAAGGCCTCGACGATTTTCAGGCGCTTGATGATCTTTTTCTTCTTGGTCTGGGACTTGGTGGTCATGGCCTCCTCGCGCAGCTCGGCGCGAAGCTTGACCATGTCGATCTCCTCCAGAAGCAGGCGCACGGCCTCGGCGCCCATGCCCACCTTGACCGCGTCCTCGCCGCCGTAGTGGTCGATGACCTGCAGGAACTGCTCCTCGGAGATAACCTGGTATTTATGCAGGTTGGTGTCCTTGGGATCGAGCACCACGTAGGAATCGAAATAGAGCACCTTCTCCAGATCGACCATGGTCATGTCCAGAAGCGTGCCGATCTTGGAGGGCAGGGTCTTGAGAAACCAGATGTGGGCCACCGGCGCGGCCAGTTCGATGTGCCCCATGCGTTCGCGGCGCACCTTGGAGGCGATGACCTCGACCCCGCACTTCTCGCACACGATGCCGCGGTGCTTCATGCGCTTGTATTTGCCGCAGTTGCACTCGTAGTCCTTGACCGGGCCGAAGATCTTGGCGCAGAAAAGCCCGTCGCGTTCGGGCTTGAAGGTCCGGTAGTTGATGGTCTCGGGCTTTTTGACCTCGCCGAAGGACCATTCCCGGATTTTTTCCGGTGAAGCGATGGAGATCTTGATGGCCTTGAGCGTCCTGCTGGAGATGGAGCTCTGGCCCAGACCGCGCATGCTGAACAGTTCGTCCAAAGACATAGGGTTCCCTCGTGGTAGGTGATTGAAGGGGGAAGCCGTTTGCGTCCGGCTCCCTGGAACCGCCGGGGCGGTCCCGCCTCCCCTACGCGTTCATTTCATCCCGGCGTCCGGTCCGGTCCGGACGATTCCGGCGGCGACCGGGGCCGGCCGGCGTCCCCGCGGGGACGCCGGCCCGATCGGATTATCGTTTGAGCTTTTTCTTCTCGTCCTGGAGCAGATCCACATCCAGGCCCAGGGACATGAGCTCCTTGACCAGGACGTTGAAGGACTCGGGCAGGCCGGCCTCCAGGAAGTTGTCGCCCTTGACGATCTTCTCGTACATCTTGACCCGTCCGGACACGTCGTCGGACTTGACCGTCAGAAACTCCTGCAACAGGTGCGACGCGCCGTACGCCTCCAGGGCCCAGACCTCCATCTCGCCCAGGCGCTGGCCGCCGAACTGGGCCTTGCCGCCCAGCGGCTGCTGGGTGACCAGGGAGTACGGGCCCGTGGACCGGGCGTGGATCTTCTCATCGACCAGGTGGTGGAGCTTGAGCATATACATGACGCCCACGGTCACCGGCCGGTGGAACGGATCGCCGGTGCGGCCGTCATAGAGGGTGACCTTGCCGTCGTCGGAAAGGCCGGCCTTTTTGAGCCAGTTCCAGATCTCGTCCTCGGTGGCGCCGTCGAAGACCGGGGTCTTGGCCACGATGCCGTCCTTGACGGCCTTGACGCTTTTGACGAGTTCCTCGTCGGAAAGGCCGTCAACCAGCTCGGCCACATCGGCCGCGCCCAGCATGTCCTTGACCGCCTCGCGGATCTCGGCCAGCGGGTTGTGCTCGGCCATCATCCGGGCCAGTCTCTCCCCGAGGACCTTGCCGGCCCAGCCCAGGTGGGTCTCCATGATCTGGCCGATGTTCATGCGCGAGGGCACGCCCAGGGGATTCAAGACGATGTCCACCGGTGAGCCGTCGGCGAAAAAGGGCATGTCCTCCTCGGGCAGGATGCACGAGACGACGCCCTTGTTGCCGTGGCGGCCGGCCATCTTGTCGCCCACGTTGAGCTTGCGTTTGACGGCCACGTAGACCTTGACCATCTTGATCACGCCCGGGGGCAGGTCGTCGCCCTCGGTGACCTTGGCCCGCTTCTGCTCGTGGATATTGTGGATGAACTGGATCTGGCGCTCGTAGTCGTCGAGCCTGGCGGCCACCAGTTCGTTGATCTCCCTGGCGGTGAACAGCCCGGCCAGCTTGCGCAGGGGCAGTTCGTCGAGGATCTCGCGGCGCAGGGGATGTCCGGCCTCGAGCAGGACCTCGCCCTTCTTTTTGCCCTTGATGGTCTGGGCCACGGACTTTCCGGCCACCTCGGCCCACAGCTTCTCCCGGATCGAATCGGTCAGGGCGGCCACGAACTGGGCCTCCTTGACGTCCAGGCGGGCCAGTTCGAACTCCTCGATGGAGGTGGTGCGGTCGTCCTTTTCTCCGGAACGGCGGTTGAAGACGCGCACGTCGATGACCGTGCCCTCGATGCCCGGCGGCACCTTGAGGGAGGTGTTTTTGACGTCCCGGGCCTTGTCGCCGAAGATGGCCCTGAGGAGCTTTTCCTCGGGGGTGAGCTGGGTCTCGCCCTTGGGGGTGATCTTGCCCACCAGGATGTCGTCGGGACCGACCTTGGCCCCCAGGCGGATGATGCCGCATTCGTCGAGGTCTTTCAACATCTCCTCGCCGACGTTGGGGATGTCCCGGGTGATCTCCTCGGGCCCCAGCTTGGTGTCCCGGGCCACCACCTCGAACTCCTCGATGTGCACGGAGGTGAAGGTGTCCTCCTTGACCGCGCGCTCGGAGATGAGGATGGAGTCCTCGTAGTTGTAGCCGCACCAGGGCATGAAGGCCACCAGGAGGTTCTTGCCCAGGGCCAGTTCGCCGTCGCGGATGCCCGGGCCGTCGGCCAGGATGTCGCCCTTTTTGACCTTCTGGCCCACCAGCACCCGGGGCACCTGGCCGAAGCAGGTGTTCTGGTTGGACTTGTGGTGCTTCAAGAGCTCGTAGGTCTTGACCCCGCCGGTATCCGGGGAGATGTCGCCCTCGTAGTTGACGATGATGCGTTCGGCGTCGGCGAAATGCACCACGCCGTCGCGCTCGGCCAGGATGCAGCTGCCCGAATCCCGGGCCACGGCCGCCTCCATGCCGGTGCCCACCAGGGGCTGCTCGCAGCGCAGAAGGGGCACGGCCTGGCGCTGCATGTTCGATCCCATGAGCGCCCGGTTGGCGTCGTCGTGTTCGAGGAAGGGAATCAGCGCCGCGGACACGGACACGATCTGGCTGGGCGAGATGTCCATGAGCGTGACCTCCTCGCGCGGCCGCATGAGCAGGTCGCCCTTGACCCGGGCCCCGACCACCGGGGCCAGAAGCCCGTCGTCGCCCACCTCGGTGTTGGCCCCGGCGATGATCTCGTCGATCTCCCGGGTGGCGTCGAGGTAGACCACATCTTCGGTGACCACGCCGTCCCTGACCACCCGGTAGGGGGTCTCGATGAACCCGTAGTCGTTGACCCGGGAATAGGTGGTCAAAGACACGATAAGGCCGATGTTCGGTCCTTCCGGGGTCTCGATGGGGCAGATGCGTCCGTAGTGCGAGGTGTGCACGTCGCGGACCTCGAACCCGGCCCGCTCGCGGGTGAGCCCGCCGGGTCCCAGGGCCGACAGGCGGCGCTTGTGGGTGACCTCGGAGAGCGGGTTGGTCTGGTCCATGAACTGGGAGAGCTGGGAGGTCCCGAAGAACTCCTTGAGCACGGCGGCCACGGGCTTGGGATTGATCAGGTCGTGGGGCATGAGCGTGGCCACTTCCTGCAGGCTCATGCGCTCCTTGATGGCCCGTTCCATGCGCACCAGGCCGATGCGGTACTGGTTCTCGACCAGTTCGCCCACGGGACGCACCCGGCGGTTGCCCAGGTGGTCGATGTCGTCGGCCGGTCCGTGGGAGTCCTTGAGGAAGGTCAGGTGCTTGACCGAACGCAGGATGTCCTCGTTGGAGAGCACGCGGAAATCCAGGGACAGGTCGAGCTTGAGCCGGACGTTGAGCTTGTAGCGGCCCACCGGCGAGAGGTCGTAGTAGTCCGGATTGCGGAACAGGTTCTCGAAGAAGCTGGCCGCGATCTCCTGGGTGGGCGGGGAGGACGGCCGAAGCCTGCGGTAGATCTCCACCTGGGCCGAGACCGTGTCCGTGGACTTGTCCAGGGCCAGGGTGTCGCGGATGGAGGACGAGGTGTCCACGCCCCGGGTGAACAGGATGGGCAGGCGGGTCAGCCCGGCATCCTTGAACTTTTCCTGCAGTTCGGGGGAGAGTTCGTCTCCGGCGGCGGCAATGACCTCGCCGGTTTTGGGATCGGCCATGTCCTCGGACAGGAACAGGCCGCTCAACGTGGCCGGATCGACCTCGATGGCCTCGACGCCGCCCTCGACCATGAGCCGCCAGGCCTTCTTGGTGATGGGCTTGTCCGCGGTGACGATGGGCTTGCCGTCGGGGCCCATGACCGTGGCGTAGGCCTTCTCCTTGCGGTACATCTCCGGGTTGATCTCCCGAAAGACCCGGTCCCCTTCCAGGCGGAAGTACTCCACGGCGTAGAAATAGCGCAGGATGTCCGCGGAGGACATGCCCATGGCCTTGAACAGGATGGTGGCGGGCATCTTGCGGCGGCGGTCGATGCGCACGTAGAGGATGTCCTTGTGGTCGTAGTCGAAATCGAGCCACGAGCCGCGCATGGGGATGATGCGGCAGGAATACAGGACCTTGCGGCTGGTGTGGGTCTTGCCGGAGTCGTGCTCGAAGATGATGCCCGGGGAGCGTTGCAACTGGTTGACGATGACCCGTTCGGTGCCGTTTATGATGAAGGTGCCCTTCTCGGTCATAAGCGGCACGGTGCCGAAGTAGATGATCTGTTCCTTGATGTCCCGGATGGTGCGGTTCTCGGTCTCCTCGTCCACGTCGTAGACCACGAGGCGCACCTTGATCCGCAGGGGGGCCTCGTAGGTCAACCCCTTGGCGATGCACTCCGGCATGTCGTATTTTGGTTCGCCGATTTCGTAGCTGACGTATTCAAGGCTCGCGGTCTTGTTGAAATCCTCGATGGGGAACACGGACCGGAACACGCCCTCCAGTCCCGCGTCCGCGCGGCTGGCCGGCGGCACGTTCTGCTGCAGAAACAGATCGTAGGAATCGATCTGCAGGTTCAGCAAATGCGGGATGGTCAGGGATTTGGCGATCTTTCCAAAATTCTTTCTCAGTTGGGCCATTTTTCCCTCTGGTGCGGAAGTACGGTTGGACCCGATGGGGTTTCACGCGGTTGACCGTCATAACCAAACGGGCGTGCGAACCCGGGTTACGCGCCTGACGAGGCGGAACGGCGCGGCCGGCGGGCCGCAGATACAAGAAAATACGCGGCACGAGGCCGGAAAAGAGGACAGGAGAGCGCACCCCCTCTGATTAGGAGGGCGCGCTCCCGGTCAAAATGCGAAGGCGAGGACGGACTACTTGATTTCGCAAGTCGCTCCGGCTTCCTCGAG
>JBMONM010000120.1:0-73612 GCA_049324675.1 Thermodesulfobacteriota bacterium
TAGTACAAGATCGCGCCGGTCTTCAGAAATCCGGGCGCGGTGAGCTACCTCAAGACGCCGGAATCCACGGAGGCGTAACCCCTCAGCCCGAGTCCCTTTCCCTGAATCACCCCGGCCTTGATCCCAGGGCCGGAGCCCTCGATCCCCCTTCCGACGAAACGACGCCCCCGCGCGGCCGCACCGGCCGCGACGGGGGGCCGTTCGTTGTCTCGAAAGAATCGGAACAGTTGACATTTGACACCCGACACGTTATAAGTTACGCATGATTCTTCGCTTTCGTCATAAAGGACTTGCGCGGTTTTTCGAGACAGGCGACACAAGTGGGATTTCTCCGCAGCAGGCACGGAAAATAGTGCAAATTCTGGCTGTGTTACACACAAGCACAGAACCGGTCGGCATGGACTTGCCGGGGTTTCGCCTGCACGAGCTGAAGGGGGATCGAAAAGGGCAGTGGGCGGTTTCGGTTTCGGGCAACTGGCGGATTGTGTTTGAGTTTTGCGGGGAAGACGCAACGAACGTCGATTTGGTTGATTATCACTGACCGTCAGGAAGGAGGTTTTTATGTTGAAGATGCACAAGCCGCCTCATCCAGGCGAAATTATACGGGAACAATGTCTTGAACCCCTTGGCCTCTCGGTGACGGACGCGGCGAAAGGGCTTGGCGTCTCGCGCAAGGCGCTTTCCGAGCTTTTGAATGGGCATAGCGGTATTTCTCCGGAGATGGCCGTCCGACTGTCCAAAGCGTTCGGCAGCACGCCGGAGACGTGGTTGCGCTTGCAGTTGCAATTTGACCTTGCCAAGGTCGAGCGGCGGGCTGATTCCATCAAGGTTGCGCGTTTTTCCGATCCTGCCCCGGCCTAGACGGCTATCCGTTGATGTCCGAAAACCCGATACGCGCGGTCAGTTTCCCGCGTGTTCCGCCGGGTAGATGAACGGGCGGCCGTGGAGAATGCCGTCGACGATGACGTCGAGCCCGGGGTCCTTTCCGGGAAGCAGGTCGTCGAGGCCGGCCAGGCGCACCGCATAGGGGGCCTTGCCCTGGCCCGGGCGGATGCTCGCCACCGGGATCATGCGCCGGAAGAAGAAATGGAAGGCGTACCGGCGCGCCCGTTCCACAATGGCGGGGTCCAGCCTGCGGCCCAGGGGCAGCCGGCGCAGCAGGGCCTCGTAGTCCTCCCTGGAATTCGCGTCCAGGGTGATGCCCTTGTTGCGGATCCAGGCCTCGCCGGCCACGATGACCGGAATACCGAGGCTCGTCAGCTCCACGCCCGTCTTGGTCCCGTAGATGATCACCGCGTCGCAGCGCTCCATGACCGCATAGGTGCTCACGTGCTTGTCCGGGCCGATGAGCTTCACGTTGGCGGGCAGTTCGGGGAAGGCCCGGGCGATCTCGTCGCAGGCCGGTTGCCGGGATTTGATCGCGCCGTTGACCTCGGCCGGATGGACCCGGATCACGAGTTGCAGTTCCGGCCGCCCGGCGAAATGGCGGATCGTGGCCACGAGCCACTCCGCCATGTTGGCGAAGGCGTTGGCCGGGTAGTGAAGCTGGGCGTCCCAGATGACGTTGGTCAGCAGGCCGACCATGGGCCGGGAGGGGGCCAGGCCCAGGTCCGCGGCGAGCGCGGCGAAGTTCTCGGACGGATTCTCGTGAAAGTAGATCCAGTCGTTGGACCCGCGCCGGCGGCTGTCCAGGTAGTCCATGGTCCTGGCCTCCAGGGCGGGGGTCCAGTCCAGGCGGTCCCAGGTCGCCGGGTCTTCGGCCATCATGGTGTGGTGGTAGGTGTCGCCGTGGCTGAAGATGAAGCATTGCTTCTTGTAGGCCACCTGCCAGTTGGCCACGTCCACGCCCTCGGCCCGGCAGACCTCGCCCACCACGCCCTGGGGGATGTAGATGCCGTGGTGGAAGCTGGCCCGGCGGAAGCCGTAACGGCGCAGGCAGGCCCGGGTGACGGCGGCGGTGAGCAGGGCGGCGTGGAGGTAGTGGCGCAGGACCGGTTCGGCCAGGGGCTCTTCCTCCAGGGTTCCCCGGGCGAAAAAGCGCAGGGCCCCGGCCAGGGCGTGTTCGCCCAGGCGCGTGTTGTCGCGGACCAGACCGGGAATGTCGGCCATGGGGACGGACGCGGCCAGCCCGGCCGCCTCGCTTCGGTCCTTTTCGGTCAGGAAATCGCTGTAGCGGTGCACCGGCAGGCCCAGGGCGCGGTAGGCGGCCCCGGCCTGTTCATGGCACGCCCGGCAGCGCCGGGGGGGGATGCCCTTCGCGGCGAATCCCTCCGGATCGTCCATGGTCGCAAGGGTGAGCTGCTCGCAGGCCGGCAGGCAGCCGTCGCACAACAGGGCGTGCGCCTCGGCCCCGCGAACGGTCAGGGCGGCCATGAGCAGCATGTCCAGGGTGGCCACGGCGGTGTGGCCGCCCAGGCCGGAGGCCACCAGGATGCGGGGGCCGCCCCTGGCCTGTGCGGCCATGGCGGCGAACCGCTCCCGGTCCGGCCCGAAAAGGGCGTTCCAGTCCGGATACCGGGAATCGGCGGCCTGGGCCGGCGGGGTGTCCCCGGCCGGCGAAACAAGGCGGCTGAGGAGTTTTTTCAGTCCGGACAGCATCAGCCGTTGTCTCCCGCCGGGGCGCCGGAGCCGGGCCAGGCCGGCCGGTCCACCCGAGGCAGGACGGCCTCGCCGGCCTCGATCAGCTCCCGGGCCCGGGCCAGGTCCCCGGGCTGGTTGATGTCCCAGCCCTCGTATCCCCGGGTCAGGAAGGGCACCACCACCTCCCCGGCGATGGTCCCCCCGTCCAGGGCCACCCGGGTCCGGGCGATCTCCAGGCTGGCGTTTTGCACGTACACCTCGGGCAGGGCCTGATAGGGCGAGCTGTGCCAGGGGGTGCCCTCCGGGGTGTGGAAGGGCAGCAGCGGCAGCATGACCCGGCCCCGGACGCGCCACATCTTGCCCGGGTGCTGGACGCATTTTTCCACGGCCCGCAGGGAGTCGGCCCCGGGCACGGCCAGAAAGGCCTCAAAGGCCCGGCGGATGGTCTCCGGCCGGCGAAAGGGGCTGGTGGGCCGCAGGATGCTGAAAAGCTCGCAGGACTGGCCCGCATCGGCCAATTCCGTGAGGGCGTGGCGGATCCAGTCGATGTCCGGCGAGAGGTCGCCGGCGTACTCCGCCGGGCGCAGAAACGGGGTCTGCGCCCCGTAATGCCGGGCGACGGCGGCGTAGTCCGGGGAATCGGTGGACACCACCACGGCGTCGAACATCCCGCAGAGGCGGGCGGCGCAGATGGTGTAGGCCAGAAGGGGATGGCCGGCCAGGGGGGCGATATTCTTCCCGGGGGTGCGTTTGGAGCCGGCCCGGGCCGGAATGAGGGCCACGGAACGGGGACGGGTCGTCTTCATGCTGAGTCCGGATTCTTCCTTGAGCTCATGCCCCCGGGGAAACGCGGAAGCAGGCCGGGGCGCAGCCGGCGGCCTTCCGTTTCCCGGCGGAGGAGGGGTTGCGGGCGGCGGCCTGGGGCCTAGGCATTTTCCGCCGCCGGGGTCGATGGGTCGATTGTTGCCAACGTGCGTTCAAGGGAAGGGACCTTCTCCGGATAAAGTCTGGATATGCCCGGCAGGAATTCGTCGCACAGGTACGTGAACACCGAGGCATCCATGATCCTGAGATAGTCTTCCGTAAAATACGACCGATAAACCGGAGGACGAAACTCCGGAAATTTCGAGCGAAAATCCACGTTCACAAAGTCGCACAAGACGTTCATGGTGTGATCGAAATCCAGGGCGAGGTCCTCATAGCGGAGAAAAAAACCGCCTGGCACCGCATCGAACCAGATTTTGTTCAAGTAGATGTAGTTTTTCAACTCGTTCCATTCCGGGGAATCCGCCTTGAGTTTGTAGGACTCTTTTTTCGACGCCGCGTCATCCCGGCAAAGCATCCTGCCCCAAGAGTAGTAGGCGTCAAACGGGAAACACGTCAGGCGGATGGTCGCCGCCTGTTTTTGGTAGTCCGTATAGCGCACGACATGAAAGAAATGCGACTTGACAATGTATTGCCTGTTTTTTTCCACAACATCAAAAAAGACGCCGTTCTTAGCCACCGGGGTCCCTTTGAAATTCCTCGTCTCTTCTTGAAACACCGTGGCCAGCCCCAGGTTTGCGCACTTGGCTATGCTGTACGTAAAGAGGCTTGAGCCGCTTCTTGGCAGCGACTCGACGATGATGCGGATCGGTTCGTCCGGCAGACCGTCGTCCCCCGCGTCGCAACGGGGAGGGGCCGCGTGTTCCTTTCCGGCAAGCTTCTTTGTGATATTCTTCAGAGAGGCAAAAATGCCCGGGGCTTTGTTCATTGCCGCAGCTCCTTCATGAGGTGTGGACGCCCGCCGTTTTTCATTCCAACGTCAGCCCGTCGCGGCCTGGGAAAACGTCTCCCCGGCGGCCACGGCGTCGTAAAGGAGTTGGTCCAGGGCGTTGTGTCGCCGGATCAGTTCCACGGTTTCCGGGTCGGCGGCCACGGGCCGGGTTGCGTTGATGCGGGGCATGCTGATCGTCCCCAGGGGCCCGAAATGTCGTTCGAGAAGCCGGGGCAGCAGGTCCAGCCTTTCCAGGGGAACGACCAGGGTTTTCGGGGACGTGAGATGGGCCAGGGCGGCCTCCAGGTCCTCCTGGTCGAGAGGCCTGTAGTGGGGGTTCTGGTCGAGTCGCAGCAGTTGGCGCACCTGCCCGTCCTGGAATTGGGGGCTCAACTCCAGGTGACGATCGTAAAAGGCCTTCAGGGTCATGCCGGGCTCGTTGAAAAAGCCGTGGAGGCGGTGCCCGGGGGTCTGCCGGATGTAGTTGTAGAGGGATACGACCCGGGCCACGGGCTGTCTGAGCACGACGACATAGAGGGAGTCCTCGAAACACTCGTGCAGGCCGTAATGGAAATGGCCGCTCACCAGGCGAATGTCGCGGGCATTGGCCCGCAGCTCCTCCAGCGACTCTTTCGAGGAGTGAAAATCCTGGGAGCGGACGGCCTGGAGAGGGAACAGACTTCCCAGGAAGGCCCTTACGGACGAGCCGCCGGTCCGGGGGATGTGCAGATGCAGCAGGGTGGGCCCTTTCAGGGACCGCCGGAACCATCTGCCGAACACGCGTTTCATCATCGATTCACTCCCGCGTCCGTCCCGCGTCCGCAGACGTCGCCCGCCGCGTTTTTCCGGGCCGGAATGAGGGCCACGTTGGTCATGATCACCCCGTCGCGGCCTGGGAAAACGTCTCCCCGGCGGCCACGGCGTCGTAAAGGAGTTGGTCCAGGGCGTTGTGTCGCCGGATCAGTTCCACGGTTTCCGGGTCGGCGGCCACGGGCCGGGTTGCGTTGATGCGGGGCATGCTGACCGGTCCCAGGGGGCCGAGGTGTCGTTCGAGAAGCCGGGGCAGCAGGTCCAGCCTTTCCAGGGGAACGACCAGGGTTTTCGGGGACGTGAGATGGGCCAGGGCGGCCTCCAGGTCCTCCTGGTCGAGATGCGTCCGGCCCGGGTCCTGGTCCAGGCGCAAGAGCAGGCGCACCTGTCCGTTCAGGAATTGGGGGCTCATGCCCAGGTGGCGGTCGTAAAAGGCCTTCAGGGTCATGCCCGGCGCGTTGAAAAAGCCGTGAAGGCGGTGCTCCGGGTTCTGGCGGATGTAGTTGTAGATGGACACGACCCGGGCCACGGGCTGCCTGAGCACGACGACATAGAGATAGTCCTCGAAACACTCGTGCAGGCCGTAATGGAAATGGCCGCTCACCAGGCGAATGGCGCGGGCGTTTGTCCGCAGCTCATCCAGCGACTGCCCCGGGGGGTTGGAATTGTGGATGCGCACGGCGCGTTTGGGGAACAGGCTTTCCAGGAAGACCCTGGCGGACAGGCCGCCGGTCCGGGGGATGTGCAGATGCAGCAGGGTGGGCCCTTTCAGGGACCGCCGGAACCATCTGCCGAACACACGTTTCATCATCGATTCCTTTCCGCCTCCACTGGGTTGCGTCCGTGAAATCCCTGCACGGGCAATCGGAAAAACGCCGGCGTCAGACCTTCGCCGCATCCACGATGGTGTACACGGCCTTGAGCTCCGAATAGACGTCCAGGGCCTCGGTGCCGGGCTCGCGGCTCCCGTTCCCCGACTGGCCGAAGCCGCCGAAGGGGCAGTGGGGTTCGCTGCCGTAGGTGCCGGCGTTGGCGTTGACCACCCCGGCCCGGACCCGCTGGGCGAACAGGGCGCAGCGGTGCACGCCGGCCGAATGGATGGCCGCGGTCAGGCCGTAGGGCGTGGCGTTGGCCAGGGCCAGGGCCTCGTCGAAATCCCGGGCCGGATACAGGCCGACGATGGGGCCGAAGAGCTCCTTCTGGGATATCTCCGCATCCATGGCCGCGTTTTCGTAGACGGTCGGGGCCATGTAAAAGCCGGCGGCGTGGGCCGGGTCGTCCAGGCGCGAGCCGCCGCGCAGGATGCGGGCGCCCTGGCCCCGGGCCCGGTCCAGGGCGGCGCACATGGCTTCGAGCTGGCGGCGGTTGATGACCGGCCCCAGGTCGTCGGCGTCCGTGGGACCCACCGACAGCCGGTCCGTGGCCGCCAGGAGTTTTTCCCGGAAGGCCTCGTAGACCGGGGCGAAGACGATGATGCGGCTGGCCGAGGCGCAGCGTTGCCCGGCGTTGCTGAAGGCCGACAGCACGCTCCAGTGCACGGCGCGGTCCAGGTCGGCGTCGTCGCACACCACCAGGGGGTTTTTGCCCCCGAGCTCCAGGGACACCCGGGCCAGCCGGCGGCCGCAGACCTCGGCGATGCGCCGGCCCACGGCCGTGGAGCCCGTGAAGCTGACCACGCCCACGTCCGGGGAGTCCACCAGCGCGGCCCCGGAGACGGCCCCGACGCCCTGCACGATGTTGAGCACCCCGTCGGGCAGCCCGGATTTCCTGGCCATGCGGCCGAAGATCCAGCCCGTGCCCGGCGTGTCCTCGGCCATCTTGAGGATGGCCGCGTTGCCGCAGACGAGCGCCGGAAAGACCTTCCAGGCGATGTTGGCGATGGGGGTGTTGGCGGCCACGATCAGCCCGGCCAGCCCGATGGGCTGGCGGATGGTGCCGCCGTACTTGTGGGGGACGCCGCTTTGCAGGGTGCGGCCGTACAGGCGCTGGCCCTCGCCGGAGAAAAAAAGGCCCAGGCTGATGGCCCCGTCGGTTTCGCCCAGGGCGTCCCTCGGGGATTTGCCGGTTTCCCGGGCCACCATGGCCGCGATGTCCTGGCGGTGGCGGCGCATGGCCAGGGCCAGTTCCAGAAGGGCCGCGCCCCGGGCCGGAGCGGGCAGGGCGGCCCAGGCCGGCTGGGCGGAACGGGCCGCCGCGATGGCCTCCTGGACGTCCCGGGCCGAGGAATCGGCCACGGCGCACAGTCGGGACCCGGTGGCGGGATCGAATTTGTCCAGGGTCCGGCCGCCTTCGGCCGGGCGTTCCTCGCCGCCGATCCAGTTGGGAATGTAATCGGGAATCACCCCCGCCTCCTTCTCGTTTCCGGTCCCGGGGGGCTACCAGGCCGTCCAGCCCCCGTCCAGGCAGAATACCGAGCCGGTCATGTAGGACGCGGCGTCGGACATGCAGAAGACCACCGCGCCGTTGTATTCGTCCTCCCTGGCCATGCGGCCCAGCGGCGTCCTGGCGGAATAGGCCTCAAGAAAGCGCGGGTCCTGGTGGTTGAAGACGCCCCCGAGCACCAGGGTGTTGACCCTCACCCCGCGCGGCCCCCAGTAGGTGGCCAGATACCGGGTGAGGTTGAGCAGGGAGGATTTCGAGGCGCTGTAGGCCACGGGCTTGAAAAAGGTTTCCCCCTCGCGGCGGCGGTGCTCGTAGAGCCGCTGGTCCGGGGAGACCACGCCGTAGGTGGAGCTGACGTTGACGATGGAGCCCCGTCCGGCCTCGGCCATGCGGCCGCCGAAGACCTGGCAGCACAGGAAGGCCCCGGTGGCGTTGACGTCCATGACCTGCTTCCAGGACGCCAGGGGATAGCTCTCGAAGGGCCCGTTTTCCCCGCTCGGCGCGCCCGGGGGGGAGTCCAGGGCGGCGTTGTTGACCAAGCCCCAGGGCGTCTCCCAGCGGTCCTCGATCCGGGCCAGGGCCCGGCGCAGGTCCTCGGGCTCGGTGATGTCCGCGCGCAGGTACAGGACCCTGTCCCGGGGCAGGCCGGCCAGGCGCGCGTCCGCGTCCGCCTCGTCGGCCAGGTCCAGCGGGGCCACCCGGGCGCCGTGGGCGCACAGGGCCGAGGCGTACTGGCGGCCGAGCTGCCCCAGGCCGCCGGTGACCACGACCACCCGGCCGCCAAGATCGAAAAGTCCGGCCGCGCCCATTACCTGTCCTCGCCCAGCATGTCCCGGGAAAAGGGCGCGTCCGCCGCCAGGGGCGCTTTCAGGGTCCTGCCCAGGAGCGTGTCCAGCTCGTAGGGGGGCAGTCCGGCGGCCGGGGATTTGATGGCCACGTCCCCGGGCTCGATCCGGCGGCCGGCCGGCAGGTCCCGGGCGGCCACCAGGGCCTTGCCCATTTTGTAGAGCGGCTTCCTTTCGATGTCGATCTGCCGCTTGATCCCGTCGCCCATGGCCTCCCGGGCCCGGTCGAGGTCGCGCACCAGCTTGCGCAGGCCGGTCGGCTCCAGGGAGAAGGCGTGGTCCGTGCCCCGCATGGCCCGGTTGAGGGTGAAGTGCTTCTCGAAGATGCGCGCGCCCAGGGCGTAGGCCACCAGGGCCATGGCGATGCCGCTTTGGTGGTCGGACAGGCCGATGACGATATCGGGGAAGGCCTCCCGGAAGGCGGTGATGACCCGCAGGTTCATGTCCCTGGGGTCGGCCGGATAGGCCGCGGTGCATTGCAGGATGGCCAGGTTGGAGTTGATGGGCATGATCGCGTCGTAGGCCCGGCGCACGTCGTCGAAGTCGCCGCCGCCGGTGCTTAAAAGCAGGGGCTTGCCCGTTTGGGCCATGTGCTTGAGCAGCGGAATGTTGGTCAGGTCGCCCGAGGCGGCCTTGTAGAAGGGCAGGTCGATCTTTTCCAGAAAGTCCACGCTGGGCATGTCGAAGGCCGTGGCGAAAAACAGCAGGCCCAGTTCCCGGGCGTAGTCCTTGAGGGCCCGGTATTCGGCCTCGCCGAATTCCAGGGCCTCGCGGTGCTCGCCGTAGGTCAGGCCGAAGCTGTTTTCGTTGTCGTAGCTGCTGTCGTACAGCGTCTTGACGAACAGGCTCTTGTTGTCGCGCTTTTGCAGCTTGACGGCGTTGACCCCGCACTCCTTGGCCACGCGGAACATTTCCATGGCCTTTTCCAGGCTTCCCTGGTGGTTGTGGCCGATCTCGGCGATGCAGAAGCAGGAGTTTTCATCGCAAATCACATGATTGCCCAGTGTCAGGGTGCGTTGCATGCTGTCTCTCCGGGATGACGTGCCCCGTTTGCAACGGAGCGGTCCTAAAGTTTGTCCGCGAGGTGTATCTCGGCTCTCGCGTAGAGGTACAGGGCGACGGCCAGCAGGACGAGCCCGGCGCAAAAGCTGTAGGCCACATCCTTGTAGGGAAAGACCGTGTTGGCGTCGATGACCGACCGAAACCCCATGAACACGCCCACCAGGGGGTTGAGGTTGTAGACGAACCTGAGTTTGCCGGGAATCATGTCCGGGGTGTAGATGATCGGCGACACGAAGACGCCGAGCTGGAGGATCAGCGCCAGCAGCTTCTGGGGGTCTTTTGAGTCCAGGCCCACGGCCGCGAACAGCGTGCCCAGGCTGAAGGCGTGCAGCATGCACAAGGGCAGAACGACAAGGAGCAGGAGGATCTTGGCGTCGGGATACACCTTTTCGTACGCGCACAAGGCGATCAGCGGCAGGCAGGACAGGGCGAACTTGTGCAGCTTGGAGAACACCGGCACCAGGGGAATGATCAGGCGCGGAAAATAGATTTTCTTGATGACCCCGGCCTCGTTGGTCAGGCTCATGGACGCGCCCATGGCCGCGTCCAGGAAATAGAACCACAGGATGTAGCCGCTGAAAAGGTAGACCATGTAGGGCATGGTCACGTGCATGTTGGCGCTGGAGAGCCTGCTCAGCGAAACGAAGATCAGGGTCATGGCCAGGGGGCTGGAGCTGGCCCAGAGAAAGGCCAGGCTGGTGGACTTGTTGCTGACCCGGATGTCCTTGCGCACCAGATTGAGAAACAGGTTCCTGTATTTCCACAGGTTGGGGTCGAGAATCCGCTTGGCGGTCAGGGGCTTGATGACGATTTCGGGAGTGGACTGCCGGGGCTTGCTCATGATTCCTCCGTGTCCCGGGCGTCGTCCTGGTCCGCTGCCGGCCGCAGCGGCCGGACGCGGGGCTCGGCGCCGACGATCAGGCTGTCGGCCGGCACCGGCTTGGCGACCACCGTCCCCGCGCCCACGATGCTGCGATCGCCGACCGCGCCGCCCTTGAGGATCATGGAGCCCATGCCCAGCCAGCAGTTGCGGCCGATGTGCAGCGGCGCGGAGGGAATGTCGAAGTCGTTCCCGGGGTAGAGCCCGAGCATTTTCAGGAAGTGGTTTTTGCGCTGCGCGGGATCGAAGGGATGGGTGGTGTTGTCGAAGATCTGCACCCCGTGGGCGATCAGGGTGTCGTCGTCGATGACCACGCGGCAGGCGGCGCTGATGATCACGTCGTCGCTGATGTAGACGTTGTTGCCGATGACCACCTGTCCGCCGGGCTCGACGCGGATGATGCCGCGGCACACCGAATGGTCGCCGATGACCACGGCCGCGCGGTCGCCGGCCAGATTGATGAGCCGGGCCTTGACCCCCAGCCTCACGCCGTGGCCGATGGTCGCCTGGCCGGTGAAGGTCTTCCAGACGCCGGCCACGGCCGCGCGGTCCCGCAGCGAGGTCAGGAAGGAAAACACCAGGCCCGCCAGCGAGAATCCCGCGGCCGGCCGGGGATACACCTTGCCGCTGGCAAAGGCGTGGTCGTCGTAGCGCCGGCGCGTTTCGAGGATCTCCAGACGGCGCTGGACCCGATGGACCCCGCGGACCACCGCCGGCGCGACCGCGCCGGGCTTGTAGCGCTGCACCAGATGGTGGGGCTTGTTTATCTGCCGGAGCGGATCGAGAAGGCTGATGTACCGGCTGCTCATGATGTTCTGGAAGGTCCGCGCCCGGGACGGCGAGAAAAGCCTTCCCGTGACCGGGGTGAGCAGGCGGCAGGCGGCCCTTTTCAGGGACCAGCACAGGTCCGGGGGGTCTTTCTCCGCATAGAGCCTGTTATAGAGCCGGATTGAGCGGGACAGCCTGCGTCGATGGCGGATGGCGGCCTCGTCCGCCCCGTTTCCCGGCCAGCCGCGGCGGTGGTGCAGGGCCACCCGCTTGGTGTAGGCCACGCCGTAGCCGGCGAACAGCGTCCGGGCCGTCAGGTCGGGGTCTATGCCGTAGTCCTTGAATTCCAGGCTGAATCCGCCCAGTTCGCGCATCACCCTGGTGGGCAGCATTCCCTGGTTCACATTGAGAATGCCTGTGGAGGAGATGCCGCCGATATAGGGATGGCTGGTAAACGGCCCCTCGATGTCGCGCACCTTGAGGGCCACCATGCCCAGGGTCGGGTCGGCCTCCAGGGCGGCCAGGGCCGCGTCCAGGCCGCCGTCGACGACGAGGTTGTCGTCGGAGAGCCAGCATACGAACGGCGTGTCCACGCGCTCGAGAAACACCTTGTTGTAGGCCGCCGCCTGGCCCAGGCGAACGCCCTCGAAGATGGGGATCAGGCGCTCGGAGGCCGTTTCGCGCAGATATTCGATGGTTCCGTCCGTGGACCCGGCGTCGGTCACGAAGACCTGGACGGAGCTTTTCGTCTCGCGAAAAATGCTCTCGATGCAGGCCGTAAGCAACGTCAGGCGATTGTAGGTGCCCAGGACGACGGAAAGCTTTGGCGGCATGACGATACGCGCTCCCACCCTCATTTCATGAGCGGCATCTGTTCGCGTTGCGGCGTCGCCGCAACCGGGTTGTCGAAAAAATGGCCTGAGCTCAAGAAGGGTGCCTCCAGGGTGTCGGTTTTTGCGGCACGTGCGGCGTCCGCGTGGTCACGCGGCGCAGCGCACGAGCACCCCCTGTCCCGAAAGCAGGGGCACGAGCCTCCATCCGGGGGTGGCGGCCAGGAATTCCTGGGCCGCCTTCACGACCCCGGGGGTGGTGTTGAATCCATAGTCGTCCAGCACGATCACGCCTCCCACGGCAAGGCGCGGTCCGAAAAACCGCAGGGCGTCGCGGGTGACGGCATAGAGGTCGGCGTCCAGGTGCACGAAGGCGAACCGGTCCCGGTCCAGACCCTGGCAGGTGTCCTGAAACCGTCCCTTGTGGAGCCGCACCGCCGGCCAGGGGGCCAGGGCCGCAACGACGTTCTCGAACAGGGTGTCGCCGAAAAGCCCGGGGGTGTGAATCGGCTCCAGGGACGGCTCGATGTCCTGTGCGTCATGCCCGCTGAAGCTGTCGAACCCATGCAGGGGCACGTCGTCCCGGCCCAGGGCCGCAAGCAGGGAGGCCATGAAGAACAGGCTGCCGCCCTTGTACACCCCGACCTCGGCCACGGCGCCCTCGATACGGCTTCCCGGGCCGAAAAGATCCGCGATCAGGCTATGGAGGGTGTGGAGCCGGTCGTAGTGGAGCAGGGTCAGGCGCTTCCGGATGACCTGGCCGGCCAGTTCCCCGAACACCGGCAGACTGACGAGGTCGGGCTGCTTGTGCTGGTTGGCCCCGTAATAGGACGGCACGTAATGATGGTCCTTTTTGCGGGGAAAGGCCTCGACATCCTCCGGAAGCAGCGCACAGAGCCGGG
Source organism: Thermodesulfobacteriota bacterium (assembly GCA_049324675.1). Lineage (GTDB taxonomy): Bacteria > Desulfobacterota > Desulfovibrionia > Desulfovibrionales > Desulfovibrionaceae > Desulfolutivibrio. The sequence goes on from JBMONM010000120.1 coordinate 12,816, forward strand.
AGGCCGGGGCGCCGCCGTCCAGGAACGCCCGGCACGCGCCCGAGAGGAACCCGGCGGTGTCGTCGACAGGGGTTGCGGCGAAGACCTCCAGGGTCCGCTCAAAGTATTTTTTCCGCGCAAAACCGGCGCGATCCACCAGGCTGAGAAGCCACAGGGCAAGCGCCTCCAGCCAGGAGAACAGCGTCGGCAGCAGGGACTGGCGCGCGAAGTGTTTTGCGGACCGGAGGAGCGTCCGGCGTGCGGCTTCCTTTGTATGCTCTTTGCGGTGTTCCATGAATGTGCGGTGAAAAGGCGCCGAGGCCTTGGGTTTGCAAGACGGTCCCGCGCCCGCGTCGGCAGGCGAAGAGCGGATATCACCGGGACGTGCCGGAGCGGCCGGTTTTCGTATCACGGCCCGGTCCGGGTGCGGAGCCGTTTTTTGGACACCATCCTCATTGTCGCGGGGCGGCCAGGGCTTCCCTGGCGATGGCAAGCAGGCTTTCGGCCGCGGCGCGCTGCCTGTCGGCGGTTTGCGCCCGCGCCCGCCGTTCACGCGCCGCGTCTGGTCCTGAATGTCCGTTCGGGTAAACCGTTTCCAGCACGTTTGCAAGATTTTCAACATCTTGCCGCCGGAAAAAAAAGGCCTGGTCATAGTCGTGGAGCTGTTCCCGGTGCACCGGGAAATCCGAGGCCACGACCGGGCGTCCCAGGGCCCTGGCGTCCTCGACGATCGTGCTCCAGCCCTCGAACAGGGACGGCTGGAGCACGGCCACGGCCCGCCGGAAGACCTCGATCTGCGCGGCCCGGGGGATGAGCCCCAGGATATGGACCTGGTCTTCAAGATCATGGTCCCGCAGGAAGGTCCGCAATTCTTCGAAATATTCCGGATTGCGGGGGTCGGCCCGATAGCCGGTGCATACCAGGGGCGCGCGCACCCCCCGGTCGCGCAAAAGGCCCAGGGCCTTGAAGGCGGTCAGATGGTCCTTGTGGGCCCAGAACTGGTTGGGCAGGTAGAGGAATCGTTCGGGCAGGCCAAGCTTCTCGAACCCCCGCGGGTCGGCGTCGACGGCCCGGATGTTGCTGCAAAACGACCAGACCCGGACCCGGGCCCGGGCGTCCGGGTGGAAGCGCTGGAAATGCTCCCGGGCAAAGACGCTGCTCACCACCAGCACGCCGGGGCAGTCGGCCACCCGGGCGTGCAGGGCGTCCCGGTGGGCCCGCTCCTGTTCCGGGAAGAACCGGGGCAGGAAGCGGTGCTGGAAGTCCGGAATCCAGTACAGGGGCGTCCCCGGAGTGGGGCCGGGGGTGAACACGGGAAAGACCACCCCCCGGCGCGGGCCGGTCCAGGCGCAAAGCCGCCGCCCGATCCGTCCCGCGAGACCGGGCCGGCAGCCCAGACCCTCCAGCAGCCTGCGGGCCGCGGGCGTTTCCCGGGCGAGCATGGCCCGGATGCGGTCGGCCACTTCCACGTTGTCCCGGCTGAGAAAACGCACCTCCAGGCGCGGCCGCTCGGCCCGGGGCAGCCGCAGCAGGGCCGCCACCAGATTCTCGATGTACAGCGCGCCGCCGATCCAGCCTTCGCTGGCGCCGAAATTGAGGATCAAGGACCAGTCGGCCACGGTTCTTTCCTCACCCGAGCCGGCGCAGGGCGGCCCGCAGCAGCGAGGCGGCGAAACGTTTCCAGGCCGGTCCGGGTTGCGGCGATTCCGGTCCGGCCTGTCGCGGCAGGGCGGCCAGCAGGCCTTCCCGCAACGCGGTCAGGCGCGCGGCCCCGGCCGGGTCCGGGCCGCCCAGGCGTTCGGCGCCCCGGGCGAGCACGGCCTGGGCGTAGTCGTGCACGCCCTGGCAGGAGGCGATGACCGCCTGGAGGATGTGCGCCCCGGCCTCGGCCGGCAGGGCCTCGGGCCGTTTCAGGTACAGGGCGTGGCCCCACAGCAGTTGCCCGTCGCTGGCGATGTCCCGGGGCAGGCCCTTCCAGCGCAGGCATCGCGGCGAAAGCGCGAACAGGGCGAAGCGATGTTCGCGCAAAAAGGCGTCCACCTCGCCGAAAAGGGGTTGTTCCAGGTACTGGGGGACGAATTCCACCTCGGCCTTGACGGCCAGGATCGGCCCGTCCAGGGCCCCGACCGCGCCGCGCAGGATGTCCAGCTCCGACCCCTGGGTGTCCAGTTCGAAACAATGGATCGTTTCCTCGCCGATGGAGGCCAGAAAGGCGTCCAGGGTGTCGGTGCGCAGCCTTACTGTGCGTTCGGGGGTCAGGCAGCCGTCCACGCCCTCGTAGTCGGCCAGGGACCGGGGATCGGGCGCATAGAGCGAGGAGCAGGCCGGATTGGCCGTGACGTGGAAGGTCGTTTCCCCGGTCCCGCCCGCCAGGGCCACCGGATGGAAGCGGTAGTTGGGCCGGGCGGCGGCGTTGAGGCGGCGGCATTCTTCCTCGTCGGGCTCGAAGCCGATGTAGCGTCCCTGGGGGAAGATATCGACCAGGGGGTTGCCGGACTCGGCCCGGGCCCCGCAGTCCACGTACACGAGGCGCGGGGCCGCGCTCAGCAGGGGCAGCAGGGCGGGGCGCAGGGTTGTCGCGAAACGGTAGGACATGGCGTGGCCTTAGGGCGCGGTTTCGGGCAGGTCCCGGTCGCCCAGCCCCCAGGTGCGCCGGCCGTTGAGCAGCATGGGATGGTTGTTGCGGCGCATGGCCCCGATGTAAAGGGAATAGTCGCCGAAGGCCAGGGGGCTTTCGGCGTCCCTGGCCCGGTCGGCGATGGCCACGTCCGCGCCGTCGCCGCGCGCGCCGTGGTCCATGTGGTAGACTTGCAGCGGATAGGCCAGGACCTGTTCCCGGAATCCGGCGTAATGGGCCGCGTAGCACAAGAGCCCGTCCAGCTTGAAGGCCCGCAGGGGCAGTTCGGGATAGCCGCGCAGATCCATCCAGGCGTCCTTCGAGAGCAGGGTGAAGTCGCCGCAGGCGTTGGTGTGCAGATAGGGCGGCATCCCCGGCTCCTTGCCCGGCAGGTTGCCCGGGGACCGGAAGGCGTCCGCCTCGGGGGCGAAAAATTTCCGCCCCCCGGCCGGGGTCAGCACCTTCGAGGCCGCATAGATCCGGATGACATGGCCGCGGCAATAGTCCATGCGGGCTTCGAGGGTCCCGTCGAGCTCCGGGGCCGGGGGGATGTCGCAGCGGTCCAGGCGGTACATGGCCCCGGGGTCCGGATTGCGGTCGGCCAGCCAGGCCATGAGCTCCATGGAAAACAGCACGTCCACGTTGGTGGCCAGCACGAACGGGGCCTTGGCCCGGCGGATGCCCACGTTCTTGGCGATCATCTGAAACAGGGGGATGCGCGCCGCGTTGGGGAAGCCGGCGTGCAGCTCCGGGGCCACGGTGACGATGCGGGTGCGCATCCAGCCCGGTTCGGGCCAGGCCACGGCCTCGGCCAGGGGCGGCCGGTCGGGCTGGGGGTTCCATTCCACGACCACCAATTCCAGCGGCAGGCGCAGCGTGTGGCACTGCCTGGCCAGGGTGTCGGCGAAAACCGCGGTGCGGCGGTTGAGTTCGCCGCCCGGATCGTCGTTTCGCGAGGTCACCACGACGGAGAGAAAAGGGTCCTGCATGGTTGCGGAATCCACGGAGGGGGCGTTTTCGAAAGAGGGCGCGCCGCCCTGGTTTAGGAGGTTATCGATTCGTGCCGCCAGTCGAAGTCCACGCACACCGGGGCGATGGCCTTGTGCGGCAGGCGGCCCGTGCCGAAGAAGTCGCCTTCGGTCACCACGACCTTGCCGGCCCGGCCGACCTTGTCCACGAGCTGGTGGTTGATGTGCAGGGAGACCAGGAGCTGATACACGGCGGGCATCAGGGGAAGGCGTTCGATCCGGCAGACGAAGCGGCCGCGCTTTTTCATGCCGGTCAGATCCGTTTCCAGCACGTCGCTGTGCATGGAGATCAGGCGTTGCTGCCGCTCGTTTTCCACGGCCAGGGCGATGTCCACGCTGTGGATCTTCTCCGGCATCTCCTCCTGGAATTCGTATTCGAGGATGACCTGGATGTCCTGGCCGGTGCGCACCGACTCGCAGGGCCTGCCGTCGGCGTCGGCGAGCCGGCTTTTCAGGAAGCGCGCGACCCCGGTGCCCCGGCGGTCGGTGACGCAGGAGAGGTCCATGGGGTCGCCGCCCACCCGGTTGGCCTCCTCATAGGCCCGGACCACCTCCACGGCGTTGCCGTCGAGCCGGATGGCGCCCTGGTCGAGCCAGATGACCCGGTCGCAGAACTGCAGGATGCTGGCGATGCTGTGGGAAACGAACAGCACCGTCCGCCCCCCGCCGGTCAGGGAGTCCATTTTTTTGAGGCATTTTTCCTGAAAGGCCACGTCGCCCACGGACAGCACCTCGTCCAGCAGGAGGATGTCGGGATCGAGGTGCGCGGCCACGGAGAAGCCCAGGCGGGCGTACATGCCGCTGGAGTAGAACTTGACCGGGAGTTCGAGAAACTTGCCCACGCCGGAGAACTGGACGATGTCGTCGAAGCGCTCCTGCACCTCCTGCAGGGTCAGCCCCTGCATGGCGGCGTTGAGATAGATGTTTTCCCGCCCGGTCAGTTCCGGGTTGAATCCGGTGCCCACCTCCAGAAGCGAGGTCACCCGGCCGCGGATCCTGGCCTCGCCTTCGCTGGGATAGGTGATCCGGGACAGGATCTTGAGCAGGGTGGACTTGCCCGCGCCGTTGTGGCCGATGATCCCTATCTTTTCCCCCTGGTGGATGTCGAAGCTGACGTTTTTCAGGGCGAAAAAGATTTTCTCCCGGCCCCCCTCTTTCTTGCTCCGCAGAAACCGCAGCAGCCGGGCCATGGGACTTAGGTCGGTGTGGGTTATCCGGTATCTCTTGGAAAGATTCCGGACGCTGATTATCGGGGGATTTTCAGGGGATGTCTGTTTCATGTCCAGGGTGGTCGCTGAGCAATCCGTGGGACCCGATATGTTTCTCAAGGATTCCGGCAAGGGCGGCGCGACCATGTTGATTGAGGTGTTCCGTGGTGTCTTCGCGGTGGAAGAAGAACGTGGCGTCAAGGGCGCGGGATAAATCCAGGGGCACGCAACGCGCGGGCGCGCGTCCGGAAGTTGCGTCGTGGACGGCCTGCAGCACACGGTCGGCGTTGCGTTTCACGCCCAAGGCGAAGTGCTCCCCCACATGGCGAATCCCTGCCATCATATTTACTGGAGTCAGATACAGCAAGATATTTATCCCCAAGGGGAGGAGGCGCTCCACGGTCCGGGCCAGATCGGCCAGCCGGCGGTTGTCCGGGGCCAGGGGGGGGAGGTAGTGGGCCATGAAAAGTCCCCGGCGGCGCCGGGTCTGGCCGTCGGGGTCGGCCGGACGGGATTCGGTCAGGCGGATGTAGTCCCCGACCCGTGTCAGGTCCGATTCGGCGAGGCCGAGATCGTGCGCCAGAAACCGGTTCCAGGCGGCCTCATCCCGGGGGGCGTCGCCGCGATGCGGCCGCAGGCGGCCCCGGCGGGCGTATTCGTCGATGCGCCCGATTTCCGACCGGAACTGAAATTCCGGCCGAAACTCCCATATGGGCGAGAAGCAGCGGAGGTTGACCGCCACGACCACCAGTCGCGGCCGGGCGGGCAGACGCTCGAACAGGGCCAGCAGGTGCCGATAGATCGTGGGATGGTAGGCCGAGTGGGTGGCCCCCAGGACGACGCCGCCGAGCCGGGCGTCGAGCATCTCGGCCGTGGTGCGGCGGTCCGCGTCCTCCCGGGCGATGCGCTCCACCGACGAATCGCCGAGAAAGAGCACCGGTTTTCCCGGGCCGCGTCCGAAGGTCTTGACCACCAGATCCAGCGGCTTGGGCGGGACGGCGGTCCGGCCGCCCCTGGTGCGGAGAAAAAAGTCGCCGATCCGGTTCCGCAGAAAGGATCTCATGCCTGCAGGTGTTCCCGGACGCGGGCGGCCAGACCGGCCGCGTCCAGGCCGTGGGTCGCCAGGACTTCCGTGTTCAGGCCGCAGCGGGGGATGTCGCCGAGGCCGACGCGGACCAGCCGGGGCGGGTCGGGCAGGCGCAGCCCGGCCAGGGCCGCGGCCACGGTTTCGCCCTGTCCCCCTTCCAGAAAGTGGTTTTCGGCCAGGACCAGCAGCGGACAACGCCCGGCCAGCTCCGCCAGCCAGTCCGCATCCACCCGGTTCAGCCAGGGCAGATCGACCACGCCCAGTTCGACGCCTTCGCCGGCCAGGATCTCGGCCGCCCCCATGGCCTCGTTGAGGAGCACCGGGCCGGCGGCCACCAGGACCGCGTCGCGGCCGGCGCGCAGCTCCACGCCCCGCCCGGGGGTCAGGGCGTAGTCCTCCGGAAGGTCGAAGCGCCGCGCGACCGGGATGGTCACCAGACGCAGGTAGCCCGGGCCGTCATGGACGCGCAGCAGGTAATCCAGGGCCGGCCCCACTTCCCGGGCGCAGCCGGGTTCCAGCATGACCATGTCCGGAATGCCCTTGAGCGCGGCGATGTCGCGCACGCATTGGTGGGAGTGGCCCGGGCCGCCGGGCAGGACCCCGGCCAGGCTGCCGACGTACAGGACATGGCTGCGTTCGGTGGCGTTGTTGAAGATCTGTTCGTTGGGCCGGGCGCTTAGGAAACAGGCAAAGGAATGGACCACGGGCATAAGGCCCTGCCGGGCCATGGCCCCGGCCGTGGACACCATGTCCTGTTCGGCGATGCCGCATTGGAAGTAGCGCTCCGGAAAGGCCTTGCGGAAGGGCAGCACCCCGCAGTCCAGGGCCAGGTCGGCGTCCAGGACCACGAGGTCCGGGTCGCCTCGGCCGGCCTCCAGCAGGGCCTGGGCGTAGGCGGCGACCAGTCGTTCGCCCTGGGCCGGGGCGGCCGGGGTGTGGGCCACGGCCTCGGTGCGAAGCGGCGGCAGGCCCAGGGCCGCCAGTTGCCCGTTTGCCCGCCGGGACAGTTCGTCCAGGGCCCGGGCGTATTCCTCGGGTTTGGGCGCGCCGCTGTGGTAGTAGTAGCGCTCCAGGTCGTGTTCGGCGTCGTGGGCGGTGCGCTCCATGAAGGAGACGCCCTTGCCCTTGACCGTGTCGGCGACGATCACCTGGGGCCGGTCGCGTTCCCGGCGGCACCGGTCCAGGCAGGCGGCCAGGGCCGTGAGGTCGTGGCCGTCGCAGCGGGTGACCATCCAGCCGTGGGCCGCGAACCGGGCTTCGAGGTCGCCCAGGGAACTGACCTGGTCCACCCAGGTGTCGGATTGCAGCTTATTGTGGTCCACGATGGCCGTAAGCCCCGCGAGACGCAGGTTGGCGCAGGGCAAAAGCGACTCCCAGGTCTGGCCTTCCTGGAGCTCGCCGTCGCCCAGAAGCACGAACACGCGCCGGTCCCGGCCGCGCAGGCGGTCGGCCAAAAGCAGCCCCTTGGCCTTGGCCACGCCCATGCCCAGGGAGCCGGTGTTGGCCACCACGCCCGGGACGTGCACGTCGGGGTGCCCGGGCAGGCCGCCCAGGCGGCGCAGGCGGTGCAGCAGGTCGAAGTCGAGCAGCCGAAGGGCCAGCCGCACGGCGTAGAATCCCGGGCAGTCGTGGCCCTTGGAGGAGAAGAACAGGTCCCCCCGTTCCCGGCCGAGCTCCTGAAGGTGCAGCCAGGCCACGATGTCCATGGCGCTGAAGCTCGACCCCAGGTGGCCGGAACCGGCCCGGGCGACCATGTACAGGGTGTTGATCCGGCACAGGGTGGCGAAGGCCTCGGCCCGGGGGACCGGGGGCAGGGCCTCGGAAAGAAGCCCCTGGAAGACGTCGGCGGGAATGTAACGCAGTTCGTTCATGGAGGGTTTTTCCTTGCGGGGTCCTACCAGCGGCGCAGGGCGAAGGCCACGCCGTATCCGACATGGGGGTTGGACCAGGAGGTGAACCGGGGGTCGGTGGCCACCATCTCCCGCCAGACGTCCAGGAGATAGGGGTGGCTGGGGTGGCAGATGTCGTCGAAGACGATCGCGCCGCCGATCTTCAGGCGCGGCAGGACGTCCGCCAGGTCCTCGATGGCCCCTTCCCGGGAGTGGTCCCCGTCCACGGTGATCATGTCGAAACGCAGGGCCTCGTTATCCCGGAAAAACGCCTTGAGGGTCTGGTGGGAGTTGCCGTGGTGGTAGTCCCGGGGGCCGGTGTGGCCGCATTTGTCGAGCTCCGCGTCCACCAGGGCCCGGCCGGGGTTGTCCATGCCGGCGTACCGCTTGCCGGGCCACATGTCGAACAGGTGGAACCGGCAGGCCGGGGCCTTGGAGGCCACGGCGCAGGCGCTGCGGCCCCGGCGCACGCCGATCTCCAGATAGCGTTCGGGCCGCAGGGTTTCGGCCAGGGCCAGCAGGACGGTGACGATGTCGGCATAGCCCCAGGCGTCGCCGAAGCGCTTCAGCCCCTCGGCGTAATAGGCTTGCAGGTAGGATACGTAGTCGTCCGGCTCCAGGCGGCGGCTCAGCTCCAGGGCCTCCCGGACGTAGCGGGAGTCGCCGATGCGCCGCCCCAGGGCCGGGGCCGGGAGCAGAAGCGGCGGATACCAGTCGTTCCGGCCCCGGGTGTAGCACAGCGCCCCGACCATCTCCGGGGTGTCCGGATACTCCGGCCTGGGGCAGGCGGCGGGAGCGGCCGGGCGTGCGCCGAGAATCTTTTTCAGGACAGATGCCATAGGGGTTCGCCGTGGTTCGATGTTGGAAACAGGAAAGGCACGCCCCGCTTGGTATCACCATTGCCCGCGGCAGGACAAGGCCGCCCCGGCGCCCGGCCCGGGCGCCCCGGGACAGGGGAAAAACGCCCCCGGGTCCCGCCTCACGAGGCCTGCCGGCGAAACCTGCCGAGCAGGCCGCGCGCCGCTTTCCGTGTTCGTTTCGCAACCTGCCGGGAAGCGCGCAGCAGGCGTTTTCCGACGGCGTGAAACAGGATGCGGAACGCGGTCGTTTTCCGGTCCACGTAGGCGCGATTTTTTCGAGCCGCCCGGAGCAGTTCCTCCGGAGCCGGCGGGCCGGTTTTCCGCGCCGCCGGGGAAGGGGCCGGCCGCAGATAGTCCGCCGGATACGAGAAGGCCGGCGTCCGGACGGCGGGTTTTTCCAGGCTCCGGGCCTTTTTTCCCCGATAGGCCATGAACCAGTCGTTGATGTCCTCCGGCCGCATGTCCCAGGGGACGACGTACGATTCCGGACGGTCGGCGACCCGCTCCGGAAAGGCCCCGAGATTCGGGACGACCACCGGCAGGGCGCTGCGCAGGGCCTCGGACAGCGTGAAGCTGTATGTTTCGGGAACCCGGGCCGGGAACCAGACGATGTGGGGGGAGACCGCGCGCAAAAGTCCTTGCAGCTCCTGTTCCCGGTACCGGCCGTGAACGGTCAGGGCGGACCGGGGGCGGACGGACAGACGCCGATAGGCATGGCCGATGAGCTCGAAGGAAAGGGGCAGGCCCCGTTTTTTGGCGTCCCTGGCGCAGGCCTCCAGGGTGTCGGCCCCCTTGTGCCTGGACATGGCCCCCAGGACGGCGATGACGAGCGGCCGGCCGGCCTCGGGGAGGGGTTTCGGGAGGGGGGGCTGGGGCGGCGTCGGCTCCGGGTGCCAGGCCGTGACGAGAGCGGCATCCGGGAAATGACGCCGCAGCCGTCCGGCGACATCGAAGGACGGGGCGAAGACCCGTGCGGCCCGCTCCAGAAACGCGGCGGAATTCGCCCGCCAGGTTTCGATCGACCCGCCCTTCGCGGCCGGGTGATCCTCCAGGCATCGCCGGCATTGTCCCTCGCCGTCTTCGCCGCAATAGCCCCCGTCCGGGGTCATCAGATGTATCCGGGGACAAAAACTGTAATAATCGTGCGCCGTGAAATCAAAGGGGACCTCCAGTTCCCGGGGAAGGTCCCGCACGGAGGCGTCCCAGCCCAGGAGGTGGTGATAGTGGATGCGCGAGACGCCGATTGCCCGGAAAAAATCCAACAGCAGGGAGTGGTCCGTTTCGTAATCCAGGACGATATGGAAGGATTCGCCGGGCTGGTTCCACAGGATATCGACCATGTTTCCAACCCGGTGTCCCAGTATGGTATGCGGGACCATGAGCAGGTGGCGGGCGTGGCCGTGCAGCAGTCGGGCCAGGTCGTCGATATGGCGCCTCGAGCCCCCGACGTCGGAATGGCTGACGGCCAGAACGACGGGGAGGCCGCCCTGCGCGAGCCGGGCCATGTCGGCCGCCAGACGAACCAGGTCCGTTTTTTCGCCCAATCTCGTGTCCTGCCTGTCTCGGTCCGGGTTTCGCCGGACCGGCCGGTAGGGGCCGATAGCACCGCCGACGGAAAAAGCCCAGCGCCGCGCCCCCATGAAAAAAACGTCCCCCCCCGGGCCGGCCGCCAGCGGCCGATTATGTATTGCCAATTCGAATCCGAAATGGCAAACCAGCGCCTGCGGCGTTTCTCCTCGCGGCGCGGCGGCCGCCGCCGGACGAAGGGGAATGCCGACACGGCCGGGACATGGAAAAAACAACACTCGTATCGGTCTTGATCTGCACCCACAATGCGGAACGCTTTCTTGGCGCGACGATCGAAAGCGTCCTCCGTCAGACGTATACGAACCTTGAAATACTTGTGCACGACGACGGTTCAACGGACGAAACCGCGTCTTTCTTGACCAAAATCAAGGAGACCAGCCCCTATCCCTGCGAAGTGCTTTTCTCCGGACGAAAAAAGGGACCCTACGCGGGCCTCAATTCCCTCCTCGAAAAAGCAAAAGGCCGGTATATCGCCATTCTCGACCATGACGACCTGTGGCGGGCCGACAAGATCTCCCGCCAGGTCGAGTTCCTGGAGGGCCATCCGGAGTTTCAGGCCTGCGGCTCCATGACCTATGTCCTGTGGGAATCCTTCGGCAGGCTCAGCGTCTTTCGGGCGAAGGAGAGGGACGACAAGGCCTTTCACAGCACGCTCATGTTTCGCAACGACCCGGCCTTCAGATACGACGAGGGCTATCTGTACCGGAACGATTTCCAGTTCATCAGAAAGCACTTATGTGGAAACGCGGGCGCCATCTCCAATCTTCAGGAGCCGCTGGCCCTGTGGAGGATTCGCTCCGACGGACGGAACCTGAGCCGGCGCTGGTCGGGCCCCGGCTCCATCCGGCGCTACATCAGGGCCACGGGCGACGTCGCCGGAGGCGTTTCCGGATATCTTTTCAACCTGCTTCCGTCGCGCCTCGTCTATACGATCCTGACCTCGCGGCATGCGACGAAGACCCGCGACCTTTCACCCGCCGAACGGGAAGACCCTTTTGTGTTCCTGAACGACACGGCGGACCCTCCGCCTCCCGGGCCGCACCCGCGCGACACGGCCATGCCCGCCGCATGTCCCGGACAAAAGACCGCCTGATGGAAAAAGCGAACCCGGAAACCCTGATCGTGCCCGATCGCCGCTTGGCGCGCCTGCGCGAAGAGGCCCTGGACATGCCCTCGCTTTTCCTGGACGAAAAGGCGCGGTGCGATCTCGAACTGCTCCTGAACCGGGGCTATGCCCCCTTGCGCGGCTACGCCACGAGCAAGGAGTGCGAGGCCATCCTTTCGGATCTGCGGCTTCCGGACGGAACCTTCTGGCCCATTCCCGTGGTGTTGTCGTTTCCCCGGGCGGCGGCGCGGGATCTGGCCCCCGGGCGGCGGGTGGCCTTGCGGGACCGGGAAGGCTTCATGCTGGCGGCCCTTTCTCTTACGGAGATATGGGAGCCCGACCCCCGGGCGTGGGCCCGGGCCGTGTACGGGACCGACCGCCCCGGACGGCATCCCGAGGCGGACCGGCTGCTGGCGGACCGGGACGCCGTGTGCCTGGCCGGCCCCGTGGAGGGGCTGTCCCTGCCCCAGCACTACGATTTCGTCCACCTGCGCCACACCCCGGCCCAGGCCCGCCGCCTTCTGGCGGAAGGGGGCCGGAGGCCGGCCATCGGTTTCCAGGACGCGGCCCCGCTGCACGTCATGCACCGGGAGACGCTTCTGTCCTGCGCCGCCGAGCACGGGGCCAGGCTTTTCATCTCCCCGCTGCTGCCCGCGGCCCACTTCACCGAGGTCGCCTCGTTTTCCACGGTGCGCTGCTACGAGTCCTTCGTGCGGCACATGCCGCCCCACAGCGCCCTGTTGTGCCTCACGGCCATGCGCGCCCGCCAGGCCGGCCCGCGCGGGGCCATGCTCCAGGCCCTGGTCAACCGCAATTACGGGTGCACCCATTTTCTCGTGCACGAGCGCCACGACGACCCCTTTGCGGGCCGCGGCAAGCCCTTCTATCCGCCCTGGGCGGCCCTTCAGGCCCTGGAGGAGGTGAAGGAAGGCCTCGGGGTGACCCCGCTGCCGTTTCGGCCCCGGAGGTATGTCCCGGAGTTCTCCCTGTACCTGGACCCCCGCGACATCAGGAAGGGCATCGCCGGCGTCGAGGTCGGCCATGCGGACCTGGAACGCCGCCTGGACCGGGGGGAGGGGATTCCGGAGTGGTACGCCTTCCCCGAGGTGGTCCGGGAGCTGCGCCGGACGCGCCCCCCGGCCCACAGGATGGGGTTCACGCTGTTTCTGACCGGGCTTTCGGGGGCCGGCAAGTCCACGCTGGCCAAGGTCCTTTTCGTCATGCTCCAGGAATGCCAGGACCGGCCGGTCAGCCTGCTGGACGGGGACATCGTCCGCCGCCACCTGTCCAGCGAGTTGACGTTTTCCCGCGAGCATCGCAATCTCAACGTGCGGCGCATCGGATACGTGGCCAGCGAGATCACCAAGAACCGGGGCATCGCCCTGTGCGCCCCCATCGCCCCCTATCCCGAATCCCGCCTCACGGCGCGGGAGATCGTCTCACAGTGGGGGCCGTTTATCGAAATTTACGTCTCCACCCCCCTGGCGGTTTGCGAGCAGCGCGACCGCAAGGGGCTGTACGCCAAGGCCCGGGCCGGAATCCTGCGCGGCGTCACCGGGGTGGACGACCCCTATCTGCCCCCGGAAAATCCGGAGCTGGCCATCGACACCTCGGCCTGCACCCCCCGGGAGGCGGCCCTGGCCGTCCTGAGGTATCTGGAAGGCCGGGGGTTGCTCAGAAAGACGGCCGGAGAGTAGGGCGGGGCCTTCGCGCAACACGCCGCTCCGGCATAAAACGCGGAAGCGCGGGCGTATCGATCGGCCCGCCTCCGGAACGGTGACCATGTCCGAAGACATTTTCCGAGACACTCCCCATCCGCCGGGTCAGGGCACCCGCCTCGGCACCCTCGTCTGTCTCGTCCACGTCCTTCTGGGGTGTTTTCTCTTTCACACCCTCGGCGCCGTCCTGGCCACCGACGACAAGGCCAATGTCCTGCTCGAGATGGAGACCACGTCCCCGGGCCTTGTCCGGCTGTATTTCGACCCCATGTGGGGCTTCGACGAAAAGGACAGCATGGCCGTCCAGACGGCCGCCGACGGCGCCCCCCGGACCTATGCCTTCGTGCTCAGGGGCGAACGGGTGCGGGCCCTGCGGATCGACCCCCCGGAAGGCGGGGGGACCTTCGTCATCACCGGCCTGCGGCTGGTTCCCAGGGCGGGCGACCCGCCCGTGTCCATCCCCCTGTCACGCATCGAGGCCAGGCGGGACATCGCCGGCATGGCCCTCGCCGGCGGCCGGCTGACCGTGACCGTCGGCCCGGAGGCGCCCGATCCGCAACTGCTGGTCCGGTTCGACGAACCCCTGGCCATCGACGGCGGGAAGCCCGACGGCTACCTCACCCAGACCGAGGCGGCGGTGGCCGTGGGCCTGGTCCTGGTCGTCCTGGTTCTCTTGTGGCGCGCCCGGACGACCCCGGCCGGGGCGTTTTTCGCCACGACCCTTCTGCCCGGGGTCATCCTGGGCATGATGCTGGCCCTGGCCGCCGAAAGCCCCCTGGACAGCCACCCCGACGAGAGACAGCACGTCGAGGCCGCCCGGGTCTTCACCTCCGCCTGGCTGCCGCCGGCGGTGGACGACCCCAGGCTCATCCCCTCCCTGTCGAAATACGGCTATTCCTATGCGCAGGACGGCTACCCGGTCTATTGGCTGATCGGGCTGGCCACCCGGGTGCTGGAGCTGGCTCCGACCTATTACCAGACCGCCCGGCTGCTCAATGTCGCCCTGTTCTTCTTTCTCGCCGCCCTTCTTCTGTGGCGGGAGCGGGTGCGCGCGCCCCTGACGCTGGTGCTGGTGTGCTCGCCGCAACTGTTCTACACCTTTTCCTATTTCAACGGCGACGCCTTTCCGCTGTTTTTGACGCTTTTGACCGCGGTGCTCCTGGCCGGACCGGACAACCCGGTGGGCCGGTTCCTGTCCTCCCCGTCCTTTACGGACGACCTGTCCGGAGGCGTCATCCTGGCCGGGCTGATGGGGCTGACCGCCATATCCAAGCCCAACTACCTCCTGGTCCTGGCCTTTTTTTTCGGGCTCGCCCTTCTGGACATCCTCAGGGACGCCGTCGGCAAAAGGCGGCGCCTGCTCAAGCTCGCGGCCCTGGCGGCGTGCGTGACGGCGGTCTACGGCCTCAATGCCTGGTATCAGGACCATATCAACGGATATGAGCGCGACAGGCGCATGGCGGCCTTCGTCGAGCTCCACGCCGAGGAGCAGTACAAGCCGAGCAGGTTCACGAAAGGGGAGGGCCAGTTTTCGCTGCGGCTTCGCGACAAGGGAGTCGATCCGCTGGAGATCTTCGGCGACACCTACCGCTGGCACATCCGAAGCTTTGAGAGTTTCGTCGGGGTGTACGGCTACATGCAAAAATTCGCCCCGCTCCAGTACTACGCGTTTTTCGCCCTGATGTGGCTGACGTTTTTTGCGGTCCTGGGGTGGTTTCTCTGGAAGGGCGGCGGCCATTCCCGGCTGCTCCTGGTCTTTCTGGCCGGAAGTCTGGTCCTTGCCGTTGGGCAGTCCGTGTACTTTTCCTGGGCCATGGATTTCCAGGCCCAGGGACGCTACCTGTTCCCCGTCCTGCCCATGCTCTTCGCCATCATGTCCAGGCTGCCGCAGCATCGCCGGGAGGTGCTGACCATCACCTTCGGCCCGGCGTTCTTCCTGCTCGGGATGTGGTCGTTTTTGTTCATCGCCCTGTCCTGAGCCGTCGCCCGGGGCGTGAAGGAGTGCGGTCCATGCAGCAGAAAGGGGGTTCGACCCTTCCCGGCCCGGAGGGCGGCCGGACCGGGCGGCCGCGTTCCCCGTGGACCCCGGCGTACGACGTCCTGCGCAACATCTACTGGCGTTTCGCGGCGTTCCCGGCCGCGCATGTGGCCCTCTTGCGCTGGTGGGGCCGGGCCAGACAAGGCCTCCTGGCCTTTTCCCACTCCCCGGACAACCGCCGGTTCCGTCGGGACATGGCGGCGCGCCGCAGTGACGAGGCGGCCGTGCGCACGGCCGTGCCCGCGCCCGAGCCGGACGAATGGCCCGAACTGGACCTCTCCGTGGTCACCCACGACAGCTCCCGCTGGCTGGACGGCTTTTTCGCCTCCCTGACAGCGCAGCGCTATCCCCTGGACAGGCTTTACCTGCGCATCGTGGACAACGGCTCCAGCGACGACACCGCGGGCCGCATCCGGGACTTCCTGGCCGAAAAAAGGGAGGGCTTCGCCGGGACCTGGTTCGTGGCCCAGGAGAACGCGGGGTTCGGCGCGGGACACGACCGGGCCCTGCGCGCCGGGCGGTGCGCCTACTGTCTGGTCGCCAACGTGGATCTCGAATTCCTGCCCGACTCCCTGTGCGCCGTGGTGCGCGCGGCCCTGGCCGACACCGGGGGCATCGTGGGAAGCTGGGAACTGCGCCAGTACCCCTACGAGCATCCCAAGCACTACGACCCGGTGACCCTGGAGACGGCGTGGTCCTCCCATGCCTGCGTCCTTCTGCGCCGCAGCGCCTACGAGCGGTGCGGCGGCTACGACCCGGCCCTTTTCATGTACGCCGAGGACGTGGAGCTGTCCTACCGGCTGCGCTCCCACGGCTACGCCCTCAAGTACGTCCCCGCGGCCGCGGTCACCCACCACGCCTACGAGGCCCCCGGGGCGGCCAAGCCGGCCCAGTACGCCGGCGGGGCCTTCGGCAACCTGTTCGTGCGCCTGCGCTACGGAAACATTCGGGACGTCCTGGCCGGCCTTGCGCTGTACGCCGCCTTCCTGATCCGCCCGGAGCCCTTTCCGGGCGTGAAGCGTTCGCTTCTGAGAAAGCTCGCGGCCCTCGTCCCGGCCCTGCCGCGCCTGCGCCGCGCAAAAGGCCCGGCCCGGGCCCGTTACCCCTTCCGGGGCCTGGATTACGAGCTGTCGCGCGGCGGGGCGTTCGTCCCGGCCCGGCCCCCGGCGTTTCCGCCCGGGGAGGCGCCGCGCGTCTCGGTGCTGATCCGCACCTATGCGGGGCGAGGGTTTCTTCTGGCCCAGGCCGTGCAAAGCGTGTTCAACCAGACCTGGCCGGCCGTCGAGCTGGTCGTGTCCGAGGACGGCGGCGACACCCAGAAGGAGCTGGTCGAAACCCTGGCCCGCCGGGCCCCGGCCGGGACCACGGTGCGCCACATCCCCAATCCCAGGCGGGGGCGCTCGGCCACGGGCAACGCCGCGCTCAAGGCGGCCTCCGCGCCGTATTTCCTGTTTCTGGACGACGACGACCTCTTGTACGCGGACCACATCGAAACCCTGATGCGGGCCCTGTCCGACCATCCGGAGTGCCACGCGGCCTACGCCCCGGGGCTGGAGGTGGTGACCCGCCTCGACCCCGCCCGGGGGCGCTACGTCGAGGCCTGCGAACGCCGGCCAAAGGGTCTGTGGCGGACGTGGGACTACGCGGCGCTTCGTGAGGACAATTATATCGTCATCTCGGCCCTGGCGAGCCGGTCCCTGTACGAGGAGCGCGGGGGGTTCGATCCGGAGGTGGAGATGCTCGAGGACTGGAACCTGTGGATGCGCTACGGCTTCGGCAACGCGTTCGCCTACGTGCCGAAGATCACCATGCTGTATCGCACGCCCTTTGACCCCTGGGCCGTGGCCGGGCGGGGACGGGCCCTGCACGAGGCCCATCCGGCGGCCAAGGCCCGGGCCATGGCCGCGATCCGCGCCGGGAAGGACGCATGGTCAGGGAGCCGGAAGCCGGGCCCGGCGACCTGAACGGTTCCGCCGGGCCGGGTTTTCGCGGCCCCTTGTTGGACAAGGGGCCGAAGATGGGATAGTCCGCATGTACAGCCGATGAGGAACCTTTTCCCCCGGATCATGAAAAACCTCCGCTCCGAAACGCCGGCATGGACCGGCTTCCCGGGTGTCGCGGCCCTTTGAACGCCTTTTATCCGAAAAAGACGCATGATGAAAAAAGCCCTCATTACCGGAATCACCGGCCAGGACGGCGCGTATCTCGCGGAACTTCTTCTGGGCAAGGGGTACGAGGTGCACGGCATCAAACGCCGCTCGTCCCTGTTCAACACGGACCGCGTCGACCACCTGTACCAGGACCCCCACGCCAGCCAGCGGCGGTTCTTTCTGCACTACGGCGACATGAGCGATTCCTGCAACCTCATCCGCATCCTGCAGGAGGTCCGGCCCGACGAGGTCTACAACCTGGCGGCCCAGAGCCATGTCCAGGTGTCCTTCGAGTCCCCGGAATACACGGCGGACATCGACGCCCTGGGCACCCTGCGGCTGCTGGAGGCCATACGCATCGTGGGCCTTGCCGGCCGGACGCGCTTCTACCAGGCCTCGACCTCGGAGCTTTTCGGCATGGTGCAGGAGGTTCCCCAGACCGAAAAAACGCCGTTCTACCCCCGCTCGCCCTATGCCTGCGCCAAGCTGTATTCCTACTGGATCACGGTCAACTACCGCGAGGCCTACGGCATGTACGCCTGCAACGGCATCCTGTTCAACCACGAGTCGCCCATACGCGGCGAGACCTTCGTCACCCGCAAGATCACCCGCCTTCTGGCGCGCATCATTTTAGGCCTTCAGGACTGCCTCTACCTCGGCAACCTGGAGGCCCGGCGCGACTGGGGCCATGCCCGGGACTACGTCGAAATGCAGTGGCTGATGCTGCAACAGGAGCAGCCCGAGGATTTCGTCATCGCCACCGGACGGCAGTTTTCGGTCCGCGACTTCGTGAACACGGCGGCGGCGGAAGTGGGCCTGACCCTGGACTGGCAGGGGAGCGGCCTGGAGGAAACCGGCACCGTGGCCGCCGTGGACCTGGACAGGCTGGCCCGGGCCGCGGGAGGGCGTCAGGGAATCCAGTGCCACGCCAAGTCCGGGGACGTCATCGTGCGCATCGACCCGCGCTACTTCCGGCCCACGGAGGTGGACACCCTGCTGGGGAATCCGGCCAAGGCCAGGGAAAAGCTGGGATGGGTTCCCAGGATCACCTTCGAGGAGATGGTGGCCGAGATGGCCCGCGAGGACCTGTCCTTAAGCATGCGCGACGCCGTGTGCAAGGTGGCGGGCTTCAAGTCCTTCACCTATAACGAATGACATGGACAGGACCGCCCCTTTCTACGTGGCCGGACATCGCGGCCTGGTCGGCGGCGCCCTGTGCCGCGCGCTGACGCGGGCCGGGTACGGCAACCTCGTGGTCCGCACCCACGCGGAACTGGACCTGTGCGATCAGGCGGCGGTGCGGGCGTTTTTCGCGCAGCACAGGCCGGCCTACGTGATGCTGGCGGCGGCCAGGGTGGGGGGCATCCACGCCAACGCCACCTATCCGGCCGAGTTCATCTACCAGAACCTGCAGATCCAGAACAACGTCATCGACAGCGCCTCCCGCTTCGGCGTCGAGAAGCTCCTCTTCCTGGGGTCCTCGTGCATCTATCCCCGGGACTGCCCCCAGCCCATCAAGGAGGAATACCTGCTCACGGGTCCCCTCGAACCCACCAACGAACCCTACGCCCTGGCGAAAATCGCGGGCATCAGGATGTGCCAGGCCTACCGCCGGCAGTACGGCTTCGACGCCGTCAGCGCCATGCCCACCAACCTCTACGGCCCGGGCGACAACTACCACCCGGAGAACAGCCACGTCATTCCGGGGCTGATCCGGCGATTTCACGAAGCCAAGGAAGCCGGCCTGGACAGGGTGGCCATCTGGGGCACGGGAACGCCCCTGCGCGAGTTTCTGCACGTGGACGACATGGCCGAGGCCTGCGTGTTCCTGATGGAGAACTATTCCGGCGAATGCCACGTCAACGTGGGCAGCCAGGAGGAGCATACGATCCTGGACGTGGCCCGGCTCATCGCCCGCATCGTGGGCTTCGGGGGCGGGATCGACACCGACCCCTCAAGGCCCGACGGCACGCCGCGCAAGCTCATGGATTCGGGCCGGCTTTTCGCCATGGGGTGGAAACCGCGCATCGCCCTGGAAGACGGCCTGCGCGACGCGTACCGCGACTTCCTGCAAAACCGGTCCGGAAAGCCGGACTTCTGATCGGCCGCCCCTCCCGCGATGCGGCGGAGCGGGATTCCGTCTCCGCACATGAAAGGGCCATGCCGTGCGGAAAAGACATGGACACTCTCGACTGCTTCAAATCCTACGACATCCGCGGCCAGGTCCCCCGGCAGCTCGATGCCGCCCTGGCATGGCGCATCGGCCGGGCCTTCGCGGCCGAGCTGCGGCCCGAAACCGTGGTCCTGGGATACGACATCCGGGAGACGAGCCGGGATCTGGCCGGGGCCGCGGCCTCCGGGCTCGCGGCGGGCGGGGCCGACGTCCTGGACATCGGGCTGTGCGGCACGGAGGAGGTCTATTTCGCCACGGCCCACTTTCGGGCCGGGGGCGGCATCATGGTCACGGCCAGCCACAACCCCCGGGACCACAACGGGATGAAGCTCGTGGGGCCGGGTTCCGCGCCGATTTCCGGGGATACGGGGCTGGGGGAGATCAAGGCCCGCGTTGCGGCCGAAAACTGGGGCGACGCCCCGCCCCGCGCCGGTTCGACGCGGCCCCTGGCCCACCGGCGGGTCTACATCGAGCGCCTGCTCGGCACGGTGGACCTGCGTGGGCTTGCGCCCCTGCGCCTCGTCGCCAACCCGGGCAACGGCTGCGCCGGCCCGCTCATCGACGCCCTGGAGCCGCATCTGCCCTTCTCCTGGATCAAGGTCCACCACGAGCCGGACGGCAGCTTCCCCAACGGCGTTCCGAATCCGCTTCTGCCCGAACGCCGCCAGGCCACGGCCGACGCGGTGCGGGCCCACAAGGCCGACATGGGGCTGGCCTGGGACGGGGATTTCGACCGCTGCTTCTTTTACGACGAACAGGGCCGGTTCATCGAGGGCTATTACCTTGTCGGGCTGCTGGCCCGGCTCATGCTGCGGAAGCATCCCGGCCAGGTCGTCCTGCATGACCCCCGGCTGGTGTGGAACACCCGGGCCGTCGTTCTGGAGTCGGGCGGCGCGCCGATCATGACCAAGACCGGCCACGCCTTCATCAAGGAGCGCATGCGCCGGGAAAACGCCGTGTACGGCGGGGAGATGAGCGCCCACCACTACTTCCGCGATTTCTACTTCTGCGACAGCGGCATGATCCCCTGGCTGCTCGTGGCCGAGCTTGTCAGCGCCACGGGCCGGCCGCTTTCGACCTTCGTGGACGCGATGATCCGCGACTATCCGAGCAGCGGCGAGATAAACATGCAGCTGGACGATCCGGCGGCGGCCCTGGCGCTTTTGCGCGAACACTACGGGGAACGGGCCGCATCGGTTGACGAGGTCGACGGCCTGAGCATGGACATGGGGGACTGGCGGTTCAATATCCGGTCCTCGAACACGGAGCCGCTCGTGCGCCTCAACGTCGAATCCCGGGGCGACCCCGAGCTCATGCGCGCCAAGACCCGGGAGATCCGCAACCTTGTGCGGGGCGGGAACTGACCGCCCGGGATATTCCATGATAAAGCCCGTCATTCTGTGCGGCGGCTGCGGAAGCCGCCTCTGGCCGCTCTCCCGCAACCTGTACCCGAAGCAGTTCCTGGCGCTTTTAGGCGAAAAGACCCTGTTCCAGGAGACGCTGGCCCGGGCGGCCGGGCTCCCCGGGGCCCTCGCGCCCATGACCGTGTGCAACCTCGAACACCGGTTCATCGTGGCCGAGCAGCTGCGGGGCCTGGGCCTTGAAGGGGAGATCGTGCTCGAACCGGCCGGACGCAACACCGCGCCGGCCATCGCCGTGGCCGCCCTGCGCTGCGAAAAGCGCGACCCCGTGCTTCTGGTCCTGCCGGCGGACCACCATATCGAGCCCCGGGAGGATTTCGCGCGGGCCGTGGACCAGGCCCTGCCCCTGGCCGAGGAGGGTTGGCTGGTCACCTTCGGCATCGATCCGACCCGCCCGGAGACGGGCTACGGGTACATCCGCGGCGGCCGGCCCAGGGGGGGCGGGCGGCATATCGACGCCTTCGTGGAGAAGCCGGACCTGAAGCGGGCCGAGGCCATGCTGGCCGAGGGCGGGCATTATTGGAACAGCGGAATCTTCGTGCTCAAGCCCTCGGCCTACCTGCGGGAGATGGAGCGGCTCCAGCCGGAGATGCTCGAGGCCTGCCGCCGAGCCGTGGCCGCCAGCAAGGCGGACCTGGATTTTATCCGCCTGGACAGGAAGGCCTTTGAGGCCTGTCCCGAGGACTCCATCGATTACGCGGTCATGGAAAAGACCGACAAGGGCGTCGTGGTGCCCATGTCCGTGCGCTGGAGCGATCTGGGCTCGTGGCACGCGCTGTTCGAGGCCGGCCCAAAGGACGCGCACGGGAACGTGACCCATGGCGACGTGCACATCCATGACGCCGAAGGGTGCTATCTGGATTCGCGCGACAGGCTGCTGACGGCCGTGGGCGTGCGGGACCTGGTGGTGGTGGTCACGGCCGACGCCGTGCTGGTCGCGGACAAGGATGCGTCGCCCCGGGTCAAGGAGCTGGTGGCCGGGCTGCGCCGGGAGGGCCGCCCCGAGGTGGTCTCCCACCGCAAGGTCTACCGGCCGTGGGGCGCATACGAGACCACGGACCAGGCCGACCGGTTCAAGGTCAAGCGCATCACGGTCAACCCGGGCCAGATCCTGTCCCTGCAAAAGCACCACCACCGGGCCGAACACTGGATCGTGGTGCGGGGCACGGCGGCCATCGTCAACGGCGACACGGAGCTCGTGCTGCGGGAGGACCAGTCCACGTACATCCCCATCGGCAACGTGCACCGTCTGGAAAATCCGGGCCGGATCCCCCTGGACATCATCGAGGTCCAGACCGGCTCCTACCTGGAAGAGGACGATATCGTCCGCCTGGACGACGTGTACAACCGCCTGGCCGATTGACCGTGCCCGCGTGACGAGGCCGTGATGGCGTATTTCACCATTATCACCGCCACCCGCGACGCGGAAAGGACCCTGCCGGGCCTGCTCGCGTCCCTGGCCGCCCAGACCTGCCGGGACTTCACCCACATCGTACAGGACGGCGGCTCACGGGACGCCACGGTCGCCGTCGCCCGGGCCCACGCCGAAAGGCTCCCGGAACTGCGCCTGGAAAGCGCCCCCGACGCCGGCATCTACGACGCCTGGAACACGGCGCTTGCCGCGAACGCCGCGTCGCTGGGGGAATGGGTCCTGTTCCTGGGCGCGGACGACAGGCTGGCCGCGCCGGACACGCTTGCGCGGGCGCGGGCCCTTTTGGAGGGCCTGCCGCCGGCCGTCCGGTTCGCCAGCGGCAGGGCCCTGCTCGAAGACCGTGCCGCCGGAAGGCTGCTGGACATCTCCGGGGACGCCGCCAGGGCCCTGGCCGATCTCCCGAAACGCATGCCCGTGCCGCATACGGCCCTTTTCCACCGCGCGTCGCTCTTCTCGTCCAGCCGCTTCGACGCCTCCTTCAGAATCGCCGGGGACTACGAGTTCGTGGCCCGGCACTGGACCGCCCGCGAGCACGGGGCGAATGTGGATCTGGTGGTCACGATCATGGGGGACGGGGGGCTCAGCGTGGACCCGGCCCACCTCCCCCTGTGCCGGGAGGAGACCAGGCGCGTGCAGCGGACCTTTTTCCCGGTGCGGCACCGGATACACGCCGCGCGGGGGGCGGCATGGCGGCTGTGGAGCCGCCTGCGCCGGCCGGACGCCGGCTGAGGAACGTCGCGCGGCCTGCCGTGTTCCGGGCTTTGGGCTTCTGGAAAACTCGCCCGGGAGGCGGGGATGGCGCTTGCGGGCAAAGCGTGGTAGTGGACCCGTGTTCAAATTTCCTTAGGAGCGCAACGGATTATGCACGGCTCCAGGCATGTTCCATGGAGACGTTACACGTTTTCCCA
Organism: Thermodesulfobacteriota bacterium; assembly: GCA_049324675.1. Classification (GTDB taxonomy): domain Bacteria; phylum Desulfobacterota; class Desulfovibrionia; order Desulfovibrionales; family Desulfovibrionaceae; genus Desulfolutivibrio. Next base: position 36,016 of record JBMONM010000120.1, read on the forward strand.
ACCCGTGACCGAAGAGAAATGAAGCCGCACGATCCCGGGCGGGAAGCCCTGCCCCAGGTCGTTGCCGCGATACGGACATGACCATTTCGTCCCCAGCACATCCATCCGTCGATACTTCCCCTCAGAAAACCGCATGGCTTCCGGGATTCGCCGCCCTGCTGGCGGTGGCGGCCGTTTTCCATATCCTGGAATACCAGTATCTCCAGAATGCCTACGCGACACATATGCCCCACTACGATTCCATGGGCAGCTACATGTACATGTATGAGGTGATGAACACCCTGCATGCGCAAGGGTTTTTCCCGGCCTTGAAGCTGGCCTCGGGACATTTTCTTTCCTGGGGCATGAGTTTCTTCGCCCTCGTTTTTTCCCCGGTGCTCCGGAACACGCCGCAAAGCCTCCTCCTGTTCCATACCCTGTGCATCCTCGTTTTCATGCTGTCCGTCCACAGCGCGGCCCTGGCCCTGGGAAAGGACTGGAAACTGGGCGTGGCGGCATCCCTGATGATCTTTTTGCCGGACACGTTTTATTCATGGCAGGGAGGCCTCCACGACCTGCAACGGGACATCAGCTTCGTCGCGCTGCTCGGGGCGGCCTGTTTCCTGTTTTTCGCCGCCGTCTGGAAGCCGTCCGTCTGGAAAAGCCTTTCCTTGGGATTCGTCGCCGCCCTCTCCGTCTGGTCCCGGGACAACGGCATCTTCTGGTTCATCCTCATCTTCTGCCCCATCGTCGGGGTCTGGCTCCTGGGCCGGCTCCGGCGCCGGGACTTCGGCACCCCGCGGCGCGTTCTTGTGCCGGCCCTCCTGCCCTTCGCGGCCATGGTCCTGCCCTTTTTGCTTCTCTGTTATGCCTCGATCCGGTCGCGCATGGGCAACACCTATCTGCGCTGGGCCTTCGGCCACGACATCCTGGCCTCGCTTCGGGAGTTCTGGGATGTCCCGCTGCTGATCTTCTTCGGCCGCGTGGGGCCGCTCACCAGCCTGGACCAGGGAACCTGGGTGGCGACCCTGTCCCTTGTCGGCGGCCTGGGCGCCTGTCTCGTCGCCTTGCGGCTTTGCGCCGTGCTGCGCTTCGACCGATCCTTTCTCCTGGGCGCCCGGGGCCTGTCCGTGCTCGGCGCCGGGGTGTGGTCCCTTTTCATCACCTCCTTTCTGCTCATCGCCTATCTCAAACTGACGCCGAGCCAGTCCGGTCTGGGCTACCACAGCGTCAAGCACATGTTTTATACCTCGCTCCTGGGCTTCTTTTTCCTGCTTTTCTACCTTGTGACCGCTGTCGCACCCGGCCGTCGCGCGCCGTCCGGCCGGGTGCTGCTGGGAGGGCTCGGGGTTGTGTGCCTCATCCTGGCCTGGGCCGGCATTCACCGCACCCTGGCCAAAACCCCGCCGGCTGAACCGGAACATCTGCATATCGCGCAGGAACTCTCCACAACAGTCTCGATACCGGGCCGGGAAGCGTCCACCGTGGCCTTCATGTGGCATGATAAAATCAGCATAGACGCATTACGTTACTTTTCATTGCAAAAAGGCCGCGACGCAATAAAAAAACTCTATTATCCTCATCCCTTGAACACGTCTCTTGAACTGGATTTCGCCGTCAACGCCCCGGAAAACGAGATCCCCGCGCTTCTTCAAAGCCTTCATGAGCACACCATGGCGCGTGCCGACTATGTCGTCTGCAATGCCTCGCCCGGAGCGTATTCCACGCCGAAGCACCATTATTTTTTCTTTCGCCACGGACAACCGGTGGTGGACTCCCTGCTGCGCGATCCCGAATTCGAAACGGTATACCGCTTCACGTTGCTCGGGCAGCCCTTCGTGGTGCTCAAGAACCTCCGCCGGTTCGCCGCGGCCCGGCCCGGGGAGGACGATCCCCCCTCTTCCGCCTCCGGACCCGGCATCCCCAGGGACATGGATATTTTTCTGTTGATGGGGCAAAGCAACATGAGCGGCCGGGGCCGCCTGGGCGATGTTTCGCCGACCGCCGCGCCCGAGGGCGTCTGGATGTACGCCAACTCGGGACAGTGGAAGCCCGCCGCCGAGCCGGTGGACGACGCCGCGGGGCAGGTGGACGAGGTCTCCCTGGACGCAAACGCCGGCTACGGGCCGTCCCTGGCCTTCGGGATGACCCTGCGCGAGCTGACGGGCCGTCCGGTCGGCCTGGTCCCCTGCGCCAAGGGGGCCAGCGGCATCGACGCCTGGCTGCCCTCCACCTCCCGGGGGACGCTGTACGGCTCGTGCCTGGCCCGGGCCCGCGAGGCCGGGCGGCACGGCGTGGTTCGCGGCGTCCTGTGGCTGCAGGGGGAAAACGACGCCATGCGGCAGGGTCTGGCCGAAGCATGGCCGGGGAGGTTCGAGACCATCGTCGCCGCGTTGCGCACGGATCTCGGCGACGCCGCCCTGCCGGTGGTCTTCGCCCAGCTGGGGGCCGATCCGGACGACGCCCGTTTTCGTTTCTGGGAAGCGGTGAAAAAGAGTCAGGCCGCAGTCGCCATTGCGGGCACCGATATGATTACGACCGAGGATCTGCCGCACGACGGCGTGCACTTCACCGCCCAGGGGTATGCCCTGCTCGGCGCGCGCCTTGCCCGCGCCGCGGCCGCCCTTGGCCGGCCCGCCCAATGACGGCGGGCGACGGCGCGATCCTTTCCGGGGAGAAAAACGCATGAAGGTCGCTGTGTATGGGAATAACCGGGGGGCGGTGCGCATCCTCGAGTTCCTGACGAGTTTTTTGCCCGCGAGCGACCTGTTCGCCGTCGCCCCCTATTCCGAAAAGGTCTATTTCTGGGCCGACTCGGTCCTGGATTTCGCCAGAAACCACGGCATCCGGGTCATACAGGACCCCGGGGACGCCAGCCTGAAGCGGGAGATCCTGCAGGACATGCGCCGGTTCGCCCCGGACGTCCTGTTGTCCGTCTTTTACGGCCTGTACATCGACCCCGAAATCATCGCCATCCCCTCCCGCTGCGCCATCAATTTCCACGCCTCCCTGCTGCCCAAATACCGGGGGTTCGCGCCCCTGATCTGGGCCGTCGCCAACGGGGAAAGCGAAACCGGCGTGAGCGCGCAGTTCATGAACAACCCCTACAACCAGGGCGACATCCTGATGCAGCGCCCCCTGCCCATCGGGCCGGACGACACGGGCTACAGCCTGCATAACGCGGCCACGGACCTGATCGCCCGGATGCTGCCCGAGCTGTGGGAGATGATCGAGCGCGACGCCTTCGACCCCCGGCCCCAGGACAGTTTCGGCTCCTATTATCCCCGGGACTCCCAGCGCATAAACCAGATCAACTGGCGCTACTCGGCCTCCTCGATCCGCAACGTCGTCCGGGCCCTGGCCCCGCCCATGCCCGGGGCATACTCCTACCTCGACGGCGGGCGGTGCATCCTGGCCCGGGTCGGACTGCGCCGGCGCGGGGCGCCGAACATGGCCCCGGGCGAGCTTTTTTTCCAGGACGACGAGGTGCTCGTGGCCACCGGCCAGGACTGTCTGGCCATCGAATCCGTGGTGGTGGACGGGGTCGAGATGGACGGGGCCACGTTTCGCGCGCGCCACCTCGAACACCTGGAACGGCCGGCGCTGCGCAACCTGCCCGAGGATTCCGGGTTCGCGCCGGAAACCATCGCCATGGAAGGCGGGCAGCCCGTCTGCCAGAAATACATCTTCTTCGGCCTGCCCTCCCTGGGGGAGGAGGAGGAACGGGCCATGGTCGAGACCCTGCGCTCCCAGTGGATCGGCATGGGGAAAAAGACCCTGGAGTTCGAAAACCGCTTCGCCGAATACGTGGGCAGCGGCTGGGCCCTGTCCACGAGCTCCTGCACCGCGGCCCTGCATCTGGGGTTGCTGGCCCTGGGGATCGGCCCGGGCGACGAGGTCATCACCACCCCCCTGACCTTCGTGGCCACGGCCAACGCCATCGAATACACAGGGGCCAGGCCGGTGTTCGCGGATGTCGAGCCGGACACGCTGAACCTCGATCCCGAGCGGGTCGCGGCCGCGATCACCCCGCGCACCAAGGCCATTTTGCCCGTGCATTTCGGGGGCCTTCCCGTGAACATGGAGGCCTTCGAGGCCCTGGCGCACAAGCACGGCCTGCATGTGCTGTATGACGCGGCCCATGCCGTGGGCGGCTCCTACAAGGGGGTGCGCATCGGCGGCGGCGGGCATCTGTCCTGCTTCAGCTTCTACCCCAACAAGAACCTGACCACCTGCGAAGGGGGCATGGTGACCGGCGACGACGAGTCCGTCCTCGGCGCGCTCAGGCTGCTGCGCCAGCACGGCCTGCGGGACAACGCCTGGCAACGCTACCAGACCAAGCGAATCATCCTCTACGAGGCCAGCACCCTGGGCTATAAATACAACATGACGGATCTCCAGTCGGCCATCGGCCTGGCACAGCTTGAAAAGCTGGAGGGATTCCAGAAGCGCCGGGAGGAGATCGCCCAGTATTACAACAGCGTGATCCAGGACATGGACTGCGTTGCGAGTTGCTACCAGCCGCAGCGTTACGACGGGTCCAGGCATGCCCTGCATCTCTATATCGTTCTTCTGGACATGGACAGACTCTGCACGGACCGCAACCAGATCGCGGCCGCCCTGCGGGAGGAGAACATCGGCGTGGGCATTCATTATCTTCCCGTGCACAGGCATGCCTATTACCGGGAAAAATACGCCCTTTCCCCCGCCGACTATCCGGTGGCGGACCGCGCCGGCAACACCTGCATCACCCTTCCCACCAACCCGTCCATGAGCCAGGTCGACGCGGCCATGGTCATCAAGGCCCTGCGAAAGGTCCTCACATGGTACTCCCGATGAACGACGCCGCGCCCATGCCCATCGAGGAGGTTTCCGTCATCATCCTGGCCTACAACGACATGGAGGTCGTGGAGGAGAGCGTCCGCTACGTCCATGCCACCCTCGGCCGGCTGGCCCGGCGCTTCGAGGTCATCGTGGTCGAGGACTGCAGCACGGACGGCACCCGGGAGATCGTCCGGGCCCTGGAACAGGAGCTTCCCGAGGTGCGGGCCGTTTATCACGCGAAAAACAGGGGCGTGGGCGACGGCCTGCGGGACGGCTTCCAGGCCGCCCGGTACGACCTGGTCTGCACCAACTGCGCCGACCTGCCGTTCGACGTGGCGGACCTGGCCCGGGCGGTCCCCGCCATGCTGTCGCAGCAGGCCGACGTCTGCGTCATGGTCCGGCACGACCGCTCGGCCAATTCCGCGTTCCGCAAGCTGACCTCCTACGTCAACTATCTGATCATACGCCTGCTCTTCAATACCCCGGTGCATGATTACAACTTCGTTCAAATGTACAAGCGCGCCGTCTGCCAGTCGATCCCGCTACAGGCAAAAGATGTGTTCGTTCCTCCGGAGCTCATCATAAAGGCCTATCGCGCCGGCCACAAGATCGTCGAGTTTCGAACGACTTTTCATCCGAGGAAGGCCGGCAGGAGCAAGTACGGCCATCCCAAGCACTTCATCCGGACGTTTCGGGATCAGATTCTTTTTTGGACCCGCCTGCGCCTCAAAAAGAGTCCCCATGCCTGAGCCGAATTACAACGAAAACGACATCGCCTTCCTCAACGCCATAGAAGAGCACCACTTCTGGTACAGGACCCGTCGGCATCTGCTGAGAACCCTGCTCCGGGACGTTTCCCCGCAGCTTCCCGCCGCGCCGGCGATTCTCGACCTCGGCTGCGGCAACGGCTCCATGGTTTCGACCATCCGGGAATACGGGACCTACGTGGGCATCGAATACGCCCGGGAGGCCGCGGCCAACTGCCGGGCCAAGGGCGTCCCGGCCCTGGTCGGCGACGCCCGGCGCATTCCCCTGCGCACGGATTCCATGGATGTGGTCACGATTCTCGACCTGCTGGAACACGTCGACGACGACCGGGCCGTGCTCGAGGAATGCTCCCGGGTGCTCAGGCCCGGCGGCTTCCTGCTGGTCATGGTCCCGGCCTTCATGGCCTTGTGGACCTCCTTCGACGAATATTCCTTCCACAAGCGGCGGTATTCCCGGGGCCGGCTGTCGCGGTTGCTGCGGGACTCCGGTTTCGTTCCGGCCCGAAAGGGCTACATGTTTTCCTTTCTCTTTCCCGTCCTGTTGTTCAACAGCCTCCTGGAGCGGATCAGGCCCGGAAAGCCGGATCGCGGACAGGGGTGGCGCCGGCGCCTGGCCCCGCCGCGCCCCGGGGTCAACGGATTGCTTTGCACGCTGGGAAGACTGGAGACCATGTTCATGCGCCGCGGCCTGGTCCCCTTCGGGACCACCTTCCTGGCCATATGCCGCAACGTCAAATAAACAGGGGTCATCATGGACACGCCGTACACCTTCATGCGCGACAAGGACCGGGAGTTTCCCCCGATGGTCATCGTGGACTTCACCAACGTCTGCAACCTGCGGTGCGTGCACTGCGCCCATCCGGTGATCAAGAAGGAGGCCGGCTACAAGCCGGCGTTCATGAAAAAGGAGCTTTTCAAAAAGATCGTGGATGAAACGGCCGGCCGCGACATCCTGCTCATGCGCATCGCCAGCGACGGGGAGAGCCTGCTGCACCCGGACTTTTTCGAGATGATGCACATGGCCAAGGACGCGGGCGTGGCCCCGGTCAACCTCACGACCAACGGCATGCTGCTCACGCCGGAGACCGGCCGCAGGCTGGTCGACTGCGGCCTGGACATCGTGGACGTGAGCATCGACGCCCACAGCAAGGACATCTACGAACAGATCCGCCGGGGCGGAAGCTACGACACGGTGGTGGCGAACACCCTTGGGCTGGTTCAGGCGCGCAACGAGGCCGGCAGCTCCATGCGCATCTTCGTGAGCATCATCCGCCAGCCCCTCAACGCCCACCAGATCGAGGACTTCAAGGCCTTCTGGGAGCCCAGGGTGGATTTCGTCCTGGTCCGCAACCTGTGCGACGAGGTCGGCCTGGTGGACATCGAGCCCGTGGAGTCCGTGGCCGTGCCCGAGGTCCGCTGGCCCTGTCCGCAGTTCTGGAAACGCATCACCATCACCCATTCCGGCGACGTCCGGTACTGCGTGGAGGACTGGCGCAACATCACGGTCATCGGCAACGTCGGGCGCCAATCCATTGCGGAGATCTGGCAGGGGGAAACCTACCGGCGGCTGCGGGAACGCCAGCTCAAGGGCGACTACCGGGGCATGGCCCTGTGCGAGGACTGCAAGGACTGGGCAACGGCGCCATGGGACTTCGGATACGACCGGATCGTCAGGGAGACGACGCGCCCGAAATGAAAAACCCCGGTCAAAAGGCCGGCACCCTGGCCATCATCCAGCCGAGCTTCGTCCCCTGGCGCGGCTACTTCGACATCATCCGCCGTTCGGATGTCTTCGTCTTCTACGACGACGTGCAATACGAGAAAAACTCCTGGAGAAACCGGAACAAGATCAAGACGGCGAAGGGCTGGCAGTGGATCACCGTGCCGGTCCTGACCAAGGGCCGCCTGACCCAGGCGATATGCGAGGCCCGGATAAACGACGCGGAGCCCTGGAGGAAGAAGGTCCTTGGCTCCATCTCCCAGGCCTATTCCAAGGCCCCGTTCTTCAAACAATATTTCCCCCTCGTGGCCGGAAGCGTCACCGACGGCGGGGAAAGCCTGTCCGATCTGTGCATCGGACTGACCCGGGAGGTGTGCGCCCGCCTCGGCATCCGGACCGCCTTTCTCCGGTCAAGCTCCCTGGGGATCGGCACGGAGCTTCGGGGCGCGGATCGCGTCCTGGCCATCTGCAAGGCGCTCGGGGCCGCGCGCTACGTCTCCGGCCCCCGGGCCAGAAGCTACCTCGGGGACGGGGCGGATTTCGAGGCGGCGGGCGTGGCCCTGGAATACATGACCTACGACTATCCGGAATATCCCCAGTTGCACGGACCCTTCCTTCCGGACATGTCCATCCTGGATCTGCTTTTCAACTGCGGCGACCAGGCCCCGCGCTACATCTGGGACCGGCCGGACCGGCCTTGACGGCGGAAGGTCCCCGGCCGGACGCCCGTCCGGGACTCAGGACGCAAGGGACAGCCGCATGTCGAACAGGGTCCGCTGTTTCTTGACGGTCTTCAATCCATGGCGGCCCGGAACCTCGGCCATGATGCGCCGGCAGTCCCGCAACCACCCGCTGTAGTCATCCCACTCGAACAACAAAATGACCCGGCGATAGCGCAAGGTGCGCGAGACGCCGTGCAGCACGCGCAGGGTCAGAAAGTCGGCCAGCCGGCGGAAAAGACCGGGCCAGGGCTCGGAAATATGGATGACGCCGCCGGGTCCGAGCACCCGGACGAGTTCGGGAAAAAGCCGCCCGACATCGATGTGGTGCAGGAAGTCGGCCAGGTACAGGGCGTCGAAGGCGGCGTCGGCAAAGGGCAGCCGGAAGGCGTCGGCGCAGGCCCGGGCCGACCCGGAGGCGCGCGGCAGCAGCTCCATGGAGATGTCGATGCCGAACACCCGCTGGTAGCCGAGTTCGGCAAAGGCCCGCTGATTGAGGCCTTCCCCGCAGCCGACCTCCAGAATCCGGGCGCTTTTCGGGATGCCGAAGGAACGGATCGTGGCCTTGCGCGGCCCGATGGCCTTGTCCACGGAAACGAAGGCCTCGTTCCAGTCCTCGATGGTGAGCCCGTGGGTGTTTCGTGTGGAATCAGTCATGTCCCTTGAACGCTATGGTAATGACGTTGGGTCGTTCGGAAAAGGAGTCCTTGAAGCCCAGGGAGTTGTCGCAGTACCGACAGCTGGAGAACTGCCCGCGGTTTTTTAAAATCCCCCGGCGAAAGGCGTTGAACCCGGGGGAGCCCCAGCCGTCGCGGACCGTGGCCCCCTTCTCCCGCAGGGTCGCCATGGTCGGGGGATAGAGCCAGTCGTAGCAGCACGGCAAGAGCCGCTGGTCCGAGGTCAGGGCCGGCGCGACCCACAGGCCGTGGCAGTGGTTTTTCAGGGAGTGCGGTTCGTATTTGGCCGTGATCTCGATCTCATCCGGGGTGGGGGTGCGCCTGGGGGTGCCTTCGTACACGTAGTCGGTATTGACGTAGCGCGGATGCAGGTCGACCTGCATGGCCTCGGCCATCTTTTTGATGTCGGGCAATTCGTGCCTGTTCTCCGGGGTCAGCAGGGCCCGGAAGGCCAGCCGCGGGGTTTTCGATCCCGTGCGCTCCTTGGCGGCGTTGATCTTGCGCACGTTCTCCCGGACATTGTCCAGATTGCCGCAGCGATGGTATTTGCCGTAGTTGTCCTGGGTCGCGCCGGAAATGGAGATATACAGGGTGTCCAGCCCCGAGGCCACGACCTGCTCCCCCCAGTCCTCCGGGGTCTTGTAGCTGCCGTTGGTGCTGGTCCAGACCGCGATACGGCTGTCCGCGGCATGGCGGATCATCTTGAAGATGTCCGGATGCAGGAACGGTTCGCCGCTCATTTGCAGGATCAAAAACATCAGGGAGTCTTTGACGCTGTCCACATGGCGCCTGTAGTCCTCAAGCGGCATGGCCACATGCTCCACGTGGGCCTGCTTGGCCGGAACCCAGCACCCGGCGCAGCGCAGATTGCAGTAGTTCACGGGTTCGACCCACAACGCCGCCGGGCCGTAAGGCGCCCTGGGGATGCGCAAAAACGCGCAGGCCATGTTGGCGGACAGCTTGAAAAGCTTGCCCGGCGTGACCTGCCCCTTGAACAAGGCGGTGACCATGAAGCGCGAGAAATAGGTCAGACTTTTCCAATTCACGGTCGAGGTGCCCTCATGCCGGCTTGGCAGTGTTTTTGTCCATGACCACAACCACATACGTGAACAGGTCAAAAGGGGTGTGCGAGGCCCGCCTGAGGGAAAACCCGTGCCGGCCGCACAAGGCTTCAACCTTCTTTCTGCTGGTGAAAAGCGTCACTTCACCAGGATACAAAGCGACCTTCCTGCGCCGCGCCAGACCGAGCAGGGTTTCCAGACAGACCGCGCAGGCCTTGTACCAGCCGTAACGCGGCGGCCACAAAAGCAGGCAGCGCCCCCCCGGCTTGAGCACCCTGCGAAATTCCCCGAGAACGACGTCCAGTTCCGGCTCGGTGAAATGTTCCATGACCCCCAGGTTCCAGATGCCGTCGAGACTGCCGGCGGCAAAGGGAAGCCTGTACATGTCCCCCTGCACCGCGGCGTCGATGGCCGGCATGGTCCTGGCCCGCACGAGCGGCGGAAAGGAAAAATCCAGGCAGATCAAGGTGCGTCCCCCGGCCGGCAGCCGGGCGCTGGTCTCGGACGACCCCGAGCCCATTTCGACGAAAATCCCTTGTTCGGGAAAATACCGGGCGAAAAGCCGCCGCAGTCCCCGGGCGATGATATTCGTGCGGATGAAGGACAGGGCCGTGTGGGCCGGGGCCGAGGCGAAATGGGAGGTCCAGAAGCCGTCCCAGGCCTCGGCCGTATTGGCCGGGACCGGTTCCCCGGCCGCGTTGCCGTCCGGCCGGGGCGGCCGGGTCCGCGTCCCGGCATTGATCCAGGCCACGGCGGCCAGGGCCAGGGCGGCCCAGGTCGCCAGGCCGCTTCCGATATTCCCGGAAAGGACCAGGCCGGCGGCGAAAAACGGCAGCGTGAGCCCCATGGCCTTGTCGTGGATCAGATAGAGGTCCCGGATGACGGCAAAGGCCACGGAGGCGGCGAACACCAGGACGGCGGGCGTCCAGGCCGGGGAAACGCCCAGGGAGGCCACGCCGAACGCCCCGAGGACGGCGGCCAGGGCGCACAGTCCCACCCGCAGGGGGCGCAGGGCCGGTTCCGGGTCCAGATACTGCATGATCCCGTAGGCCAGGGCCAGGCACAGGACCCCGCCGGCCAGCGGCGTGAAGGCCAGCGGGATCAGCCAGCAGCAGGCCGCGAGCCGGCCGTGGGGCAGAAATTCGAGCAGCGGCAGGGCGGCCGCGGCAAGGCCGGACGACAGCGGCATCCCGCCGGCGACCATGCCTCCCAGCACGGCCAGGGCGTTGAGCGTCGCGCCGACCAGCCCGGCGGGAAGCCGGCCCGGAGAGGGCCGCGGCGGGGGGGATGCGCCCGCGCCGAGGATGCGCCCGGCGAGAAGCCGGGCATTGCGGTCGTTGGGCGTGGCCAGGCAGCGGTCGTTCTCGGCGGCGGCCGTGGCCGTGTCGCCCCGGCGATAGAAATCGAACTCGTCCCCGGGAACGGACAGTTCATGGGCCTGTCCCTGAAACTCCCAGCGGACCAGATACCCCTCCGGCGTGGCGGTGACGGCCAGGGACCGCGCCGCCTCGGCGTACCGTCCGGGGGAGGCCGCTTCCCGGCAGGCGTGCAGATGCCTGAGCAGGAGGTGGCGCAGGGCCTTTTCCTTTCTCACGACCGCCCCTCCCCGTGGAATCCGGCCATGATCTTGGCCGCGAGTCGGCGCAATTCCGGCTCGGCAAAGGGACGGGCAAGGCCGCAACCCCGGTTGAACAGCGACATCCTGTGGAACATGGGCCGAAGAAACCGGGCGGTCAGGGTAATTTCCGGATAGCTGCCGTACATGCAGCCCGGGCAGGTGGCGGTAAAGGGGGAGATGGCCTCATGGATCTCGCCGCTGCGGTAGGATCTGACGAAATCCGGGGCATGGACCGGAAAGTCCCGGCCGATCTTGTAGTCGCAGCAGGGCTGGATGTTTCCGTTGGGCTCGATGGCGAAGTAAAGATTGGGGGAGTCGCAGACGCCATGGTTGCGCCGGCGCCAGCGCGTGGGTTCGTCGGCCAGAAACCTGTAGATGTCGTCCAGGTATTCGTCGCAGTCATAGAGATGCTTGCCCCCGCGTCGCAGGACCTTGAGCTCGTCAAGGACCTGCCGCAGCCTGGGGAGCTTTTCCCGGGGAAAGGCGCAGACCCCGTCGTCGTCGAAACTCCGGAACCCGCGCGGCTGGTCCGGCGTGGTGACATGGCACGGCACCAGGGAGACCCACCAGCCGATGCGCGTGGCGAACTCGACGACCGCCGCAAGGTGCTCGAGGTTGCGGGGCATGAGCACCGTGCCGAAAAATCCCTGCCCGCCCTGGGGAAAGAGCTCGCTGACCATGGCCACGGCCTTGAGGGTGCGCTCGAAGCTGTGGGGCATGCCGTTTATGGTGTCCTGGGTGGAGGTGTCGAGGCTGTCCAGGGAGATGCTGATATCGTGGCCGCCGGCCTCGATGCAGGCCCGCATGGCCGCCCGCGAGGCCAGGCCGTTGGTCTGCATCCGGACATGGATGCCGTTGTCGACAAAGGCCTTGATGATTTCCGGCAGGTCCCGGCGCACGAACGGCTCGCCGCCGATGAGCAGGACGATGCACACCCCGATTTCCGCGAGATTCTCGGCCATGGCCCGGATCTGACGGATGTTCATTTCCGGGGCGTCGGCCTGGGCGTAGACGATGTTGCACTGCTCGCAATAGTGGTTGCAGCGGGCGGTGATATAATACTGGACGTACAGCGGCCGGCTCTTGGTGACGAGAGACCTGGCCAGCTTTTTTTGCAACTCGTGACTGAAAAAGGCCATCACCCGACCTCGTTTCTGCGCGCCGCGGCAAGGAGCGAGGCCCCGAGCGGCGGCGACGGCAGGATTTTCCGTTCCAGGGCCCCGACCCTGCCGAGCAGCGCCCCCGCAAGCCGGCCGGGAGGCTGGAAGCCGCGGGCCACGATGGCCGCCGTGTCGGACGCAAACGCCGTCAGGCAGTTGCGCATGGCCAACAGCGGGAGCAGCCCCATCCCCCAGTACCGCAAGCGCTCCACCCTGCAGCCCGCCCCCTCGACCACCGGCTGCAGGGTGGCTTTCGAATACCGGCGCAGGTGGCCGACCGCCCTGTCGTAGCGTCCCCGGAACACCTCCAGGGCGGGGATGTTCAGAAAGACGAAGCCGCCGGGCCGGACATGGGCCACGGCGGTCTCCAGAAACGCCCGGTCGTCGGCGATGTGCTCCAGGACGTCGAAGAGCAGCACGGCATCGTAGCGTCCCAGCATCTCGGCGCGTTTTTCAAACACGTCGTAGGCGAAGGCCCGTCCCCGCAACGCGGGATTGGCGGCCACGGCATGGTCGCAGGTGTCCACGCCGTCGACCACCCAGGCCGAACAGGCCTCGATCTGCCGGCGCAGGATACCCTGGCCGCAGCCGACGTCCAAGACACGCAGGGGCCGCTCCGGCAGGTCCCCGAAGTCGCGCAAAAGCGCGCGGAAGGCGGCCAGCCGCCATTGAAACCAGAAGTGGTCGGGCGAGGAGATCTCGTACCACTGATCCGGGAAGGGTGCGGCGCTCACCGGGGCTCCATGCTGACGACTTCCCTGACGATGAATGTCGGCCGCCCCTTCACCTCCAGGTACATCCTGCCCAGGTACGATCCGAGGACATAGAGGCCGAACAGCACGATGCTGTTGGTGAAAAGCATGACCGGCAGCATCCAGGACCTGTCGGAGAGCCAGCCCGGAAACCCGGCGGCCAGCATGGCCAGGGACAGCACGAACAGGACCAGGGCGGCGAACTGGGAAACCCGCAGGGGCATGATGCTCATGGAGGCGAGGCCTTCCGTGGCCAGGTGGTAGAGCTTGCGGAAGGTGTACTTGGTTTCTCCCTGGGCGCGTTCCGGCCGGTGGTATTCGAGGCGGGCCGTTTCGTAGCCGACCCAGGCCCGCAGGCCGCGCCCGAAACGCAGCCGCTCCGGCAGCATGTTCAGCGCCCCGACCACCGGACGGCCCATGAGCCCGAAGTCGCCGCTGTCCAGCGGCACCTCCACCGAGGACAAAAACCGGTAGAGCCGGTAGAACGCCGCGTAACAGAATTTTTTGACCGGCGAGCCCTGCCGCGACGCCCGCTGGCCGTACACCGTTTCCGCCCCCCGGCGCCAGAGGGCGACCATGTCCAGCAGAAGTTCCGGCGGGTCCTGGAGGTCGGCGTCGATGATGGCCGTCACGTCCGCATCGCTGAAGGCGATGCCGGCGCTGATCGCCGCCTGGTGACCGAAATTTCTTGTGAAGATAATGAGTTGCATGGGGTTTTTCCGGCCGCCGAGCTCCCGGAGCAGGGCCGCGGAATCGTCGCGGCTGCCGTCGTCCACAAAGAGATACCGCGCCTTTTTGAGGTGGTGCCGGCGCATGTTTTCCGGGCTGAAGACTTCATCCAGCCTTTTCACGAGAAGCGGGATGACGTCCGCTTCGTTGTAGATGGGCACGATGATGTCAATACTGATATCAAGATCGGAACGGATATCGAGGGGTATGCATTGAGGCGCGACGTTTTGACGCTGCACTATCCAGCTCCTGACGCGATATCTTTGATGCAAGCGGCGCAGGCATGCTTCTTTTCCTGTCCACCATCCCCGGTCATCCCTCGGCCGCGTGCCCCCTGAAGGCGTTCATGCGCGGGCCTTCCCCGCCCGAAAGCGGTCCGCCCGGCCTTTGACGGCGATGGCGAGCGGGATGACGGTCAAAAGCCCAAGCATGCCCCAGGACAGATAGGCCAGCCAGAGTCGCAGGCGCGGCCGGTAGCGGATGTCCACCGAGACGATGCCCGAGGGTATCTCCACGGCTACAAGAGCGTCAAGGGCTTCCCTGGTTTCGAGGAACGTCCGCCCTCCCTGCCGGTCCGTGCCCACCGCCTGCCAGCCGGGCCGATACATCTGGCTGACGAGCAGCCAGCGGGCGGCGTCCGAGGGGGCGAATTCCGCGACCACGCCGTCTTCCACAAGCCTGGCCCGGGTGTCGCCCCGCCAGCGGGACAGGACCGGGCCGGCGTCGGCGCAGAGCAGGCGGTCGTGGGGGCATCCCGGCACGGACGACAGCCTGAGATCGGGCGTGTCGGCCGAGACGAACGCCGCGAAGGGCCAGGCCCGGGGATTCTCGTAGACCAGAAGCGTCGACTTTTCCCCCGTCGGACAGGTCAGGACCAGACTGGTCCCCGGGGGCTGTGGCTCGGTGTCCAGGGCCAGGATGTAGCGCACGCCCAGGACGTCCAGGAGCGGGCTATTCTCCGCCAGGCTCCTGTCGGGGACGATGTGGCTGTGCATGAGCATGGTCGTCGGCGGATACACGGGCACGTACACGCCCTTGAAGTAGCCGTTTACGATCGGAAGCCCGTGGTACCCGAGCGTGTTGTGCCAGAGGCCCAGGCGGATCAGGTCGTAGGGGAAGCCGCGCCGGCCTCCGATATCCCCGGCGAACACGAATCGTCCGGGCGACTGTGCGTACAGCCCGCGAAGCCTTTCGATCAGGGGCGAGGGATCAAGAATGCTGGCGGTGACCTGCTTGGCGGCGGGCATGAAGGAAAGGGGCCTTCCCCCGGCGTGGACCAGGGCCGAGGAAAGGTTTTGCAGCCAGAACGGGGAGGCGCCCGCGGCCATGAGCAGGAAGTGCAGGGCGAGAAGGGCCGTGGCCCCCAGCCGCCAGGTCCGGCCAAGGCCCCGAAGGCGGTCGATGGCCGCCCCGGCCAGAAAAAGCGCGGCAATGATGGCCGGATCACGAAAGGCGATGAGCCAGGCGATGACGCCGCCGCACAGGGATTTGGGCAGATGGACGAGCAGGACGCCCCCCAGGAAGACCGCGGCAAAGGCCCGCCGGTCCCGGGAGGCGAGGTTCCCCTCCCAGATTCCCACGATCGCCAGGACCACGAATATCGGCCCGAACCAGAAGTTGCGGACCCCGGCCTGCAGGTTGGCGCGCAGGAAGGACTCGTCCCCCCACAGCACCAGGGGCTTGACGAACATCGCCCACAGTTCGCGCGGCGCAAACAGGGTGTAGGGAACGTACAGGCGGTCGATCGCCGGAGGGAACAAGGACATTTCCGAATACAGGGTGAAGGCCCGAAAGCCCACGGCCAGGCAGAACCCCAGTCCGGCCGCGGCCAGCCAGGCCGCCTGCCTTGCGCCCGGGCGCAGCGCGGCGACGAAAACCGCGAGCATGACGCCATAGGCGGCCACCACCCCGTTGTGCCCGTTGAGCATGGCCAGGGCCGCGAACAGGGCCAGCAGGCAGGCGCCGGACAGGGATTTCAGGGGCGTGTCGGCGTCACGTACGGCCAGAATGAAATAGAACAGGATCGGCAGGACGCTCCAGACGTGAAAAACCTCGGGCCAGAAGTCGACCAGCCCGTAATTGAGATGCGGCGCGCACAGTAAAAACGTGGCCGCGCAACACAGGGAGGCGAACCAGGAGAGCCTGACGCGTCTGGCCGCGGCATAGACGAAACAGCTCCCGACGGTCATCTGCAGCCAGTAAAAAAGGGCCAGACAGATCTTCATCGGCACAAGCTGCAGCATGAAAATGATGGGATGGAAGGAGAGGGTCGAGGCGAAAGGCTGCGGCATCCCCAGGCCGAGCATGGTCGTCCAGAGGGTGACGCCCCCCTGGGTCAGAAAACGGGCCTGGGCCGCCGTGGAATAGATCGTTGAAAAAAAACTCTCCAGGTCCCCGGAGATGATGAAAAAACACGGTCCGTAAACGACGGCCGAGAAAAGGGCCAGGGCCGGAAACACGACAACCGGGGAAGGAGCCTTCCCGGCGCGGCCTCCGGAAGCGCCCTGCTCACAGCACATTGGCGTACACCCCGCGCACCTCGGCCGGCTGCACGCACAGGTAGGTCAGGGTCTGGCGCTGGGTGGCGTGCCCGAACACGGTCATAAGCGTGGGGATGTCCACCCCGAAACTCACCCGCTGGTGATAGCCCCAGGTCTTGCGCAGGGTGTGCGTGCCGTACCGGCCCCGAAGCCCCACGGCCCGGCACCAGCCCTTGATCAGCCGGTTGAGCCAGCTCGGGGTCATCCGCCCCCGCCGACCCAAAAAAAGCGGCCCGGACTCGTCAAGGCCCGGCCCCTCCAGAATCCCGCCCGGTCCGGCCAACACCTCGCGACAGGCCCGGTTGAACACCAGCCGCCGGACCTTGCCGGTCTTGTGCTCGCGGATCGCCGCGCCGCGCTCGCCCCCGGCCAGGATCTCCCGGGCCTGCCCGACCGTCAGGGCCAGAAGATCCCCGGCCCGCAGCGCGGTGTTGATCCCGACCACGAACAGGGCCAGGTCGCGCGGCCGGTCCTTGAGCAGAAACCGGATGGCCGTGATCGCCTCCAGGCTGGTGATCGGCTCCACCGTGAGCGTGCTGCCCTTTCGCGGATGGTTTTTTGCGGCCATGCGACCCCTTCTTTTTTCGTGCGGTTTTGCCCATTCTGCATACAAAACCGGACGGATACCGCAAGGGTTTTTTGACCTTGTCGCTAACATGTCGATATTTTTCATTTTTTTGACGGGTGGTTCGTCATCTTTGGCACAAAAGATGACGATGGCCGGCGCGCCGCCGCCGGCAAAACCGCGCAGGAAACAAGGGACCGGGGCGGACGCGGAAAAGCCCGGCGAAACCCGGTCCGGGAATCAGTCCGGCGGCGGCCCCTGGTGTCGCTTCCCGTAAAAAATATGCCGCTGTTTTTTTTAAGAAAAATATACTTAATTCAACGTATTCTTCTCAAAATCCGCATGCATGGACCTTGAGGACGCGACCTGGCCGGCGTCCCGCCCGGAGTCGGCCTCGATGAAGGCCAGGGGGCGCTTCTTGGTCTCGTCGAAGATGCGCCACAGGTATTCCCCGAAGACCCCCAGGGTGACGAGCTGCAGCCCGCCCAGGATCAGGATCAGGGTCACGATGGACGGCCAGCCCAGGACCGGCGCGCCGAAAAAGATCGCCCGGACGATGACCACCAGGGCATACAGCGCCCCCAGCCCGGCGATGCCGAACCCCAGGAAGGTCATCAGCCGCAGCGGCACCCCGGAAAAGGACACGATCCAGTCCAGGGCGAGGCGCATCTTGCTTCGGAAGTTCCATTTGGACTGGCCGTGCCGGCGGGGCCGGCGGTCGTACTCCACCCCCGTCTGCGTGAATCCCAGCCACACGATGAGCCCGAAAAGCGAGGTGTTGCGTTCGCCGCACCGTGCAATCGCGTCCACCACCCTGCGGTCCAGAAGATAGAAGTCCGCCCGGGACAGGTCGATACGGCCGCGCAGGCCGGGATTGAGCATCCGCAGCAGCCGGTAGAAGACCTGGGCGAAGAGCCTGACCCGGAGCGGCTCCTCCTCCCGGTTGCGGCGCAGGGCCCAGACCACCCGGGCTCCGTCCCTCCAGGCCGCGATCATCCGGGGCAGGGCCCCGGGGTCGTCCTGGCCGTCGGCGGACAGGCAGCAGGCCACCCGCCCCCTGGCCCGGGCCAGCCCCACCCGCAGGGCCACATGGCTGCCGCTGCGTTTGCTTAAGCGCAGGCAGGTGATGCGCGGGTCGGCAAGGGCCGCCACCACGCCGAAGGTGTCGTCCTCGGAATGGTCGTCCACCACGATGATCTCGAAATCCTCGGCGAATTCCGGCAGCCCGGCCAGGGCGGCCCGGATATCGGCGATGGTCCCGGGCAGGGACCGGCTTTCGTTGTAGGCGGGAAGGACGAGGGAAATCATACGTCGCGCCCCCTGATGGGTCCGGCCGGGCATCCGGCCACGGTGGTTTCCGGCAACACGTCGCGCACGACCACGGCCCCGAGGCCCACCATGGCCGCGTCGCCGACCACGATCTCCTGGATGAACCGGGACCCCGACCCCAGGTAGCAGCACCGCCCCACCCGCACCCCGCCGGACACGGACACGTTCGAGCCGACCAGGCAGTAGTCCCCGATGACCGACTCGTGGGCCACCACGGTTCCGGGCAGCATGACCACGTGGTCGCCCACGGTGACGGCGGCGGTCAGGGTGACGTGGGCCATGACCAGGGTGTTGACGCCCAGGCGCACCAGGGGGCCCAGGGCCGCCGTGGGATGCACCAGGGTGGCCAGGCGCTGCCGGGGCAGGCCCAGGGAGGCGATGATCTGCGGGCGGTTGCGGAAGGTCTCGGGACGTCCGGGCACGGCCAGGACCATGGCCCCGGGGTGGGCGGCGAACACCTCCCGGCCGCCCAGGACCGGATATCCGGCAAACGTCGCGCCGTGCGTGCGCGCGTCGTCGTCCACGAAGCCCAGAAAATCCCAGGCCGGGGCCACGGCATTCCGGGCCTCGATGACGGCCACGGCCTCGCGGGCGTTGCCGCTGAAGGGGAAAAGGAGGAGTTGCCGGGTCGCGGTCATGCGCCCTCCATGGCCCGGCGCAGGGAGGCGGCCACCCGGTCGACGTCGGCCGCGTCCATGGTGGGATACAGGGGCAGGATGACGCCCGTGTCCCGGGCCAGACGGCTCTTTTCCAGGCCGTGGCCCCGCCAGGCGTCGATGTAGGGCGGCTCCAGGTGGGCGCACATGATGCCCCGCCTGGTGGCCACGCCCTGGTCCTTGAGGGCGCGCATGACCGGTTCCTGTCTGGCCGGATCGTCCAGGCGGACCACATAGCTTTGCCGGTTCACCCGGGCGTACGGCGGTTCGGCCGGAAGCGTCAGGCCCGGCACGTCCGCCAGGGCGGCGGCATAGGCGTCGGCGATGTCCCGGCGGCGGGTCACGATGCCCGGCAGGCGCTTGAGCTGCTCGATGCCCACGGCGGCCTGGATGTCGGTCATGCGGCCGTTGTGCCCGGTGATGAGGTAGTCTTCGAACACGAGCCCCCCGGCCGCATGCCGGGCGGCGTCGGAGACGCTCATGCCGTGCTGGCGCAGCAGGCGGAAGCGGCGGTCGTGTCCGGGATCGTTCGTGGTGATCATGCCGCCGTCGCCGGTGGTGATGACCTTGCGGGGGTGGAAGCTGAAACAGGCCACGTCGCCGTGGGGGCGGCCGATCCTCTCGAAAGCCTCGCCCAGGCGCACTTCGCTGCCAATGGCGCAGGCCGCATCCTCCACCACCGGGACCCCGGCGGCGCGGCACAGGGGCAGGATGCGCCCCATGTCGGCCGGGACGCCCACCTGATGCACGGCCAGGACCGCGCCCAGACGCCCGGCCCGGCCGGATTCGCCGCAAAAGTGGACCAGCGGGCTCTCCCCCCGGGCCAGCCGGGCCGCGTCCCGGTAATACGGGCCGTCCGGGCCCGGGGCGTAGTCCTCGGCCAGGATGCGGGCCAGCTCGTCCGGGTCCATGTTCAGGGTGGCCGGGTCGATGTCCGCGAACACGGGTTCGGCCCCGCAGGCGCGCACGGCGTTGGCCGTGGCGATGAAGGAATGGCTGACGGTGACCACCGTGTCCCCGGGCCTCACCCCCACGGCCAGGAGGGCGTAATGCAGGGCCACGGTGCAGTTGGCCACGGCGCAGGCATGGGCCGCGCCGGTGTAGCGGGCGAAATCGGCCTCGAACTCGGCCACCCGGGGGCCCTGGGTGACCCAGCCCGAGAGGATGGTCCGGGAGGCGGCGTCGGCCTCGGCCTGACCGAGAAGCGGCAGGGCCACGGGGATGGTCTTCATGGGTACACCCTTTTGCCGGGGGCGGATCAGGCGCCGCCGGCCTCGCGTTCGGCCAGCCAGGGCTCGGGGGCGCAGGCCTCCCAGTTCTGGGGCTGCATGGAGGCCAGCACCTCCTCGGTCACGGGCACGTTGTCCCGGAACCAGGCCACGGTCCTGGCCAACCCTTCCCGGATGCCGATTCCGGGCGAATCGCCGAGCACCCGGCGCAGCCGGGCCGGGTCCCCGAAAAGGCGCAACACGTCGCTCGGGCGGCCCGGGGCGTGGACCACCGGGACGTCGAGCCCGGTCAGTTCGCCGACCAGCCTGGCGATCTCCAGGACCGACACCTCCTGGCCGTGGCACAGGTTGAGGGCCGTGCCCCGGGCCGCGTCGCACTCCATGATCCGGACCAGGAAATCGGCGGTCTCGACCACGTAGGTGAAATCCCGGGTCTGTTCGCCGCTGCCGTAGACCACGGGCGACTTTCCGGCCAGGGCCCACAGGATGAACCGGGGGATCACCTCGCCCTTGACGCCGTGGTAGTGTTCGCGGGGGCCGTAGTTGTTGTGCGGCCGGACGATGACCGTGGACAGCCAGCCGGCGCGTTCGAAGAC
The DNA here is from genome assembly GCA_049324675.1 of Thermodesulfobacteriota bacterium. Lineage (GTDB taxonomy): Bacteria > Desulfobacterota > Desulfovibrionia > Desulfovibrionales > Desulfovibrionaceae > Desulfolutivibrio. The sequence goes on from JBMONM010000120.1 coordinate 56,937, forward strand.
CTGGGTGTAGTATTCCCCGGTCAGCTTGGACGCGCCGTAGATGGTCTCGGGCTTGAAGTGATAGTCCTCGGGCATGGGCACGATGTCGGCCGTGCCGTTGACCTCGGAGCTCGAGCAGTAGAGAAACCGGCGCACCCCGGCCCGGGAGGCGGCCTTCAGGACGTTCAGGGTCCCGGTGGCGTTGACGTCGTGGACGATGGTCGGCCGGCGCAGGCTCAGGCGCACGTTGCGGCAGGCCAGGTGAAAGACGAACTCCGCCCCGGCGAAAAGCCGGCGCAGGCCGGGCTCGTCCAGGATGTCCGCCTCGGCCACGGTCAGGCGGGCGTCCCCGGCGTGGTGGGCCAGGTTCTCCCGGCTGCCGCTGGAAAAATCATCCACGACCACCACCCGGTTTCCGGCCGCGAGCAGGCGGTCGACCAGGTGGCTGCCGATGAATCCCGCGCCGCCGGTGACCACGGCCAGGGAATTCCTAACATCCATGCGCGCATTCCTTGACGAGCTTCGCCGCCGTTTCGGCCATCTCCAGGGGCAGTTCCGGATACATGGGCAGGGACAGGACCTCCGACGCGGCCTTCTCGGTCTCCGGGAAAGCGCCCGGGCCGTACCCCAGGTCGGCGTAGGCCGGGAGCAGGTGCACCGGAATGGGATAGTGGATGCCCGTGCCCACGCCCTTGTCCGTCAGGCGGGCCTGGAGCGCGTCCCGGCCGGGGCTGCGCACGGCGTAGACGTGGTAGACGTGGCGGCGTCCGGGCAGTTCCACGGGCGGGATCACGGACGAGCCGGCCAACAGCCGGTCGTAGACCGCGGCCACGGCCCGGCGGGATTCGGTCCAGGCCGGCAGGTGGCGCAGCTTGACGCGCAAAATGGCGCCCTGGAGCCCCTCCATGCGGTAATTGAAGCCCCTAAGCACGTGGTGGTACTTGCGCTCGGCCCCCCAGTCCCGGAGCATGCGCAGGGTGCGCACGAAGTCCGGATTGCCGGTGGTGACCATGCCGCCCTCGCCGTAGGCCCCCAGGTTCTTGCCCGGGTAGAAGGAAAAGCAGGCCATGTCGCCCATGCTTCCGGCCATGCGGCCCTTGTAGGAGGCCCCGTGGGCCTGGCAGGCGTCCTCGATGACCGTGATGCCGCGCTTCCGGGCCATGTCCAGGATGGGGTCCATGTCCGCGCACTGGCCGTAGAGATGCACCGGGATGATGGCCTTCGTGGCCGGGCTTATGGCCCGGGCCACGGCCGCCGGGTCGATGGTCATGGACACGGGGTCGATGTCGGCGAAGACGGGTCTGGCCCCGGTGTAGACGATGGCGGCCACGGTGGCCACGAAGGTGTGCGGGGTGGTGATGACCTCGCAGCCCGGCCCGATGCCGGCGGCCAGAAGGGCCAGGTGCAGGGCCGAGGTGCCGGAGTTGACGGCCACGCCCTGGGCCGCGCCGCAAAAGGCGGCGAATTCGGATTCGAAGGCGGCCACCTGCGGCCCCAGGACATACTGGGAACTGGCCAGGACATCGAGCACGGCCGCGTCGATTTCGGCCTTGATGGCCGCGTACTGGGCTTTCAGATCGAGAAATGGAATCATGCGGGATACCGTTACCGCGGCAGCTCCACGAGCTGTCCGCGCTTTTTGAGGGAGGCGTCGGCGGCCTCCAGGGCGCCGACCACGCGCAGGCCCATTTCGCCGCCGGTGATGGGAGAAGTCCCGTGTTCCAGGCAATCCACGAAATGCGCCGCCTCGAGCCGCAAGGCCTCGGTCTGCTCGTAGGCCGGGGCCCACATGTCCCCGGTGCGGTAGCCGACCATGACCTTGTACATGCTTTCCGGGTCCTCGGTGAGGGTGATGCCCCGGTCGTAGACCCGGACCTTTTCGCTGCTGTGCAGGTCGTCGAAGACGATCATCTTCCTGTTGCCGCCGATGAGCGTCTGGCGCAGCTTGACCGGCGAGAGCCAGTTGACGTTGACGTGGGCCACCACGTTTTCCTGAAAGTAGAAGGTCAGCCAGGCCACGTTCTCGGGCCGGCCGGGCACGTGGGCCATGCCCGTGGCCGAAACGGCCACGGGTTTTTGCGGCAGAAGGAAGTCCATGATGGACAGGTCGTGCACGGCCAGGTCCCAGATCACGTTCACGTCGTGCTGGAAAAGGCCCAGATTGACCCGGGTGGAATCGTAGTAATAGACGTCGCCGAAGGACTCCTGGGCCATGATCTCCTGTATCTTGCGCACCGCGCCCATGTAGATGAAGGTATGGTCCACCATGAGCGTCAGACTCCGCCGGGCGGCCTCGTCCACCAGCCGTCTGCCCTGCTCCACCCCGGCGGTCATGGGTTTTTCCACCAGCACGTGCTTTCCGGCCCGGAGCGCGGCCAGGGCCAGATCGTAGTGGCTGGACACGGGGGTGGCCACGGCCACGGCGTCCACCTCCGGGTCGTTGATGCAGTCCATGGGGTCCGTGGTCACGCGCACCGAGGGATAGCCCGCGGCGGCGGTCTCCAGGCGGCCGGGACGGGCGTCGCACACGACGCGCACCCGGGCCCCCTTGGTCTGGAAAAAGTTGCGCACCAGATTGGGGCCCCAGTAGCCGAAGCCGATGATGCCGACACCGATCATGCCGTCTCCTCCCCGGTCCGCGCCTCGCCCACGACCCGGGCCGGCACGCCCATGGCCAGGGCGTTGTCCGGGACGTCCCGGGTGACCACGGCCCCGGCCCCGATCATGGCGTTCTCGCCGATGGTCACGCCGCACACGATGGTCGCGCCGGAGCCGATGGAGGCCCCCTTCTTCACCAGGGTGGGGGTCATGACCCAGTCCTCGGCGGTCTGGAGCGATCCGTCCGGGCGGGTTGCGCGCGGAAACCTGTCGTTGGTGAACATGACGCCGTGTCCCACGAACACGCCGTCCTCGATGGTCACCCCCTCGCAGATGAAGCTGTGGGAGGAGATCTTGCAGCGCCGGCCCACCGAGGCCCCGGCCTGGATCTCGACGAAGGCCCCGATCCTGGTTTCGTCGCCCACGGCGCACCCGTAAAGATTGACCAGCTCCGGGTGAAAGATCACGACTTGGTCGCCGAGTCGGACGCTTGGGGAGATGGGCATGGCGCGGGGGATGGGTTTTAGTGGGATGCCGCGTGATTACGGCGGATTCGCCTGGGCCTGGGCTCTAGCACAGGAACCCTGGCCCGGCAAGCGCGGTCCGGGGCGGCTTCACAACCCGGCATGTTCACTCTATGGTGCGCCTTCATGCCGCTCGTGTGCGAAGGCGCACAGGAGCCCTTGTTGAAACAGGGGGAACGATGTCTTCAAAAGCGCCCGTCGCGCAGACGGCACAGGACGCCGAAGCCCAGCCCGCCCGGCTGGACGTCCTGGACCTGGCCGGCTGGGCCGTTTTCCTGGCCGTGGCCGGATTCGTCTTCCTGTTCCTGCTTCCGGCCAAGGGCACGGAGTTCACGGACGAGGGCTGGTATCTCCAGGCCTCCCTGGCCGCGGCCACGGGCCAGGGCTTCGACTCCCTCCTGCCCCAATCCCCGTTCTACCTGATCGGCGCGTTCTTCATGAAACTCGGGCTGACCGGCGTCCTGGCCCAGCGCGACATCTACCACCTGCTCATCGTCGCCTGCCTCGGCCTCTTCGCCTGGGGGCTCACGGACCGCCGCCCGGCGGCCTTCTGCGTCTCCCTGGGGCTTTCCGTCAGCCTTACGGCCACCCTGACCTCGCTTTTAAGCTACGAAAACACACCCCTGCTCTTCGCCCTGGCCGGCATGGGGCTGTACGCGGCGGCCAGGAACCGCCGCGAAAAGGACCGGGCCTCGGGCGAAGCGCTCCTCTTGCGCGTTCTGGCCGGGGCCTGCCTGGGGATGGCCTGCTGCATCAACCCCACCACCGGCCCCACGGCGGCCGTGCTCGTGGTCGCGGCGGCCATCGCGGACCGGGCCGGGGACGCGCCCCTGCGGCTGATCCTGGCCCCGGCGGCGGGCGCGGCCGTGGTCTTCGGCGGGCTTTTCGGCTGGTACCTGGGCAGCATCGGCCTGAGCGCCTTTTTCACCGTTCCGGCCACCTACGGGCTTCGCCTGGAAAAGATCCTGTCCGTGCTGGAATACACGGTGCAGTGGCCGATCCTTCTGGGGGCGGTCTTCGGCGCGGGCCAGCTGTGGCGTCGGCTGTCGAGCCGGAAGCCGGGGCCGGCCGGAGGCCTGACCTGCGGGCTTGTGGCCGTTCTGACCCTGTCCCTGGCCGTGTTCATGGCCGCCCAGGCCGGTTTCGGAGCCGGGCGCGGCGTCCTGGCCCCGGCCTTCCGGGCCGCCGCGGGCCTGGGGCTGGCCTGGATCGGCCGCACGCCGGAGCTTTTATCCTTCCAGCTGCTGCTTTTCTTCGGATTCGCCTTCCTGACCCTGGCCCTTCTGGGCGGCTCGGGAACGGGGCGGGCCTGGCGGCTGGCGGCGGCCGCCGCCGGGATCATCGGGCTGTACTGGTTCAATCAGGAGATTTTGACCGCGGCCCCGGTATCGCTCAAGACCTTCTTCGCCGGCCCCCTGTATCTGACGGCCTTTTTCCTGCTGCACCGCCTGGCCCGGCAAGGGGACGAAAACCGCGCCGGCCCCCGGACCGCCCTGGTCTTCGCCTGCTTTCTGACGGTTGCGGCCTGCGCCGTCTTCACCTCGGTGAACTTCAGCCACCCCGGCCACGTCTCGCCCCTGGGACCGAAGGTCGAAACGGGCCTGCCCGGCCTTGAGGGCCTTAGGGACACCCCGGAGCGGGCGGAGCTTTTGCGCGGGCTGGCGGCGGCCTACGCGCGGCACGACTGCGCCGGCAAGACGCTTATCACCTTCCAGAAAACGTCCCTGCTGGGCTATCTGTTCGGCCGCAAGCTCCCGGACGGCCTGAGCTACATCTGGCCGCACTTCCGCTTTCCCGAGGACCGCCTGCGCCAGGAGATCGACTCCGGGCGGCCGTATTGCGTCTTCGTGTCCAAAAACGGGGAAAGCGATGCGAACTGGCGCGCGACCGAGCCCTTTCTCGGCTACCTGGCCGCGCGCAGCAGCCACGTGGAGACCATCCGGTCCCAGGGGGACAGGGACCCGGCCAATCCGTTCACGCTCTACGTGGGCCCGGCCCAGGCGCCGTAAACGCGCAGCCGGCGGCCGCTTTTCCTCATTCGGAACGCGCCCGGCCGTGCCGGTCGACGACATCGAGCACGATCTCTTCGTAGGCCTCGGCGAAACGGCGCAGGCGCCCGGGCGTTTCGGCTGCGGCGCGCTCGGCCTCGGCGCGTTCTTCCCGAAGATTATGGGTTTCCAGAACCTCGGCCATGACGGCCGCCAGCCGCGCCGGGTCCGTGGGATCGAAAAACATCCCCCGGGCCGGGTTCTGTTCCCGGTGCACGGCGATGTCCGACAGGAGAATGCGCTTGCCCAGGCTCTTGGCCTCCTCGACGGTGGTGCTCCACCCCTCGAAAAAGGAAGGGTTGATGAGGGCCAGCGAGGTGCGCATGAGCACCGCCGCCTCGGCATAGGGGATCAGGCCCAGGAACCGGAGCCGATCGGCCAGCCCGGCCGTGCGCAGCCGCTCCGCGAGGGAGGCGAAATGCTCCGGCCGCCGGTAATCGCTCGTCCGGCCGGTGCTCACCACCAGGGGGGGGCGTCCCTTCCCGGCGAGAAGCCCGAGGGCCTCGATCACCACCGCGTGGTTCTTGTGCGCCCAGACCTGGTTGGGAATATGGAAAAAGGGCTCGTCGATGCCGTGCCGGGCCAAGACCTCGTCGGCGGGCGGCAGCGCGGCCGGATCCGGGGCGTGGGCCACGAAGCGCAGGACATGGACGGGGCAGCGGGCCTTCGGGTACAGGCGCTCGAAATCACGCCGGGCGGCCTCGCTGCTCAGGACAACGGCCTGGGCGTGACGCGCCGCGGCCTTTTGGGTGACGTCCCGATCCCGGCATTCCGCCTTGTCGAAGCACAGGGGCAGATGCCGGTGCTGAAAGTCCGGGATCCAGCACAGCGCCGGGACCGGCGAGCGCCTCCCGAGCCAGGCGGCGTGCGAAAGCAGCCCTATGTTCTGCCGCCGCAGCTCCCGGGCCAACAGCCCCCCGTTATCCAGAAAACGCCGGCCGACATTGTCCCGGACCTTGTCCAAAAAAGGCCTCGCCCCACACGGGGCGGGGATGGTCGGGCAGCGGTCGAACGGCGCGGGCAGCGCGGCCGCCGACCCCACGATCACGGGTTCGACGCGCCTGTTTTCAAGGGTGAAAAGCGCGCCCAGAAGATTGCGGAAATAGTGGAGTCCGCCGATCCATTCCCGCGTGTTGGGCACCACCCAGGCCACACGGATCATTCGGGAAACTCCGACCGGAACCAGCGCAGATAGCCGGCCAGCCCCGTGTCGATATCCACGCCCGGCGCGAAACCCCAGGCCGTGGCCCGGCGCGCGTCGGCCACGAGGTGGCAGGGATCGCCGGCCTTGGTCGCCCCGGAAAAATCCGGCGTCAGGGCCGGACGCCATTGCCCGCCGAGCCGGACCAGGACCTCGCGGACGCTGACCCCGGTTCCCGTTCCGCCGTTGACCACGGGGCAGGCCGGGTCGGCCCGCTCCATGGCCAGATGCAGAAGGCGCGCGGCGTCGTTCACATGAAGCCAGTCCCGGCGTTCCTCGCCCGAACCGAAAAAACGAAACGCCCCGTCCCGGGCCTTGCGGCAGGCATCCCACAGAAGCTGTTTGCGAAGCCCTTCCCCGTACAGGGAAAAAAAACGGACCACGGCCACAGGCACGCCCCAGCGGCCGGCAAAGCACCGGCAGGCGTCCTCGGCCATGCGCTTGTGCAGGCCGTAAGGGGAGATGGGATCGAGGGGGGCGTCCTCGGCCAGGGGTTGTGCGCCCGCCGCGCCGTAGACCGCCGCGCTGGACGGGTACACGACGCGCACGGCCGGGGCCCGGCGGCGGGCGAATTCAAGGACGTCGACGGTGGTGCCGACCGTGCGCCGGAAATCCCCGCGCGGATTTTCCAGGGAAAAACCCACCGTGCCGCTGCCCGCGCAATGAACGATCGCGGCGACCTCTCCGCAGGCGGCGGACAGCTCCTCGAGGGTCTCCAGCCGGACGTCGGCCGGACGCCAGATATCCATGCCCCAGTCGCGAAACGTCCCGCCCGCGAAGCCGCCATGGCCGATGCCGGCCACCCGGAAGCCCGAGGCGGCGAGATGCCGCGCGGCATGGCGGCCAAGGAATCCGGCGGCGCCGGTGACAACGACCAGTTTTCTCACGATCTGTTCCCCTCGGCGGGGGCCTGGTTCTTCCGGGTGTTCCGGGGGACGCCGCCTTTGTCGGATGGATCAGGATACGGAACGAAAGGTCACGTCGCAGCGCATGCCGTCCTTGATGAGCAGGTCGGGGTTGTCCAGGGGGATCACCACCTCGTAAAAGGAGGGCTGCTGCAGGTGGGCCGGGAGGCTCACGAAGGAGATGTCGGAAATCGCGCTGTGGAAGGTCCGGTCCGGAAAGGCCTTGAAAACGATATCCACGGGGTCCCCGGGCTTGAGCTTCAGGGCCTGGATCTCGTGTACGGCGCACCGCACCAGAAGCTTTTCCAGCGTCCCGATTTCATACAGGATGTCCTTGTCGGCCGGGGTGAACTCGGCGCCCGGAACCAGCCTGGGGCTGACGGAGAGGATGTGGCCGTCGATCCCGGCCTCCTCGTAAAAATACTTGGGAAAGGACCCGCCGTCGACCTCGACCCCGTATTTCGTGGCCGTGTTTTCCCGTTTCTGCTCCATCTGGGCCTTTTCGTTCTTGATCTTCTCCCGCAAGAGCTCGATGTGCATCTCCTTGAGCTTGACCCGCTCGTCGGTCAGGTGCACGTCCTGCGGCGAGACCGCGCCGTGTTCCTGCATCATCTTTGCTTCGGCGTTGGCGTCCTTGATCTTCTTCAGTTCCACCAGGGCCTTTTGCAAAGTGGACTCGCTTCCGGTCACCCGGTGACCGGAGAGGTTCGTCTTTTCCTGGATGACCTGCTCAAGGGGGGCCTCGTAGCCGATGAGCCTGGTCCCGGCCGTGACCCTGTCCCCGATGCGCATGTCCACGGAGGTGATCTTCAGACTGCCCCCGCCGATAAGCACATCCGCCACGCGAACGACGGCCCTCTGGACGCAGTAGGCCTTGCCCACCACGACCAGGGGGGCGTTCTGGGCCGAAAGCCCCGTGGCGGAGAGCAAAACGAGAAAGGCGAAAACCACGCCGAAAATACGTTTCATCATCCATCCTTGTCCAAAAAACGGCGCACGGAGCGCAAAATGAGCGGGGAGCGCGCGGAAGCCCCCTGCTTTTTCATAAAACCCAGGCGGTGGCAAGCCGGCCCCTCCAGGTGTTGCCGTGATGTTCTCTTCCTGTTGCGGTTCCTGTTGCGGTTCCTGTCCTGTTGCGGTTGCCCCGGTGTCGCTTCAGGGTCTTTCCGGCGGCGCCGGGCAAACCTCTCCCGGGTCAGGACAGCCCTCCGGCGCGTCCGGCCAGGGGCAGCCGCCAGTCCTTGCCGAAGGCCCGGGGGGTGATCTTGACCCCGGGGGGACTCTGGCGCCGCTTGTATTCGCTGCGGCCGACCATCCGAAGCACCCGGCGCACCGTCTCCGGATCCCGGCCCCGGGCCGCCATGTCCTCCAGGCCCAGGCCGCGCTCCACGTGATCGGCCAAAATGGCGTCCAACACGTCGTAGGGCGGCAGGGAATCGGCGTCGAGCTGGCCGGGCCGCAGTTCGGCCGAGGGCGGCTTGGTCAGGACCCGCCCGGGAATCACGGCCCCGGCCGGTCCCGAAAACCCCAGCCCCGCGAGCTCCGAGGCGGCAGCCGCGTTGCGCCACCCGGAAAGCGCGTAGACCAGGGTCTTGGGCACGTCCTTGATCACCGCGAACCCCCCGGCCGTATCCCCGTACAGGGTGGAATAGCCCACGGCGGTCTCGCTCTTGTTCCCCGTGGTGATCACCAGGCTCATGAACTTGTTGGCCAGGGCCATAAGCAGCGTGCCCCGGGCCCGGGACTGGAGGTTCTCCTCGGTCACGTCCGGCTTGCGGCCGGCGAAGGGTTCGGCCAGGGCGTCCAGAAAGGCCTGGAACACGCCGTCCACGGACACCACCTGGAACGAAATCCCCAGGTTCGCGGCCAGTTCCCGGGCGTCCTCCAGGCTGTGGGCCGAGGAATAGCGCGTGGGCATGGCCACCCCCAGGACCTGGCCGGGACCCAGGGCGTCGGCGGCCAGGGCCGCGGTCAGGCTGGAATCGATGCCCCCGGACAGGCCGATCACGACCCGGGAAAAGCCGCTCTTGCGCACATAGTCGCCAAGCCCCAGGACCAAGGCCGCGTAGACCTCGGCCGGCGGGGACACGACCCCGGCGATCGCGGTCCGGATCATGGCCGCAGACGGTTCGGGGCACTCCGGGAAAACCGGGGTTTCCAACCCGTCGTCCGGGGTCCCCTCCCCTTTCGCGACTCCCGGGGCCGGGGCCTCCAGATCCACCCGGTCCGTGTCCTCGAAGACCGCCCTCGATACCTCCAGGCGGTCCCGGGGATCGGCCAGCCGGGCCCGCCTGACCTCGGACGGGTCCAGGTCGGCCAGGACCAGCTCCTCGCGAAACGCCGCCCCCCGGGCCACGGTCTCGCCCGAAGGGGAAAAGACCAGGGCCCGGCCGTCGAAGACCAGCTCGTCCTGGCCGCCGACCAGGTTGCAGTAGGCCACGTAGGCCCGGGAGTCGGCGGCGCGCACGGCAAGCATGCGTTCCCGGGCCGCCCCCTTGCCCAGATGATAGGGCGAGGCCGAGATGTTGACCAACAGCGTGGCCCCGGCCGCGGCCTCCATGGCCGCCGGACCGTCGGGATACCAGATGTCCTCGCAGACGCTGACGCCGATGTGGAACCCGGCCCGGCCAAGGATCAGGTTGCGGTCGCCGGCCCGGAAATAGCGGTGTTCGTCGAAAACCCCGTAATTGGGCAGAAGCCGCTTGTGGTACGCGGCCGCGATGCGGCCGCCGTGGGCCACCAGGGCCGCGTTCGCCACGTCGTGGGGACAGGCCGGGGCCCCGAAGATCACGGTCATGTCCGGCTCGACCCGGGCCAGGCTCAGGGAGGCGGCCCGGGCCGCGTCCAGAAAGCGCGGGGACAAAAGCAGGTCCTCGGGCGGATAGCCGGACACGGCCATCTCCGGAAAGACCGCCACCCGGGCCCCGGCCCGGGCCGCGGCGCGGATGAACGCGGCCATGCGGGCCGTGTTCCCGGAAATGTCCCCCACGGTGGGGTTTACCTGGCACAGGGCCAGACGCAGACACTGCATGCCCCTCTCCTTGTTTTTGCCCCGCGGCGCGGCCCGCCCCCGCCCCTTTCCTGGTCCCGGGCGCGAAACGCGCCGCCGTGCGCGGCACACCTGGCCTAGGGCTCGACGTTGCTCTCGGTCTTGGCCCAATAATCGTCGGGATAGGTGCCGGTCTCGTTTTTATCCAGAAATCCGTCCCCGCTTTTGTCCAGGCGTTGGAAGCGGGTTTCGGCGGCGCCCGTCTGCTTGTAGCGGGCGATGAATTCCGCGCGGCTGATCTTGCCGTCCCTATTCGCGTCCAGGGCCGCCGCGCCCTTGGAAAGCCCGCCCTTGCCGGCGCATCCGGCCCCGCACAGACAAAGCGCGCAGACAGCGGCCGCGGCCAATGCCTTGCTCGTATTCATCGCCTCTCCTTTCGGCCCGGCCGTGCGGCCGGGATGATGGGTTCGAACCGCACAGAACGGGGCCTACGCCCCGGCGTCCTTGGCCGGACGCACATGGGTGCGCCAGTGATTCTTGAGCCAGACATCCTTCGGGCCGCCGGGACAGGCGCGCAGCAGGTCCTCCAGCTCGGCCGGATCCAGGGCCTCGCGCCAGGAGGCGAACAGGGCCTCCTCGACCAGTTTCGCGGCCTTGCGGCGGCGCTCGATCTCCCTGGCCGCGGCCTCGGCCTCGACCTCCTCCCGGGACACGTAGTCCGGATGGGGCCGCAGGGCCCCCCACCTGGCCAGGGCCGTGAACAGGTAGGCCTGGGGATTTTTGACCTTCTCCCCGTTGGCCAGTTCCGTCAGCCTGCCGAAACGCTCCAGCTCCCAGTCGGCCCGGTCCAGGCTGACGGCGAGCATGTCCCGATCCAGGGTCTTGCCGATCCTGACCCTGGCGGCAAGCACGCGGCGCAGGTGTTCGAGCCGGAAGCCGGCCTCGAAGACCTTGGGCCACATGGTGGCCAGGAGGTCGTCGGTCCAGCCGTCCAGGCACGGATCCGACTCCTGGTCCTCCCCGCCCGGATAGAAAGAATCTTTTCTATCTATCCTAGAGGGGGTCCGGGGGTCCGGCCTGGTGTCCGGTCTTTGGTGTGGCGGAGTGACTGGCTGGCCGAATGACTGGTTTTGTGCATGGTTTAATGAGAGGCTTATGGAGGGGTCTACTGTGTGGCTTAAAGATGGGTTCAGTGTGTGGTTTTGAGTCTGGCCGAAGACGTCCGCCGCCTCGAAGGGGGCGCAGCGGGGATGGTTGAAGGCGATGCGCACGCCCTGGATGTTGCCGTCGCGGGCCTTCTTGAAGGTCAGGAAATCCAGGGCCGCCAGCCGGCGCATGATGGTCCGGGTGGTGTTCTCCCCGAGGCTTACGGCCCTGGCGATGTGGGCCATCTTGATGATCTCGGGTTTGACCCGCAGCAGGTGGCAGAGCACCCGGCGCTGGTTGGCGTTCAGGCGGTCCAGGGGGGTGTAGCCGATCTCGGCGGAAAACGTCGGGTCTGGTGTGCGGTCCTGTGTGCGGCTTGGTGCGTGGTCTTTGGTCGGGTCTGGAGCGTGGTCTTGAGTGGAGTCTTGTGTCTGGTTTTGAGAGTGGTCTATAGTGTGGTTTGTTGATAGGCTTTGTTTCTGGTCTGCCGACCGGTCTTCCTTCCGGTTGCGCATGTGGCTGTGCGCCCGTTCGACCGGCGTGGTGTCCGGTGTGGCGAGTGGCTTTGTGACTGGCCTTGTGTCCGGCCTTGTGTCCGGCCTTGGGGGCGAGGCCGGGCGCGGGCCGGGGATGTCGGGCGCGCGGTTCGGTTCCGTGGGCCTGCGGGTTCCGGACGGCGCATTCCCGGTCAGAAAGGCGATGGCCTCCCGGGGAAAGGCGTCCAGGGCGGGAAAGGCGTGGAACTGTTCCTGGGGGGGAATGCTGTGGAACAGGTCGTCCGGCTCGGAGCTAGGCTTTTTGCTGGACACGGTCGACAACCTCTTTCGCCAGGGACAGGTAGTCCTGGGCCCCGGATTTTCCGGCATCGAACTCGAAAATGGTCTTGCGGTGGGAGTGGGCCCGGTCAATGTCGATGTTGACCCGGATCTCGGTCCCGAAGACCGGGATGCCCTTGGCGTCGAAAAAGGCCCGGATGCGGTTCTTGTTCTTCTTGTGGGTCACGGCCCGGCCGTCGAGCTTGGTCAGGACCACGCCGAGCAGAAGCAGGGTCTTGTTCTGCTGCTTGGCCTGGGACAGGACGTGGACGAAGGTGGAAAAGCCGTCCAGGGCGTACTGGTCCCCCACGGGGCAGGGAACCAGGACGAAGTCCGAGATCAGAAGGGCGTTGCGCAGCATGGGGCCGATGTTCGGCGGGGTGTCGATGATCACGAAATCGTATTTGGCGATGTCCTTGTCGTTCTGCAAAAGACGGGAAAAACCCAGCACGCTGTCGATGCTCGAATAGGACCGGACCTCCCACTCCATGCACCGGATGGAATTGGGCACGATCTCCAGGTGTTCGGAGCGGGTGGCGCAGGCATTGGGGCTGAAGGCGCCCTCGGGGTCTTCCAGGGCCTTGACCAGGCTGTAATTTTCCCTCAACCCAAAATCAGGCAAAAGCGTGGACGTGGTATTGGATTGCGGATCCCCGTCGATGACCAGCACCTGGTAGCCAAGAGCAGCTATCCCTGCGGAAAGATTGACGCAAGTCGTCGATTTTCCCACGCCGCCCTTGTTGTTGCCTATGGTGATGATCAGGGGTTTGGCCATTTAGGGTCTCCTGGAAATTTCACTTTTCCAGGTGATTTCATCTTCCTGGAATTTTGTCAAACCGGAGAGCCGAATGGAGCTGAAAAAAAGATTGGCGGTCTGTCCGGTCACCGGATATGAAACGAAATCCCGAGCGGACCGCCGCACTGCGGCGGCGACCGGAGGAAGCCATGTCGCATGTCCGTGGTTCTGCGGTGTTTCCCTTTTTTTTCTTCATGCTGTTTCTCGCCCTGCCTCCCGGCCGCCTGGAGGCCCAGGAAGCCGGGGACGAGCCCCGTCCGGTTTCCTCCGGGACGGAGGTGTCCGGCGTGATCCAGGAGGAATACGGCGAAGGCCTGTTTCTGGTCGCCGATGACGGCGCCCTGTATCTGGTCATCACCCCCGAGGAGGTCTCCCTGGAAGAGGAGGAGGCCTTTCACCTCAAAAACAAGGGCGCGCGGGTCACCCTCATCGGCGACGTCTACCGGGACGCCGAGGGCGCCCTGAGCCTCGTGGTCTACGGCCTTCCATAACGACCATGGGCCCTTCCCCGGACACGCGCCGTCCCGTCGCCGTCCGTTCCGGGGGCGGGCATCGTTTCGCGGCCGGGCCGACGGGCCTGGCCGCAAGGAGAACAGGACATGTTCGGCATAGGGGTTTCCGAGCTTTTGATCGTCTTGGCCATCGTGCTGCTTTTTTACGGGGGCAAAAAGCTTCCCCAGATCGGTTCCGGACTCGGCAAGGCCATCCGCAATTTCCGCAGCGCCGGAAGCCAGCCCGACGAGATCGAGATCAAGCCCGCCGCGCCCCCGCCTTCGCCCCCGTCCCCGCCGAGGGACGCGGAAAAACCCGGCCGGCCCGAGACCGGGGCCTGAGCCGGAAATCGCCCGACGCCTCGGCCTTGCGTCGGCCCGCCCCGGTCGCAAGGGCGGCGCCGGCCCGTCTTTCAGGGCGCGATGAGGTGGCATGATGGACGTACGACATACCCAGGACATTCTGTTCGCGGATCTTCCGACCAAGATGGAAAAATCCCGGTCGGTCATCGACGAGGCCTTTTCCCGGTTCGCGCCGGACGAACTGGCCGTGGCCGTGACCGGGGGCAAGGACAGCACCCTGCTTCTGCGCCTGATCCTGGACGCCTCGCAAAAGGCCGGCCGCGCGCGGCCGGTCATCGTGCACCTCGACGAGGGCGACCCCTTTCCGGAGATCACGGCCTTTCTGGCCCGCCTGTGCCGGGAGTGGGACCTGTCCCTGGAGGTTGTCCGCAACGAGGACCTGCTCGGCCCGGGACGGACGGTGGGGGAGTGGATCGAGGTTTCCGGGCTGTCGGAAAAAAACCGCCGGGAGCTTTCCCGGCTGTCCTTTTCGGGCCGGGGTTTCGCCTTCGATCCGGAATCGCCGGCCGGCAACCACCTGTGCAAGACCGTGCCCCTGCAGGAATTTCTGGACAGGCGGGGGATCGCGGCCCTGGTGACGGCCATCCGCTGGGATGAGCACGAGGCCCGTTTTTCCGAGGACTACTTCAGCCAGAGGAGCGTGCCGCCGCATCTGCGGGTGCATCCGCTGCTGCACTTCCGGGAGCGCGACATCTGGGAGGCCACCTTTTTCCTGGGCCTGCCCTTTTGCGAGCTCTACCGCCTGGGCTACCGGTCCCTGGGGACCCGCTCGGGCACGGTCCGGGCCTCGGATCTCCCGGCCTGGGAGCAGGACCTGGAGCACACCCCGGAAAGGGCCGGCCGGGCCACGGAAAAGGAGCGGTCCATGGCCGCTCTGCGGTCCCTGGGCTATCTTTAGGGACGTGGGGCGCGCCGGCCTTCGGCCGTGCCCCGGGACCCGAGCAGCTTGACGAAGACCTCCCCGGTGTGGCTCAGAAACACCAGCTTGCGCCCCTTTTCCCCGCCCACATGGCTGGCCGCGACCCGGAACCGGTGCCGGGCCAGGGATTCGAAGGCCGCGCGCACGTTCAGTTCCCCGACCCCGGCCTCTCCCTGGAACAGGGCCGACGCCCCGCCGAACACCTTGCATTCCACCTCGGACGCGGCCACGCCGCGCCGGGCCAGCCGCGCGGCCAGGGCGTCGACGGCCGAATCCACGTAGCGGAAGGGGTTTTGCGGCACAAGGGCGGTTTCGTAGGCCGCGGCCGTGGGCAAAAGGGCGTGGAAGATGCCCCCCAGGAGGTATTCGCGGGAAAAAAAGGCCACCGAAACGCAGGATCCGAGCACGGTCTGGACCAGGGTGGGGCGGTCGTACAGCCCGCCCTGGGCCACCAGAAGATAGACCTGGTCGACTCCGGGATGGAATTCCAGGAGATGTTTCATGTTTCCTCGAGAAGGGGGTTTTCGGCCAGATCCAGGGCCCGCAGGGCCTCGAGCATGTCGGCCGGCTCGAAGGGTTTGGTCAGGTAGGCCCCGGCCCCGGCCTCGAACTGGGCCCGGAACATGTTGTCCGGATCGTCCAGGCTCGAGAGCATGATGGCCTTGGTCATCTCGGGCCGGCCCGCCCGCCGGTCGAGTTCCCGGATGCGGGCCAGGGCCGCGTGGCCGTCCAGACGGGGCATGAGGATGTCCATGACCACCAGGTCGAAGGGCTCCCCCTGTTCCAGGGCCTCCCTGAACAGGTCCACGCCGTCCAGGCCGTCCGCGGCCTCCCGGCAGCATCCCAGGCCTTCCAGGCAGGACTGGATGAGGTGGCGCTGGTAGCGGCTGTCGTCGACGATGAGAATGCGCAGCATGTCCGTTCTCCCAGCGGCCGGAATCAGGGCTCCCGGCGTCGTGTGTCCCCGGTCCGGGACGACAGGGCGGCCCGGGCCAGGCCGGGAACGTCCAGGACCAGGGCCATGTGTCCGTCCTCGGTCACGGTGCCGCCCAAAATCCCCGCGATCCGTCCCAGGGCCGGCCCCAGGCTCTTGAGCACGGCCTGTTTCTGCCCCAGCACCTCGTCCACCGCGATGCAGAAGCGTTTTCCGCCGGCCCGGACCACCACGGCGTGGGCCGGGTCGTCCCGGGCCGGGTCCATGACCCCGAACCCGAAAAATTCCGTCAGGCACAAGACGGGCAGCGGCTCGCCGCGCAGGGCCAGAATCCGCCTTCCGGCCTCCGCGACCCGGCCGCGCTCCATTTCCAGGCATTCCTCCACGTAGTCCAGGTGGAAGAAATACAGCCCGTCCCCGGCGCGCACCTCCAGACAGTCGATGATGGCCAGGGACACGGGCAGGCGGATGGTGAAGGTGGTCCCCCGTCCCGGGGCGCTGTCGATGCCGATGGACCCGCGCAGGCCGGCGATGCCCTCCCGGGCCGCGTCCATGCCCACCCCGCGCCCGGACACCTCGCCCACGCCCGGGGCCGTGGACACCCCGGGCAAAAACGCCAGCCGCAGCCGCTCTTCCCGGGACATGGGCCGCCCGGGATCGGCCAGGCCGCGGGCGCAGGCCCTGTCCCACAAGGCGTCGGCATCGATGCCCGCGCCGTCGTCCGCGATCTCGATGACCGCCTCGTTGCCCTCCTGGCGGGCGCTCAGGCCGATGCGGCCGCGTCCGGGTTTGCCCCGGGCCTGACGGGCCTGCGGCGGCTCGATGCCGTGGTCCACGGCGTTGCGCAACAGGTGCAGGACCGGGGTGTTCAGGCGCTCGATCAGGGTCTTGTCCAGCCTGGTGTTCTCCCCGGACAGGACAAGTTCGGCGTCCTTGCCGAGCCGGGCGCAGGCGTCGCGCACCAGCCG
>JBMONM010000121.1:0-11375 GCA_049324675.1 Thermodesulfobacteriota bacterium
CCTGCCCCAGAGCGGCTACTTCGACGGCGGCCTGGTCTTCGACTCCGAAGCCGCCGCCCTGGTGATCACCGCCCCGCTGATCCCGGACACCCTGGGTCTTCTGGTCGGTTACAGCCGCTTCTACGACAACGGCCAGTGGGATACCTCGACCGACCAGGTCGGCGATGAGCTGGATCTGTTCTTCCTGGCCCTGCCCATCACCCTGGACGGCTTCAGCATCACCCCGTGGACGGCCATCGGCGTCGGCGGCCGCAGCGCCAGCTACGACACCACGGTCGCCGCGAACCTGACCAGCGCCGGTTCCAACGGCCTGTGGGGCACCTGGGCCGCTTCGGAGATGTACAACAACCTGTCGGTGTACAACAGCGCCGTGGCCGCCGGTCTGGTTCCGGCCGCCGCGCAGGCCGCCTACACCCAGTCCTTCGCCCAGGCCGCCCAGGCCATCAACAAGAAGAGCCTGTGGGAAAACAACCAGAACGTCTACTGGTGGGCCGGCGGCGCCATAGAGGTCGACGCCCTCGATCCCATCAAGTTCTACGCCGATGTGATCTACGGCCAGGGCGCCATGAACGACCGCAGCTCCAGCGCCCGTCGCGGCTGGTTCATCGACGCGGCCATCGAATACACCGGCTGGGACGTGCTGACCCCGTCCGTGTTCGGCTGGTGGAGCACCGGTGAGGACGGCTCCTGGACCAACGGCAGCGAGCGCATGCCCTACACCGTGACCTCCTGGAACGCCGGCACCTCCTTCCTGTTCGACGGCGGACAGGACCTGGGCGCCGACAGCAACATGTACATGAACCCGGTGGGCACCTGGGGTGTCGGCGTCTCCCTGAAGGACATCTCCCTCATCGAAAAGCTGACCCACCGCATCACCGTGGCCTATGTGCAGGGCACCAACGCGTCCAAGGCCATCCGGGCCACGACCCTGAGCTATGCGCAGATTCTCAACAACGCCACCGCCGTGGCCCTGACCGGCGCGACCGTCACCCCGGCCTACTACGGCGTGGACTACTACTACCCGAGCTACTCCTCCAGCAGCCTGTTCAGCATGGGCCGCGACCTGACCGTCGAGGAGTACGTGATCGGCGTGAGCTTCGACCACAAGTACATGATCTACGAGAACCTGGCCGCCATCCTCGAGACCGGCTATGCCCACGGCTCCTTCCAGAAGAGCGTGTGGGGTTCGCGTCTGGTCAACAAGGCCTCCGACGCCTGGCGTGTGGCCCTGGGATTGCAGTACAAGTTCTAACGGATGTACTGCCGGATATGCCGCTGCCCCGGCCGGGACCCTCGGGTCCCGGCCGTTTTTTTGGCCGCGCGACCGGCCCCCTATCGTTGGGCCAGGGCCTCCCGGGCCACCAGTACCCGGACGGCGGCCGCGCCCTTCATGTGGCCGGCCTGGAATACGGCCCGTTCGCCGGCCCCGCAGAACAGGTCCACGTGGTATCCCCGCATGCACCCGGTGTCCTGGGCCACAAGCAGGCCGGTGAAGCGCCCGGGGGGGCTGCCCTCGGGAAATCCGGGCAGGGGGCCGTCCACGGCCAGAAGGGTCCCGTAGGGCAGGCTGGCCGGGTCCGTGGCCGCGCTGACGTAGGGGGTGAGCACCGCGCCCATGCCGCCCACGGGGCCGTTTTCGGCCAGCTTGAAGAAGATGTAGCTGGGATTTCTGGAGAGGACCTCCTGAACCTTGTCCGGGTGGTCCGTGAAAAAGCGGCGGATGCGCTGCATGCTCTTTTCCTCCTCGGTGATGTCCCCGCGCTCCACCAGGACCCGGCCCACGGCCACGTACTTGTGGCCGTTGGATCCGCCGAAGACCACGTTTCTCGTGGAGCCGTCGGGCAGAAGCAGCCGTCCCGAGCCCTGCACCTGGAGAAAGAAGACGTCGATCAGGCTTTTGGCCCAGGCGATCTCGTAGCCCCTGCCCTTGAGGGCCCCGCCGAAATCGATGGCCGCGCGGGAGGGTTTCTTGCCCTTGCCCGGGCTCCTGTAGAGGGGGTGGGGGTAGTCGGGCCGGGGGGTGAGGGAGGCCTCGATCCAGGGTTCGTAGTACCCGGTCAAAAGGGCGTCCTCGTCGGCGGCGATCCAGGTGAAGTGGGCGGCCAGGAGCCCGGGGTCGCGGTCGAGCCCGGGCAGAAGCGAATCCAGGCGCTCCAGGGTGGTCTTGAGCTGGCCCCAGGTCAAAACGGTGCCGCCCACGAGCATGGCCGTCTCGTCCGCGGGCTTGCCGGCCAGATGGGTCAGGCAGGAGCGGATGGCCGGGCGCATGGACTCGTAGGAGGAAAGGAACTGGGTGGCCGGGGACAGGCGTTTTTCCCAGGGACGTTCATCGGCGGCGGAGGCGGATGACGGCGCCTGTGGGGCGGCCGGAGCGGCGACCGGGGAGGTGGCCGGGGAGGTGGCCGGATGCGGGGCGCAGGCGGCCAGGGCCGCCAGCAGGCACAGGCCCGCGACAAGGCGTTTCATGGGGTCCCCCGTTTTTTCGCGAAGCCTATCCGGCGGCCGGGGCAAAGGCAATGGCCCCGGCGGGCGTTCCGGAAAAGACCGCCTTGACCCGGCGGCCCGGCTTCCGTAAGGGCACTTGCCTGGATCACACACCATGCGCGACTCCCCGAACACACGCGCCGCGGTCCCGGCCTCGGGCTTCGGCTACATCTGGCGTCTGGCCTGGCCCCAGGTCCTGACCATGTTCCTGTATTTCCTGATCGGCCTGGCCGACGTCTACGTGGCCGGACTTGTGGGCCGCGAGGTCCAGGCCTCCATGGGCATGCTCACCCAGGCCATGTTTTTTTTCATGGTCCTGGCCACGGCCGTGTCCAACGGGACCGTGGCCGCCGTGAGCCAGTCCCTGGGGGCCGGCCGGCCGGCCCGGGCCAGACGCTATGTGGGCCTGTCCCTGGTCGCCGGCGGGGCGGTCTCCGTGGCCATCCTGGGCCTGGGCCTGGCCGGGCGGGAGGCCTTCGTGTCGGCCTTGCGCGTGCCCGAGGCCATGCGCGAACCCTTCCGCTACATCCTGGACGTGTTCTTGCTCCTTTTGCCGGTGCATTACCTGTTCGTCATCACCAACGCCGTGTTCCGGGCCAAAAGACAGGTCATGGCCCCCCTTGTCGGCTGGGGGTTGGCCGCCGTGGTCAACTGCGTCGGGGATTTCGGCCTGGGGCTCGGATTGTGGGGCCTGCCGGAGATGGGCTACAAGGGACTGGCCGTAAGCACCTACGCCTCGTTGTGCGTGGGACTGGCCTTCAACCTGACCTTGCTGCGGCGCGAAGGGTTCATTTCCCTTTCGGCCATCCCGCCCTGGCGCTGGATGCGCCGGGGGTTCCCGTACCTGCTTAAGGTGGCCTGGCCCTCAGGGCTGATGCAGATCGTGTGGCATTCCGGCTACCTGGTGCTGTACGGCATCACCGCCTCCCTGCCCGTGGGCAGCGTGGAGGCCCTGGCCGGCATGGCCGCCGGGGTGCGCATCGAGTCCATCCTGTTTCTGCCGCCCATGGCCTTCAACTTCACGGCCGGCATCCTGGTCGGGCACTACCTGGGGGCGGGCATGCCCGGGGAGGCCAAGCGCACCGGCTACCGGGTCGCGGCCCTGGGCACGGCCGCGGCCGTGGCCTGCGGCGCGGCCCTGTGGCCGTTTCTGGACCAGGCCGCGGGACTGCTCACCCAGGACGAGGCGGTGAGGCTCCAGGCCGCCTCGTATCTGCGCTACAACATCCTGGCCGTGCCCTTCACGGTCTGCGGGCTCATCCTCATCGGGGCCCTGGCCGGGGCCGGGGCCACATTGTACAACATGGCCGTGACCGGCCCGTGCATCTGGCTGGTGCGCCTGCCCCTGGCCCTGTGGCTGGGGCATGTGGTCTTCGGCCGGGCCGAGGGGGTGTGGATGGCCATGCTGGCCTCCCAGGCCGTGCAGGCCCTGGCCATGGCCTACGTCTATCAGTTCAAGGACTGGCGGCGCTTCGGCATGTCCCGGGCGCGGCCCCAGGCCGGCGGGGCGGCCTAGCCGGCGGTTTCGCAACCATCGCGGCCGTGGCCGCGTCAGCCAAAGGATCATCCGCCATGCTGTCATTCGAACCCGTCTGCCTGACGAGGCGGGAGGAGTATCTGGAGAGGTGGGCGAAATGCCCGGTGAAGACCTCGGACTACAGTTTCGGCAACATCTTCGGCTGGGCCGAGGAATACGGGCTGGAATGGGGGTTTGGCGCCACCCATGTGTGGCTGCGCCAGACGCGGCCCAGGGTGGTGCACTGGGCCCCGGTCGGGCCGTGGCACGCCCCGGACTGGGCCGAATGCCCGGTCCTGGCCGGGGGCATGGAACTGACCCGGGTCCCCGAGGAACTGGCCGGGCTGTGGATGGCGGCCATGCCCGGCCGGGTGGAGGCCCGGGAGGTCCGGGATCATTTCGACTACGTCTATTCCGTGCCCGAACTGGTGGAACTGCGCGGCAACCGCTTCCACAAGAAAAAAAACCTGCTCAACCAGTTCGTAAAGACCTATCGGCACGATTTTTCCGATCTGACCCCGGATTGCGTGGAGGCCACCCTGGACATGCAGCGCCAGTGGTACACCTGGCGCGACAGCGAGAACCCGGGGACCCTGGAGGCCGAGAACCGGGCCATCACCCGGGTGTTGCAGAGCTGGGACCGGCTCGGCGGCGGGCTTTTCGGCGGGGTGCTGCGGGTCGAGGGCGAGGTGGCGGCCTACACCGTGGCCGAGGCCCTGTCGGACGAGATGCTGGTCATCCATTTCGAGAAGGGCCACCCGGAGTTCAAGGGGGTCTACCAGGCCGTCAACCAGATGTTCCTGGCCCGGTACGGGAAGGGGTTCGCCCTGGTCAACCGGGAGCAGGACCTGGGCGACGAGGGCCTGAGAAAGGCCAAATTGTCCTACAATCCGGTCCTGTTCCTGAAGAAGTTCTCCGTCACGGTCCGTCCCCGGACCTGATCCGGGCCGTCCGCCCCCGGCCTCAGGCCCGCTCGTCCCGCAGGACCATGGCTGGGGGCAGGTCCACCACGAACACGCTGCCCCCGCCGGGGCGGGGCTCGACCCGGATGCGGCCGCCGTACCGCATGACCACCCCCCGGCAGATGGACAGGCCGAGCCCGGTTCCGGACGGCTTGGCCCGGGCGTCTCCCGACCGGCTCTGCTGGTAGAACTTCTCGAAAACCCGCTCCCGATCCTCCTCGGGCACCCCCGGCCCGTTGTCCGACACCGCAAGCCGCAGCCAGCCGTCCGGGTCCACCCCGGCCCGGATGACGATCTCTCCGGCCTGCGAGAACTTGACCGCGTTGTGCACCAGGTTGGTCAGCACCTGCTGCATCCGCTCCCGATCCGCCAGGATGGGGGGGATGTCCCCGGGAATGTCCAGACGGAGGGAGAGGTCGGGATTGCGGGCCATATCGCCCCGCACCGACAGTTCGGCCTCCTGGGCCAGGTCCCGGAGATCGAGGGGCGCGTCGCGCCAGTCCATGCGCCCGTCCTCGATGCGGGTCAGGTCCAGGACGTCGTCGATGAGCTGGGTCAGGCGTTCGGCCTCGACCGTGATGATGCCCAGGTTGCGGAACCCCCGTTCGGCCTTGGGCAGGGCCGAAGGATCTTTTTGGGCCAGGGGGATGAAGGTCTTCCTGAAATCCCGGGTCAAGAGCCGCACGAATCCCAGAATCGAGGTCAGCGGCGTGCGCAGTTCGTGGGACACCGAGGACAGAAAGGCGGTCTTCAGGCGGTCCAGCTCGCACAACCTGGCGTTGGCCAGGGTCAGTTCCTCGGCCTTGGCGGCCAGGTCCCGGGTGCGTTCCTCGACCCTGAGTTCGAGCTGCCGGGAATAGTCGCGCATGAACCGTTCGCGCTCCCGGTGGAAGTCGATGCGGGCCACGAGTTCGGCGGGGCTCAGGCGCAGTTCGGCCAGGACCCGGCCATAGGCCTCGGAGAGTTCGGTACGCTCTCCAGGGGAGAAGACGCTGTCCACGCCCAGGGTCTGTCCGGCGGTTCCCGAGCCCACGGCCCCGGCCAGATCCGCCTCCACCCCCCGGCGCAGTTCGGCCAGTTCCAGCACCGTGATGCATCCCTGGTCGTCCGGATTGAGGGCGGCCGCGTGACGGCGGACCATGGCCGCCGCCGTGTCCGGGGGAAGATAGATGCACAGCAGTTCGGTCAAAACCCGGACCTTGTCCTGGAGCGCAATGCTTTTCGCCAGCCCCGCGTCGAGAGGCCCGGCGGTCCGGCCGGAGTCCGAGGTGAAGGTCTCGGCGGTCCGGCGTTCCGCGTCAGAGGGCCGGAAGACGAGGGTTCCCATGAAAAAAAGGCCCACATTGACGGTCAATGACCAGAAAACGGCATGGGATACACGGTCCAGGCCGTCGAGGCCGAAAAGGGCCTCGGGCCGAAGCCAGGACAGCCCCAGGGGGCCGAGGTCCAGGATGTCCCCGGTCAGGGCCCCGGCGCGGATCAGGGCCGGCAGCAGCATGGTGTGCAGCCACACGGCGAATCCGCCGCCGATGCCGAAAAGGGCGCCGGCCTTGCCCGCCCTGCGCCAGAACAGTCCCAGGATCATGGCCGGGGCGAACTGGA
Organism: Thermodesulfobacteriota bacterium; assembly: GCA_049324675.1. Classification (GTDB taxonomy): domain Bacteria; phylum Desulfobacterota; class Desulfovibrionia; order Desulfovibrionales; family Desulfovibrionaceae; genus Desulfolutivibrio. Next base: position 6,565 of record JBMONM010000121.1, read on the forward strand.
GCACGGCGGCGAACGCGATCATGCCCATGTCGGCCAGCATGAATGGCTCTCCCACCCGGTTTTCGAACCAGGCGGCCAGGACGATGAGGCCCGCCGCGGCCGTCCGGCGGGCCCCGAGGAGCCTGCGGCGGACGAAGCGCAGGGGGGAAAGCCTGTCGGCCAGGGGCAGAAGCAGGTGGTTGACGGCCATGGTGGACAGGGTCACCGCGGCCACCATGATCATCCCGGCCGAGGCGGAGAAACCGCCCAGGAAGACCAGGAGGGTCAGGCAGGGGCGGTCGTGCAGCATGGGCAGGCGCAGGACGTAGGTGTCGGCCTCGGTCCGGGGCAGGCCCTCGATCATGCCCTGGAGGGCGATGGGCAAAACGAACAGGGTGATGGCGAACAGGTACAGGGGGAAAACCCACATGGCCGTGCGCACGTGCCTCTCGCCCGGGCTTTCCACGACCGCGGCGTGAAACTGGCGGGGCAGAAACAGGACGGCCGAGGCGGACAGGATCATGAAATTGGTCCAGTGCATGTACCCCCGGGCGCCGTCGGGCAGGGCCGGCGGCAGGGCCCCCGAGGCGGCCGCCGAGGAGAAAAGTCCGGCGAAGCCGTCCCCCAGGCCGTAGGTCACGAACAGTCCGACGCCGACCAGGGCCGCGAGCTTCACGGCCGATTCGGCGGCCACCACGGCCATCATGCCCGGATGCCGTTCGGTGGGGTCGAGACGGCGCATGCCGAAGACGATGGTGAACAGGATCATGACCAGGGCCACGGCCGGTCCCAGGAGGGATTCCGTGAAGGCGAAGGCCTCGCCGGCCACGATGGCGAAGGTGGCGATGACGGATTTGAGTTGCAGGGCCAGATAGGGGACGATGCCGAGCATGGCCACGATGGTGGCCAGCAGGGCCACGGCCCGGGACTTGCCGTATCTGGCCCCCAGGAAATCGGCGATGCTGGTGATGTGCAGGGTGTTTTTGAGGCGGATCATGCGGGGCAGGATGAGGGGCCAGAACACGGCGGCCAGGGTCGGACCGATGGAAACGGGCAGAAACACCAGCCCCTGGGTGGCGGCCAGCCCCACGTTGCCGTAAAAGGTCCAGGATGTGCAATAGACGCCGAGCGTCAGGGAATAGAAGAGGGGGCTCTGGGCCAGACGCAGGCCTCTGGGGGTTTTCTTTTCCACCCACAGGGCCAAAAGAAAAAGGGCCAGGATGTAGGCCGAGAGAGCAAGCCCCGTGGTGGTCGCGCCGAACATGCGTCAGCCGCCTTTCTCTTCTCCGGGATGGTCCGGATCATGCCGGGGGTCGGCCGGTTGGATCCGGGAGAGCAGGACGAGGCCGGCCAGAATCACCCCCCACGCGACAAGCGCATACCGGAAGGCCGGCCACAGGCCCGCATTGACGCTCACGGACAGCAGGGGCCAATTGCAAAGCAGCCCCCCCAAACCAAACAGGAAAACCGCGAAGGCAAGACGCGACGAGGCATCTTTCATATCTTCTCCGGACACGCCGGTCTGTTCGGCGCCGGTCTCCAAGACCGAGAATGAAACAGGAGCCGTTTTATTGTTATACCTGTTTCGAATCAGGAATCAATGGCCGAAGGCACCAGAAAGAATATTGCATTTTGCCTGCAACCGCTTATGATCCGCCGCCGCATTGCAGGTGCAAACAAAATGCAATCGTGACCAGAAAACGCGCTACCGGTTACAAAGAGATATGGACAGGACATTTCGCGTTCTGGTGGTGGACGATTCCAAAGTCATGCGCGGAATCATTCGAAAAATGCTTGCCGCCTTTCCCGGGGTGAGCGTGGTGGAGGCCCGCGACGGAAAGGAGGCCTGGGAGGTTCTCCAGGCCGAGGCCGTGGACGCGGTCCTCTCCGACTGGAACATGCCCCGGATGAAGGGGATCGACCTGTTGCGCCTGGTGCGCGACACGCAACGCCTCAAGGACCTGCCGTTCATCATGGTCACGGCCGAGGCCCGGGCCGTCAGCCATTGCGAGGCCGACGCGGCCCTGGTGTCGTCGTACCTGACCAAGCCCTTCACGCCCGAGCGCCTGCGGGCGGCCCTGGCCCCGTATCTGCCCTGACGCCTTTTCCCCGGCGCGGGTGCCTTCGGCCAGGCCCGGAGGCGGCCCCGGAAGACCTTCCCCGGGCCGGTCCCCATCCGTCTCCGGCCGCGCGCGCCGCCCGATCCGGCGCGGCCACGGCTATTTTCCGGGTTTCGCGGCGGTGCGCTCCTCCCCGGTCAGGTGGTTCATGGAAAACCCCCCCTGGTAGATGATCCCGGTGGTGGTGTCGACCACGTATTCCAGATCGCCGGTGGAGACGTAGGCGTAGCGGCCGATGTCCTTTCGCTTCCCGTAGTCGCTCAAAAAAACGGCCAGCCCGACGATCAGGGCGATCTTGAAAAGCATGTCCACGACGGTTCCAAGCTTGTCCATGGCGAATCTCCTTGGCAGGCGGTGTTAGAGCGGCCCGGGGGCGCGGTCAAGAGGCGGACGGCGCGCGCGGGCGTCCGGCCGGGGCCGGGGCCGGGGCGGAAGGGACGGGTGGTCCTGGAAGCGTTTGACTTGGTACGAAATGTGTTGTAAATGTGTACATGTTTTGTACGCAAGGAGGTTTGAAATATGTCCATATTCAAGCATGATAAAGAAGTGAAACGCATGATTTTCAACGTCGATTCAGACATCGCCGACCGTCTTGAGGCCTTGCGCGAGGAGGCGAAAAATTACGGCAAACGCCTGGACGTGGACACGGCCGTGAACAAGGGCCTGGAGAAGTTCCTCAAAAAAGCCGAGAAAAAATTCGAGGAACTCCGCCATGAGGCCAAAGGCAAAAAACGCCCCCAGCCCGCCGATCTCGTCCTCAGCCCCGGCGAACCCCCGGCGCTTCCCGGGGAAAAGGCTCTGGCGGAAAAGGCCCCCGGCGAGCCCGACGTCCCCACTCCGGAACAGATCGGGGCCAAGGTCAAAGACAACCCCGTTCTCGGCAAATCCGCTTCGAAAACGAAACCCTAACCTTCCCGAAACCAGCACAGGAGAACGATCATGGGCAAACACGGCATAAGCCTCAAAGGCACGGTCGATTTCGCGGGCGCGAGCGCGCTTCTGGCCGATCTGGTCAAAAGCTTCAACGAAAAGACCGTGTGTCTGCAAAAAGGCGGGGATTTCTGCACCCTGAAACCCGGCGAGGCCATCAGCTTCGAGATCGAGGCCGAGCACAAGAAAAACCGGCAGAAGCTGGTCATCGAACTGTCCTGGCTCGACGAGGCCCCGGTCCAGGAGGCCGCGGACATCAAAATCTCCTCCGTGGAGCCCGAGCCCCTGCCCGAACCGGAACCCGAGGTCGAGGCCGCCTTCCCCCATGTCGGGGAGGGACCGTGCCTGACCGCTCCGGAGGCGCCGAAAAAGGACGAGGAGCCCGCGCCCGGGAAAAAGTCGAAGAAATAGCGCGGCCCGCTGCGATATCTCCCCGGCGGGACCGCGCGGTCCCGCCGGGGAGGGCCTCAGTTCTCCGCCTCGCGCGCCAGCCCGTAGCGTCTCATGCGCCAGCCGAGCTGGCGCGGCGTCAGGCCCAGTTCCCTGGCCGCCCTGGTCTTGACCCAGCCGTGCCGCGACAGGACCGTGGCGATCCGGTCCCGCTCCAGTTCCCACAGGGTGCCCGTCCGCACGCTTCGGACCGCGTCCCCGCCGACGGCCGGGGCCATGGAAAAAATCCGCGCCGGCAGGTCCCCGAGGTCGACGCGGTTGCCGGTTCGCGACAACAGGGCCTCGGCCACCAGACTCGCCACCTCCGCGTCGTTGCCGGGCCAGCAATAGGCGGCCAGGGCCTTCACGGCCCGGGGCGAGAAAACCGGCCGCGTCCCCGACCGCCCGGCCAGGGCGGACGCGGCGCGTTCGAGCAGGATCGGAATGTCCCCGGGGCGCTGCCGCAGGGCCGGCACGCCGATCACCCGGGACAGCCCGCCCCGCACAAGCGGGGCCAGACCCGGTATGCGCGCGAGCAGTTCCCGGGGCGGCAGCCCGGACCCCAGGACCAGCCGGGCCCTCGTCCGGCGCGGCGTGTCCGATCCGATGCGCGAAAACCCACCGTCTTCGGCCAGACGGACCAGCCGTTCCACGGCGTCCGCGCCGTCCCTCCCGGCCAGCCCGGCCAGGTCCGCCACATACACGCCGCCCCCGGCGGCGTCCTCCACCGCGCCCGTCCCGGGAAAACCGTCTCCGGCCGTGCCGAAGACGGACCCGGCGTCGGCCGCATCCGCCGTCACGAAAGGCTTCGCGCCGCGCGGCGACATCTCGTGGATCAGCCGGGCCAGGCCGGCCTTCCCCGTGCCCGCCTCGCCCCACAAAAGCACCGGCCCGGCCTCCCGGGCGGCCCGCTCCACATCGGCCCGAAGTCCCGCCAGATCGGGGCATCCGCCGGGGCCGAAAATCGCGGCAAACCCCGAAGACACCCTCGCGCGCAGCGAAACCAGTTCACCGGCGCGGGCCGCCCGCTCGGCGGCCAGGGCCTGGTGCAGGTCCACGGCCCGGCCAAGGACCAGGGCCGCGTCGGCCATGGCCCGCTTCGCCTCGGCGTCCGGTCCGATCCGGGCCACCAGCGCGCCCCTGGCCGCCCCCTGTTCCGTCTCCTCGATCGGCAGGGCGGCCACCGCCGGCGTGCGGTCCGTCTCCCTCTGGTCAAAGGGGCGCATCACCGCCTCAAGCGCCTCGCCCCGCAGCCACCCGCCGTCCGGCGCGGCGGCCCGGACCCGGGGGGCCTCGTCTTCCGGGAGGCGCAGGACCACCGCAGCCCGCGAGGCCCCCGACAGGCGGACGAAT
>JBMONM010000122.1:0-11371 GCA_049324675.1 Thermodesulfobacteriota bacterium
GGCGATTCCCGAACCCGGCGCCCGGGACGAACAGGGACCCCAGTCCCGGCCGGACAAGGTCGCGGCCCAGCCCCATGAGCCAGACCGCGCAGGCCCGGCCGGCCGCATAGCCGAAAACCATAGCCCTGACCCAACCCCGGTCGAACAGGGCGGCGAAAAGGACCAGCTTCCCCGAAAACGCGGCAAAAAGGCCCATGACCCCGAAGGCCCCCACCCGGCTGTCCTTGAGAATCTCGAAGAACCGTTCCCCCCGGGCCATGCTGCCCCAGGCGTCGGCCACATCGGCCAGCCCGTCCGCGTGCAGTCCCCGGGTCGCGGCCAGGTCGGCCACGACCACGAACCAGGCCGCGATCCACGGCTCGCCCGCGAAGAGCCCCAGGGCGACGGGGGCGGTCAGAACCGCGCCCAGAACCAGCCCCACCACCGGAAACCAGGGCACCGAGGCCGCGAAATCCCCGTCGCGGCACCCCCCGGACGGACCGAGCCGGGTCAGAAAGCCCATGGCCGCGATGAAACCCCGCAGAACCGGCACGCCCTTATTCCTCCTCGTCCAGGCCCAGGATGATCCCGTCGCCGGAGGCCAGGCCCAGGGTCTCGGCGGCGCTGATGCGGTTCATGGCCAATTCGAAATAGCCCTGACTGCCGGCCAGAAGCCCCAACTCCCCGGGCGCCAGTGCGGCGTAGGCCGTCACCCGGCGAACGGTCCTGCGCACCGGCGAGCGCACGGCCAGATGCGGCGCGGCATCGAGAACATCCTTCCAGCGTTCGATCTCCAGACCAAGGATGGCGTTGCCGAAGCGGTCCGTGTGCAGGACCACGACCGAGACCGCGCCCTGCGCGAGACAGGGCTCGATCCCGGGCAGCACGACCAGGGACGCCGGATCGATCACCAGCCCCAGCCGCCTCGGGTGTTCGCCCCCGGCCAGGGTGGCGGCCAGGGGCGCGAACACGTCGCGCCCGTGAAACGTGGCGCTGGCCATTTCCGGAGCGGCGAAGGACCACGCCCCGGCAACCCCTTCCCTGCCGATGGTCAGGGATACCAAGCCGTTGTCCGGGGCCAGGACCAGGCGCCCGCGGGCTTCCAGGCAGACCATGCGCCTGTCCGAGCCCACCCCGGGATCGACCACGGCGGCGAGTACGGCCCCAGGCGGCAGCCACGGCAGGCTGACGTCCAGGAAAAAGGCTCCGCGCAGGATGTCATGGGGCGGGACCCCGTGGGTGATGTCCACGATCACGGCTTCCGGGGCCAGGGATGCCAGAACGGCCTTCATCTGCCCCACATAGGGATCGGACAACCCGAAATCGGTCACCAGGCCGATAACCGGCCTGGGGGTGCGGTGCAGTTCGCGCTGGTGCATGGATTCCTCCTGAACGCGCGGTGGCGGCGTACCGGAGAAGGGTACCCCAAAGCGGGGCGCAATGGTAGACGGCCCCGGATCGGAGGCGGCGGATCAGTCGGCGTCCTGGGCCAGCGGACGCTGGTCCAGCGTGATGTAGAAGGAGACGGCGTACAGGTGGTGGAAGAAGTCCACGTATTCCACGTGGACGTCGGCGGGGACGGAGATGCGCGCCGGGGCGAAGTTGATGATGCCCTTGATGCCGGCCTCCACCAGGAAGTTGGCCGCCCGCTGGGCCCGGTCCGGGGGAGTGGTGATCAGTCCGATCTCGATGCCCAGGTCCTTGGCCGTTTCCTTGAGGCGCCGGGTGCAGACCACCTCCAGGCCCATGACCTCCTCGCCGATCTTGAAGGGATCGCAGTCGAAGGCGGCCACGATATCGAACCCCCGGTACTTGAATTCCCGGTGCCGCAAAAGCGCGTTTCCCAGGTTGCCGACCCCCACCAGGGCGCACTTCCACATGCGGTCCACCCCGAGGGAGCGTTTGATGGCCGAGAGCAGATCCTGGACGTGGTATCCCACGCCGCGCACCCCGAACTCGCCGAAGTAGGCAAGATCCTTCCGTATCTGCGACGGGTTGACATCGCAGGTCTTGGCCAGAAGCTCGGAGGACACGACCTGGACGCCTTCTCTCTTGAAGGATTCCAGGACCTGGACGTACATGGCCAGGCGCTTGATCGTGGCTCTGGGAATATGCTCACTTTTCACGGGTAGTTAGCAGAGAATTTATGTGAAACTTTTAACAAGCCGCGATCTTAAAAAAGGAGGCCGGAGCGCCCGGCCTCCTTTCCGAAGATGCTGCGGAAGCCTTAGGCCATGTACGGGTTGGCGAACAGCAGGATCAGGTTGATGACCAGGCCGTAAATCGCCAGGGACTCGAGGAAGGCCAGACCCAGAATCAGGGTCACGGTGATCTTGCCGCTGGCCTCGGGGTTGCGGGCGGTGCCTTCGCACGCGGCCTTGATGGCCAGACCCATGCCGAGACCGCAGAAGGCGGCGGCGATGGCCTGGGCCAGGGCGGTGGCCCAGGAGATGGTGGCGACGACGGCGGGATCGCCGGCGGCGAAAGCCACGCTGGCAACGGTGAGCAGGGCCGCGGTGTTCAAGGCGGTCATCAGAGCTTTGCGCATGGTGCATCCTCCATAACGGAATGCGGTTAATAGTGCTGTTGGTCTCAAGGACCATTTCCCCCGAATTAATGCGCGTGTTCCAGCGATCCCTTGAGGTAGATCATGGACAGCATGAAGAACACGAAGGCCTGGATGGTCTTGGCCAGGATGAACATGAAGAACATGGGGATGGTGGAGATCACCGGAGCCAGGATGAACAGCAGCACCAGGATGATCTCGCCGCCGCGCACGTTCCCGAAAAGTCGCAGGGTGAGCGAAAGCGGCCGGGCCAGATGGGAGATCAGCTCCACCGGGAGCATGAGCGGCACGAGCCACCAGAACGGTCCAAGGAAGTGCTTGATGTAGCCCGGACCCCACATCTTCAGGCCCCAGAAATTATAGAACAAAAACACCGTGATGGCCATGGCCGCGTTGGTGTTGATGTTGGCTGTGGGGGCGTCGAAGCCGGGCACGAAGCCGAGAAGGTTGCCGACGAGGATGAACACGAACAGGCCGCACAAAAACGAAAAGACCTTGCGTCCCTTCTCGCCGATGTTGGCGACAACGAAACTTTCCAGGCCGCCGACCAGGAACTCGAAAAAGTTCTGCATTCCCCCGGGGACCATGGTCAGCTTGCGGGTCGCCAGAAGGCCGAACACGATCATGATGATCATGACCACCCAGGCCTCCACCACGTTGCCGGGAACGTTCAGGCCCGTCGCGCGGACGCCCTCCTCGGCGATCAACAGGGGATGCGGAAGTCCACCACCAGCCATAACTCATGCCTCCTTTGCATTTGGCGCTTCCCGCGTTCCGGAGGCCGCGATCCTGACGGCTCCCCAGCACAGAAAATTGACGACGACGATCGAAACCCCGGCCAAAAGCGCGACGGGACGGGCCCCGGCCCACGCGAGAAGCGCGTAGAGGGCCGCCCCGGTCAATCCGAGTCGCAAATAGAAGCGAAAAAGCGTGGACGCCACGGCCTTGGCCTTGTCGGGCGACGAGGCCACCCGGCGGCCGAACTCGGCCAGGAACCAGAAGTTTACGGTGATCAGGACCGCTCCCGCGACGAAGGACCAAGCCCAGGCCGAAAACCCGGCGACCGCGAGGCAGAGGACCGAGGACCCGGCGGCCAGCAGCAACTGGTTGCGCACCAGCGTCCTGACGTCCTCGTTCACGAATCCCTTCCGGAACAGCATCCGGTCCAGGGAGGGAGTCAATGCCCTAGCCTTGCCCGTCATGGTTCTTCTTGTCCGACTCTTCCTGGAACTTCTTGGCTTCCAGGTAAATATTGCGAAACCCCGCGGCGATGCCGAAAACCAGAAACAGCAAAAGCAGCCACGGCTTGGTGCCCAGCCACACATCCAGCCAATATCCGATGACAAGACCGACCAGAACGCCCGAAACGAGATGCAGGCCGATGACCGAGGCGTTCCCGATGGCGTCCCAGGTCTTCTTGTCCTTGAAAATCGGCGACTTGAGAAACTTGTCCAGCACCGTCCGTCCTCCGTGCCCCGTTTGTCCTGTCGGCCGTGGCCGTCGCATACGACGGAGTTCGTGCAAGACTTCACAAGTCGCGATGACCTAACACGGCCAAATCGGGGAAGTCAACGGGAATTGCCGGTTTATCACGCTCTTTTCAGCCTGAAAACCCCGAGGGCCGCTCGGAAATCCCTTGGGTCCGCGACCAGGCCGCAAAAGGGGACCCTTTCCCCCGGGCCGCCGGGGAACCGCACGGCGCGGCCTCTTCGCGGAACCGGCGGGTTCCCCGGGCGGCCTGCCGGGCATGACAAGCATCCATGTTTGCAGTAGGCTTTCTCCAGGCCGGCGATACAGCCACCTTTTTTCGTCCACCACTATTTAAGGAGGTCGGCATGAAAAGTCTGCTCGCGCTTCTCGCCCTGGCGCTTCTGGCGGCCGCCACGGCCCCGGGGGCCGCGGCCCAGACAAAATACTTCTGCGTCAAGCCCGACGGGGCTCCCGTGTGCGCCATCATGGTGCAGCCCGGGGCCCGCCACGATCCGAGCGTCCTGTGCAACCTGTCCTGCGCCCAATGCAACCTGACCTGCCGCGCGGTCCTGCGCATCCAGGACGGGGCCGCCCCCGATATCGAGAACCAGGTCCCCGTGGTCCCGGTCCGCCCCGAGGCCCTGACCGGCCAGGACATGCAGAGCAACATCGAAACCCCGGAATACTGCGCGGCCCAGTACCAGGCCTGCCTGGCCAACTGCCGCCGCGATCCGCGCAACGCCTCCAATCCCGCATACATGAGCCAATGCGAGGCCTACTGCCAAAGCGTGCGTTCGGGCTGCGGCACGGGCAACGCCGGGCGATAGCCCTCATGCCTTCGCCGCGCCTCCGAATTCCGGCGGCGCGGCGGGGCGACCCCGCGCATGCACCTGATCGGCTCCGTGATCCGGCCGCCCAGCGAGGCCGACAGCATCCTCCTCCAGGTCACCCTGGGCTGCTCGCACAACGCCTGCGCCTTTTGCGGGGCCTACGCGGGCAAGCCCTTCCGGGTGGTTCCCGAGGCCGGGGTGGACGAGGCCCTGGCCTTCGCCCGGGAACACGGCCCCCCACGCCGCCGGGTGTTTCTGTGCGACGGCGACGCCATGGTCCTGTCCACGGATCGCCTGACCCGGCTTTTGACCCGCATCCGGGAGCGGCTGCCCCTGGTGACCCGGATATCGGCCTACGCCAACGCCAGGAGCCTGCGGCCCAAGTCCGTCGAGGAGCTTGCGGCCCTGCGCGGCCTCGGATTGCACACCCTGTACCTGGGTCTGGAAACCGGCGACCAGGAGACCCTTACGGCCATGAACAAGGCCGACACCGTGGCCGACATCGTGGCCGCCGGACAAAAGGTCCGCCGGGCCGGCCTGCGCCTCTCGGTCACGGTGCTTCTGGGGCTGGCCGGAACCGCCCGTTCCCGCATCCATGCCGAACGCACCGGGCAGGCCCTGTCCGAGATGGACCCGCATCAGGCCGCGGCCCTGACGCTCATGCTCGTCCCGGGCACGCCCCTTCACGCCGACTTCGCGGCCGGCCGCTTCCAGCTCCCGGACGCCCGGGGGATGCTCGCCGAACTGTCGGCCCTGCTCACCCACACCCACCTTTCCCGAGGGCTTTTTCTGGCCAACCACGCCTCCAACTTCCTGCCCCTGTCCCTGCGCCTGCCCCGGGACAAGGGCCAGGGCCTGGCCCTTCTCAAAAAGGCCCTGGCCGGACGCGTCCCCCTGCGGCCGGACCACGTCCGGGCCTTGTAGCTCCGACGCATGGAGACAGAATGCCTCCGGCGGCCCATGGGAAATCTCCGCATGGAAGCCCGGCGGTCAGGCCGCGGGGGGGGGCTTCCCTTCCCTCCGTGGCCGGGGTAGAATTTTATCATGTGGGATGCGCAGACGGCACGTCGCTACGACGCCTGGTTCGCGACCCCGGCCGGGGCCTTCGCCCTTGGCCGGGAGATGCGCCTTCTGGAGCGCATGGCCGCGGGCTGGCCCCGGCGCGGCCAGCGGCTTCTGGAAATCGGCTGCGGCACGGGCATCTTTCTGGAGGCCCTGCATCAGGCCGGTTTCGACGTCACCGGCCTGGACGCCTCCCCGGCCATGCTGGAGGCCGCCCGGACGCGCCTGGGCTCGCTGGCCGACCTGCATCTGGGGGATGCGGAGCATCTGCCCTTTGACGACAACGAATACGATTTCGCCGTCCTGCTCACGGTGCTGGAGTTCTGCCCGGACCCGGGGCTGGCCCTGCGCGAGGCCGCCCGGGTGGCCCGCAAGGGCCTGATCATCGGCTATCTGAACCGGCTCTCCCTGCACTGGCTTTTCACCCAGGGCCTTCCCGGACGGCGCACAGGCTCCCATCTGGGCCGCGCCAGATGGTTCCTTCCGTGGGAGATGCGCCAACTGGCCATGACGAACCTGGGCCACAGGCCCTATACCTGCCGGTGCGTGCTGCCCGGGCCCATGTCCACCTGGCGCGAGGCCGCGCCCTGGCGGCACGTCAACGCGCCGATCCTGGCCCTTCCGGTGGGGGCGTTCTGCGTCGCGCGCGTGAATCTTCTCGGCGATCCGGCCCGCACCCCCCTGCACGCGCTCAAGGCCAAGCCGGGCATCGGCTGATCCCGGGGGCCGAACTCCCGGCCCGGGCCTTCCCGCTTTTGACAATCCCCGCGCTCTCGACTAACGTTTTTCTTCTTTTTCGGCGCCACGGCGCCCCACACTCTCCGAACCGGTCGGAACCAATGGAAAAAGTTCAGAAGATCAAGGGATTCGCGGACATCTTCGCGCCGGAAAGCGACGTCTTCAGCCGCATCGAGCGCACCGCCGCGGACGTGTTCTCCCGCTACGGCTACCGCGAGGCCCGCATCCCCCTTCTGGAACGCACCGAACTTTTCGCCCGCTCCATCGGCGAGGAGACCGACGTGGTCCAAAAGGAAATGTACACCTTCCCGGACCGCAAGGGCCGCTCCCTGACGCTTCGGCCCGAGGCCACGGCCGGCCTTTTGCGGGCCTACGTGGACCAGAAGCTCTACGCCTCCGAGGGCGTGGCCCGGCTTTTCGCCCACGGCCCCATGTTCCGCTACGAACGGCCCCAGAAGGGCCGCATGCGCCAGTTCCACCAGGTGGACGTGGAGGCCCTGGGCTCCCCGGACCCGGCCCTGGACGCCGAGATGCTCCTCATGCTCGACCATTTCCTGGCCGAACTGGGCATCACGGGCACCACCACCCAGCTCAACTCCCTGGGCTGCCGGGTCTGCCGCCCGGTGTACCTGGACGCCCTGCGCGATTTTTTGCGCGGCATGCACAAGGAGCGGCTGTGCGAGGACTGCCTGCGCCGCAAGCTGACCAACCCCCTGCGCGTGCTGGACTGCAAGGTCCCGGGCTGCCGCGAGCTGACCGAGGACGCCCCGCGGATCACGGACTTCCTGTGCCCGGACTGCGCGGCCCATTTCGCCACGGTCACGGGCCTTCTGGAGGCCGCCGGGATGCCCTATGAGCCCGCCCCCCGGCTGGTGCGCGGCCTGGACTACTACGTGCGCACCACCTTCGAGATCGTCTCCGGCGACATCGGGGCCCAGTCCTCGATCGCCGGCGGCGGCCGCTACGACGGCCTGGTGGCCCAGCTCGGCGGCCCGGACGTGCCCGGCATCGGATTCGCCTGCGGCATGGAGCGCCTGGCCCTTCTGGTCGGCGACGGCCGGGAACGCAGGCCCGACTTCGACGTGGCCGTGCTGGACCAGGCGGCCGTCGGACCGGCCCTGCTCCTGGCCCGGGACCTGCGCCGCCTGGGCCTGTGCGGCGAGGCGCCCTACCGGCCGGCCAGCGCCAAAAGCGCCCTGCGCCACGCCGGCCGCCTCGGGGCCCGCTTCTGCCTGATCATGGGCGAGGCCGAACTGGCCGGAAACACCGTCCAGGTCAAGGACATGGCCGACGGCGGCCAGACCGCCGTGCCCCGCGATGACCTGACCGGTTTCCTCACCGCGCGGCTTCGCGCCTCCTGACGGCATCTCCCCCCATGCGCGCTTCCACAACATACCACAACAACCCCCCGCGACATTGCGGACACAGACGGAGCTTCCCCCGATGAGCGATTCCTCCCCGCGCGAAACCGCCCTGCTCGACGAACTCGGCGGCTGGCGGCGCACCCACTCCTGCGGCCAGATCACAAAGGCCGACATCGGCCAAACCGTGACGATCATGGGCTGGGCCCAGTACCGCCGCGATCACGGCGGGCTGATATTCATCGACCTGCGCGACCGCGCCGGCCTGACCCAGGTGGTCTTCTCCCCGGACGACGCCCCGGCGGCCCATGAAAAGGCTCACGACCTGCGCGTGGAATACGTCCTGGCCGTCACCGGCCTGGTGCGCGCCCGGCCCGAGGGCATGGTCAACCCCAACATGGCCACGGGCGAAATCGAGGTGGTGGTCCACGATTTCAAGCTCTTGAATACCGCCGCCACCCCGGCCTTCCCCATCGAGGACCGCACCGAGGCCGCCGAGTCGCTGCGTCTGAAATACCGCTACCTGGACCTGCGCCGCCCGAAACTCGCGGCCAACTTCCTGGCCCGGCACAAGGCGGCCATGAGCGTGCGCCGCTATCTCGACGCCCTGGGCTTCCTGGAGGTCGAAACCCCCATCCTGACCAAGAGCACCCCCGAGGGCGCCCGCGACTTCCTGGTCCCCAGCCGGGTCAACCAGGGCAGCTTCTACGCTCTGCCCCAGTCGCCCCAGCTTTTCAAGCAGATGCTCATGATGTCCGGGTTCGACCGCTACTACCAGATCGTGCGCTGCTTCCGCGACGAGGACCTGCGTGCCGACCGCCAGCCGGAATTCACCCAGATCGACATCGAGATGTCCTTCGTGGACGAGGCCCAGGTCATGGACATGGCCGAGGGCATGGTCATGGGCATCTTCCGCGACGCCGCCGGGGTCGAACTGCCCTCCCCCTTTCCGCGCATGACCTACGGGCAAGCCATCGCCGACTACGGCCTGGACAAGCCCGACATCCGCTTCGACCTGAAGCTTACGGACGTGACCCACGTGGTGCGCGACTCGGGCTTCCGGGTCTTCGCCAAGGCCGAACTGGTCAAGGGCCTGCGCGTGCCCGGAGGCGGCGAACTGACCCGCAAGGAGATCGACGACCTCACGGAATACGTCAAAATCTACGGCGCCCAGGGACTGGCCTGGATCAAGATCAAGCCCGGCGAATGGCAGTCGCCTTTCGCCAAGTTCCTCTCCGACGCCGAACGCGACGGCCTGGCCCGGGAACTTTCCCTCGAAGAGGGCGACATCGTCTTTTTCCAGGCCGGACCGGCGGACATGGTCAACACCGCCCTGGGATATCTGCGCGTAAAACTCGGCGAGCGCCTCGGCCTCATCCCCGAGGACACCTTCGCGCCGGTGTGGATCACCGACTTCCCGCTCTTCGAATACGACCCCGAGGCCAAACGCCACGTGGCCCGGCACCACCCCTTCACCTCGGCCGCGCCCGGACACCTGGACCTTCTGGCCCACTCCCCGGAAAAGGCCCTGGCCCGGGCCTATGACCTGGTCTTAAACGGCTACGAGATCGGCGGCGGCTCCATCCGCATCCACACACCCGAGGCCCAGCGCCGCATGTTCGCCGCCCTGGGACTGGACGAAAACGAGACCGCCGAGAAGTTCGGCTTCTTCCTGCGCGCCCTGGACTACGGCACCCCGCCCCACGGCGGCATTGCCTTCGGCCTGGACCGCATTATTATGCTCCTGTGCGGGGTTAAATCCATTCGGGACGTCATCGCCTTCCCCAAGACCCAGAAAGCGGCCTGCCTGCTCACCGACGCCCCCAATACCGTGGCCCCGGCCCAACTGCGGGAACTGGGCATCAAAACCCGCAAGAAGGAAGAGTAAGATCGGGGGGCGCCGCCCCGTGGAGATAAGGACGATGACGCGAAAAGTCGTAACCTATCCGGAGTCCGTGCTGGCCCAAAAGGCCGCGCCGATCACCGACATCACGGCCGACGTCGTGGCCTTGGCGGACGGCATGGCCGAGACCATGTACGCCAACCAGGGCATCGGCCTCGCGGCCAACCAGGTGGGCGAACTGGTGCGGCTGGTGACCGTGGATCTTTCCGGGCCGGACAAGCGTGAGGAACTGGTGACCCTGATCAACCCCGTGATTGTCGCGGCCGAGGGGGAGACGGAGACCGAGGAAGGCTGCCTGAGCGTGCGGGACTTCCGGGCCAACGTTGTCCGCTCCGAGAAGGTGCAGGTCAGGGGCGTGGACCTGTCGGGCAAGGACGTGAGCCTTGACGCCGAGGGGCTTTTGGCGGTGTGCCTGCAGCACGAGCTCGACCATCTGGACGGCATCCTGTTCATTGACCGCATCAGTCGTCTGAAGCGCTCCATGTATGACAAAAGGCTGAAGAGATGGATCAGGAAGGCGCAGGACGACTAAAGGCCGTGTTCATGGGTACGCCGGAGTTCGCGGCGGCCGTGTTGCGCGAGGTCCTGGATGCGGGGGTCTGCGAGGTCGTCGCGGTCTACACCCAGCCGGACCGGCCGTGCGGCCGGGGACAGGCGTGCCGCCCCGGGCCGGTGAAGGTGCTGGCCCTTGAGCGGGGCCTTGAGGTCCTGCAACCGGCGGATTTCAGGTCCCCGGACGAGGTGGCCCGTCTGGCCGCGTATGAGCCGGACGTGCTCCTGGTGGCGGCCTACGGTATGCTTTTGCCCCAGGCGGTGCTGGATGTGCCGCAAATCATGCCCATAAACGTGCACGCCTCGCTTCTGCCCAGGCATCGGGGGGCCGCCCCGGTGCAACGGGCCATCCTGGGCGGCGACGCGGTGACCGGGGTGACCATCATGCGCATGGTGAAGGCCCTGGACGCCGGGCCGATCCTGTCCCAGCGGGCCCTGGCCATCGGTTTCGACGACGACGCCGGATCGATCCTGGACCAGATGGCCGTTCTCGGGGGCAAACTTCTGGCGGAGACCCTCGGCAAAATGGCCGCCGGTCCCCTCCGGGAAATTCCCCAGGACGAGGCCCGGGCCACCTCTGCGCCCAAGATCGACAAGGCCGAGGCCGAGATCCGTTTCGACCGGCCGGTCATGGCCGTGCACAACCGGATACGGGCCTTTTCCCCGAAACCCGGGGCCTTTTTCCATGTCCGCGTCCATCCGGACCGGCCGCCGGTGCGCATCATCGCGGCCCCCGGGCGGCCCGAGGCCGAGCCGGGCACGACGTCTGTCGACGCCGCTCCGGGCACGGTGCTGGGCGTGGCCGAGGGGGGGCTGCGCGTGGCCTGCGCGGACGGGATATACCTGATTCCCCGGGTGCGGCCGGCCGGGAAAAAAGAAATGACCGCCGAGGCCTTTGCCTGCGGCTACC
>JBMONM010000123.1:0-11362 GCA_049324675.1 Thermodesulfobacteriota bacterium
GGACAGTGGGGACAAGTTTTTCTCCTGTGCGAATTTTGTCCCCGGTGTCCCCGGTACGCCCTCCCCAAGTGGGGACAGATTTTTCTCAATGTTTTCCGCGTTGTCCCCGGTGTCCCCGGTGTCCCCGCCAAGGGCGCGGACCATTTGCACCGCGCTCATAGCTCCACCTCCCCATCGTCGTTCCAAGGCTTTTGCAAAACAACCTCGTTTTCAGTGGGGACAGTGGGGACAGTGGGGACAGCCCCGTTATTATTAACTTTTTCTGTCCCCTCTTCATTCATGTGGAGTGGGGACAGTGGGGACAAGTTTTTCTCCTGTGCGAATTTTGTCCCCGGTGTCCCCGGTACGCCCTCCCCAAGTGGGGACAGATTTTTCTCAATGTTTTCCGCGTTGTCCCCGGTGTCCCCGGTGTCCCCGGTGTCCCCACTTAAAATAGCCGAACTTACAACATAAAACTTTCGTTTCCCATCCGTTGTGCGGACACTTTGTGTGTGCCGCCTCTTCTCGTGAGACAGGAACCCCGCTTCGGCCAGGGCGGCGCAAACGGTCTTGGGGTTCATGCCGGGGATGACCTCCCGCTTGAACGCTTCGGGAAAAATGCAATAGCGCGTCTGCCCCTCGGCACGTTGCCGGAAGCCCACGCGGTTGATGATCTTCTGGTTCTCCCCGCCGTCAAAGTCCTCGAAGCGGCTTGAACCGTGCGCCTCGATGAAGGCCCGAACCCGGGCTATCGCCGCTTGGGCCTCGGCAGCGCCCGCCCCGCCGCGTTCCACAAGCCACGCATTGAAGCAGGCCAGGGCCGCCCCCGCCGCTTCGCCTTTCGGCCAGGGCAAGACCCGGATTCCAGCGCCAAGTTCTCCCGCAGCCGCAGCCAGGGCGAACCGCTCAAGTACCCGCCGCACCTGGCCGTCTGCCGCAGGCGGACAATGCCGGGCACTGAAACCCCGCATGGCGAGGGTGACGCCCCGCCGCACGTCCTCGGTATGGTTGGCGACGTATTCCAGAAACGCCCGCAGCGGGGTTCCGTAAAAGCGCCCGGACGCATCTTTCAGGTGGCGCGAGAATTGTCCTCCATCCTCGAACCCGTGAAGGCGCTCGAACAGGCCAAACCCCGCCCCCGCGTCAGCGGGAATATCAACAACGCGCACGGCCTGCCCCGCCGTGGTCCGCCCCTTGCCGTCCTCGCCCACCTTGTCGGCAAGGGTTAGCTCCCCCGTGGACAGGAACAGCACGCGCCACTCAGCGGCCTTGCGCCCGCCGCCGGATTTGTTTGCACGGGTCTTCCCCGTTCCGTTGGCGAGCATGTAGGCCACCTCCCCGGCCTCGCGGGCGGCTACCTGGGCCAGCTCGTCCAGGCATAACAGGCTATCGCAATGCGCGGCGGCCACGGCCTCAAGCCCGTTGCTTGTGGCCCGCCACTGGCGGATGAAACCATTCAGCCCGCCCCCGCCGCAGACACTCCCGGCCACATGCAGAAGCGTTGTTTTCCCCTGGGATGACCCTCCGACGAAATGAAGCCCGCCGCTTTCAGCCCCGGCCAGGGCAAGCAACGTCGCGGCCAGGGCAGCGGAAACGGCCAGGACCAGCCGCGAGTTGCCGACGCAATATGCGCCCACCTCGCGTTGCCAATCTTCGAGGGTTCCAAGGGTCCGGAAGGGATTTTCCAGGGCTTCCCGCTGCAAGAGAAGCCGCTCGCCCTGTGTCGGCCCGAACACCGCGTCAGACAGGACGAAACATGGCCCGTGCCAGCCGACGCGGGAAACGCAACGCGCCCGCGCCTCGGGCCAGAATGTTTTCAGGAACAGGTCCAGGCGGTCGCGTCCTTTGTGGCCCGGCGCGATGGTCAGGCCCAAGCCATTCAGGACGGCCCGGTATTCCTCGCCGCTTCCGGCGGTCATCGCCATGGGCATGGCCCATGTTTTCACCACGCCGTCAGGGTCCACAACCTCTATGAGCCTTCCCCAATCCACGTTGTCCGCGTTGCGGGTAAGGGCCAACACCCTAAGCGGCGAGCAAACCCATTCCGGGGTTATGTCGCCGTCCTTGTCTTCGACCAGGAAATAAACGCCGTCTTTCCGTTCCACGAAAAGCGATGCGCGGCCTTCCCCGCCGGTCCCCTCGGCCTTGCGCGGCTTTTCCGGGGCGGATCGCGGTTCCTGCATCCCGGCGGCCATGCCGGATTGAATTGTCTTCCGGGCCTCGCCCTCGGGCAGTCCGCAGGATTGCGCGGCGGCCAGTAGCATGGACTCGGCTTCGCCCCGGTCCACCTCGCCCCCCGCCACAAGCTGGCCAATGGCAAAAGCCGCTTCGTTCAAGGTGGCGTTGCGCGTCCCCTGGGCGGCCACAGCCACCCTGGCGGCCTCACGTTCCAAAGCGGCCCGGCCATAACCGCACCCCCTCGCGGGCATCTTCATGGGTTCCGGCCTGGGGGCTCCGGGCTTGGGCAACGGGGCCACAAGGTCGAGCAACCATTCCGGGGCCTCGGCCAATGGCACGCCGTTGCTGGTCCAGGCATACCGCCCGCCGCTCGGATGCCCGGAAGGTGGCAGGATTACGTAACCGCCTCGCCCCCGGATATCGAGGTTCTTCCCGATTTTCCCGACGCGGCTCGGAACGTCGCGGCCCTCGGGCCACCGGAAGAACAGTTGCCGCCCACCGCCCCCCGTCCGTTGCTCCACCGTGGCCGGAAGCGCCCCATGCTCGGACTCAAGGGCGGACAGTGTCGCCGGGCCGTCGGGCAGGTCCACGTCCAAGACCCACGCCCCTGCCTTGCCCATCTCCGGGCCGGTCGGGCACCCTATGGATGCGTCGGGCCACCGGGACCACCACGCCCTGATTTGCTCCGGGTCCGTGGTGGCGGCCTTGAATCCGTTGGGGGTCAGGGGTTTTTTGTCGCGCCCGCAGGGAAACACCCGCCACCCCCTGGCGGCAACCCGCAGGGCCGCGTCAAGCTGGCCGGTCAGGTCGTGGTTGCACTTGACCCGGCCCGGCACCTGGGGCATAAGGGGATTGTCCCTGCCACTACTCGATTTTCCCGCGAAGCCCGGCCCGCCAGCCGGGTTTTGCGCGTTTTGGGGGCTATTCATGGGCCACCCCCTCGCCGTTGGAAAGCCTTTCCGCCAGGGCGCGGATGTCCGAAGCCTTCCAGGCCGTGCAACGCAAACCAAGCTTGATCGGCGCGGGGTAGCGCCCCTCCTTCACGCCCTGCCACCACGTCGAGCGGCAAACAGGAATGACCGGCGGCAGGCCGCGCGAAGCGTCACCGATGATCTGTTTCAGGCGCAGGAATTGGGGGGAAAGGATGTCTGACATAAGCCGTCCTCCTTATCAGGAGCTAGCCGCCCGTGGGCAGCGTTGGCCGCTCGTGGGCGGCAACGGCCATTACACATCACGTTCGTTCGACAAAAGCCCGACACTATCTTTTTTTTGATAGTGTCAAAATAACTTGGCGGGATTTAAGGGCTTTTATATGGGGAGGACTTCCCCGACAGAAACACAACGCCGGGCATTTTCGAGGTAACGGCGCAAGGACCGCTCGTCGGGTATGTTTTGAAACAAGAGGTGATCAAGGCCCGCCCGAAAAAATTCTCGCAGGGCCTCAGCTTGGGACAAGCCCGCCTGGGTCTGGTCGAAGAGCCATAGCCCGGCGGCACGCTGGGCGTCCTTCACGCGGAAACGGGCGTCCGGGGGCAGAGCGGCGGCAATCACTTCCTCTCTCGCCGGGCCGTCTTTGGTTTGCAGGAACAGCGCCCGGAGATGCTTGAGGTCGATCACGATTTCGTTGAGGGGACGGGCCAGCTTGATTTTGACGGCTATTTCCCGCTCGGGGCCTTCGGGATACCCCTCAACCTTGATTGAGTCTGACAAACCGGAGTTGTCCACGATGGCGAAACGGGCCGGGGAACTCCCGACTGCGAAGTCCCGAACGTCGAATGGCACCCCCTGGTACCATAGGCCGCCCACCACAGGCCCGGACTCAATCTGACCGTCCTCGCCAATCTTGATCCACATGCTAAACGGAATAACCTCCCGTCGTAGGGTCACAAAGAGTTCATCGCCAGTACAGGGCCGTCCGTCGTCGTCAACGCCCACATCGCGGCGGAGGGAAGCGGTCACCCCTTCCGGCAATTCCGTCGTGGGGTCCGCTCGGTATTTCTCCCAGGCGGCCCGCAGGTCGTCTTGTGCCCGGCAAAGAAGGGGCGCGACTCCCGGGTTTCTGGACAAGTACCACCAGCGGAACCTGACATAAGAATCAGCCCGATCTAGAGCAATGGTCTTCATGACGCTTCCCGGCGCAACGGCGTCACCTTCCCGCCAGCCTTCAAGGCATCGCAGAAGTCCGCCCACCGTTGCATCATGCGGCGGCGCTCGGGAAGATACTCCGCCCGGCAGTATGCGGCCTTGACCGCGTTGCGCTCGGCATGGGCAAGTTGCGCCTCAATGATATGGCTTGGAAATCCCATTTCGTGAAGCATCGTGCTGGCCGATGACCGAAAGCCATGGGCGCAATGCTCATCCTGGGCGATGTCCAGACGGCGCAAAGCCGCGTTTAACGTCATGTTCGACATGGCCCGCCCGTTCGTCCGGTTGCAGGGAAACAGAAACCGCCGCGCTCCGGTCAGGGGATGCAGGTCCGCGATGATCTCCACGGCCTGCCTGGACAGGGGCACGACATGATCCCGGCGCATCTTCATCTTCTCTGCCGGGACGCTCCACGTCGGCCCATCCGGCGCGTCAAGGTCGATCTCCGTCCACTCGGCTTGCCGCAGTTCCCCCGGGCGCGTGAACACCAGGGGCAGAAGCCGCAGGCCCGCCAGGGTCACAGGGCTTCCCATGTAGGAGTCAATGGTCCGCAGAAGCGCCCCGAAACGCTTGGGGTCCGTGATGGCCGGACGGTTTTTGACCTTGGACGGGACCAGGGCACCGCGAAGGTCCGCGCCGACGTTTCGTTCAGCCCGGCCCGTGGCGATGGCGAAGGCAAAGACGGCCTCACAGTATTGGCGCAGGCGCTTTGCCGTCTCATTGTTACCCCTGGCCTCTATCTCCCGCAGCACGGGCAGGATGGCCGGGGCGCGAAGTTCCGTGACCGGGACCGCGCCAATGACCGGGAAAAGATGCTTCTCCAGGCGCAGCATGACCTTGCCCGCGTGGTCCTCGCTCCATGTCCGCACTTGCTGGCCGTGCCACTCTCTGGCGATGGCCTCAAAGGTGTTCGCGGCAAGGACGGCCTGGGCCTCGGCCTCGGCTTCCTCGGTCTTCTGCTTCTGGCGGGGGTCAACGCCTTTCGCCACCAGGGCGCGGGCGTCGTCGCGCATCTCCCGGGCCTGCTTCAAGCTCACGTCGGGCCATAGGCCGAAGACAAGCCGCTTCTCCTGCCCGGCGTGCCGGTACTTGAAGCGCCAGGACTTGCCGCCGGAAGGGAGGATTGCGAGATACAGGCCGTCGCCGTCTGACAGGGTAAAAACCTTGTCGTGGGGTTTGGCGTTGCGGATTGCGGCGTCTGTGAGGGGGAGGACTTTTCGCGGCATGGCGGTTCGAGTCCTTTTGGGTCCCGGCACCTAAATTGCTTAGATTCCGGTTGGTTCACCTACATATCCCTACAAAAAAAGGGACACCGTTTCGATGTCCCTAAATGTGTCCCTAAAAATCGTGGATGTCAACGTACTCTACCGGATGAAGCCGGACTACCTTTAGCCCGTCTTCCTATGTTTTCCGGGGGTTTATGGGCCTCTTTGGACCTCCCCGGATGCTCGTTTGGTGCCGAAGGGGGGACTCGAACCCCCACGAGCATAGCTCACCACCCCCTCAAGATGGCGTGTCTACCAGTTCCACCACTTCGGCATGAAGAAAACTACTGCCCGGCCGGCTTCTCCTTGCCCGGTTCGGCCGCGGGCTTCCCGGCGGAATCGCCGGTCCCGGCCGAGGGGGCCGGAGCGGCCGCGGGCGGCGCGGTCTCCTCGAACTTCACCGCACCCTTGTCCTTGTCCCCGGCCTTGGCCGCGTCGCCGCCGGGGGCGGCCGCGGGCGGAACCGCCGGTTCCTCCATCTGCACCCCGGTCATCACCGACGAGGAACCGCGCCGGTCCGCGCCGGACAGGACGTTGTAGGCCAGGGAGGTCACGAGAAAGATCGCCCCGAAAATGGCGGTCAGCTTGACCAGAAGACCGCCGGCGCCGGAACTGCCGAAAACGGACTGGCTGCCGCCGCCGAAGATCACCCCCATGCCCTCCTTGCCGGACTGGAGGAGCACCAGAATGATGACGCCGATGCAGACCAGAATATGAATGGTGACGATGAGCGTTGTCAAACTAAATTGTCCCGTTTTTTCGCCGGATTATCTTCCCGGGGTTAGGCCAGGGCGATGGCCGCGAAACTCTCCGCCCGAAGGCTTGCGCCACCTACCAGCACTCCGTCCACGTTGTCAATGACGATTATTTCCCCGCTGTTCTCGGGTTTGATGCTTCCTCCGTACAAGATACGGATTTCATTGCCTTTGTCGCCGTAACGCTGCCGCAGCAATTCCCGGACGAAGCCGTGGGCCTCGGCGATGTCCGCCGGACCGGCCGTCAAACCCGTGCCGATGGCCCACACCGGTTCGTAGGCCACCACCAGGGTCTCGGACGCCACATCCGCCGCCACCCCGGACAGCCCGGCGTCAAGCTGCCGCCTGACGACCTCCGTGACCTTGCCGGCCTTGCGCTCCTCGATCTTCTCTCCCACGCACAGGATCATCCGCAATCCGGCAGCCAGGCCGAAGGCCACCTTCTGGCCCACGAACCCGTCGGACTCGGAAAGGATGTGGCGACGTTCAGAATGCCCGGCCAGGGCATAGGCGCAGCCGAGGTCCAGGAGCATGTCCGGGGCGATCTCGCCGGTAAAGGCCCCCTGTGCGGACGGGTAGAAGTTCTGCGCGCCCAGGAAGAAGCCGGGTATTCCGGAAAGCTCCCGGGCCACGTCGGAAAGCGCGGTAAAGGGCGGGATGACCAGGATCTCGCGGTCGGCAGGAATCCTGCCGGCAGCAAGCCCCACCAGGCCCCGGGCGGTCTGCCCGGCGTCGTCGCGGGTCTTGTACATCTTCCAGTTGGCGGCCATGAGCTTTTTCACGGTCTAGCACTCCTTGAGGGCTTTGAAGGCCGGCAGTTCCTTGCCTTCGAGAAATTCCATGGAGGCCCCGCCCCCGGTGGAAATAAACGTCATCTTGTCCGCAAGACCGGCCTTGTGCACCACCACGTCCGTATCCCCGCCGCCGACCACGGTCACGGCGTCCAGATCGGCCAAGGCCCGGGCCATGCCCAGAGAGCCCTCGGCGAAGTCCGGATTTTCGAAGGCCCCCATGGGCCCGTTCCAGACCACGGTCCTGGCCGGGGCCAACACCTGGGCGAAAAGCCGCAGGGTGGCCGGCCCGATGTCCAGGATCACGGCCTCGGCCGGGATATCCTGATAGGGATACACGCCGGCGGGCTTCATCTCGACGATGGGCTTGCCCGCATCCAGGGACACGGTGAAGTCCACGGGCAGATAGATGCTCACCTTGCGCTCCTTGGCCAGGGCCAGGATGCTGCGGGCCTCCTCGTACAGGTCCGGCTCGACCAGGGAGGCGCCCACCCCGAAGCCCAGGGCGGCGACAAAGGTGTTGGCCATGGCCCCGCCGATGACCATGCGGTCCACCTTGGCCAGAAGGTTTTTGAGCACCCCGAGCTTGGAGGACACCTTGGCCCCGCCGGACACGGCCACGAAAGGCCTTGCCGGATTCTCCATGGTCTGGCCCAGGTATTCCCATTCCTTTTTAAGCAGGAACCCCGCGCAACTGGCCTTGGAATAGGTCACGAAACCGACCATGGAGGCATGGGGCCGGTGCGCCGTGCCGAAGGCGTCGTTGACGAAGATATCCCCGTAGGCCGCGATGGCCTTGGCGAATTCCGGGTCGTTTTTCTCCTCGCCGGGGTGGAAACGCAGATTTTCGAGCATGAGCACGTCCCCGGGCTTCAGGGCCGACACCATCTTCTCCACCTCGGGGCCCAGGCAGTCCGGGGCCATGGCCACGGGACGACCGATGAGTTCGGAGAGGCGTTTGGCCGCCGGGGCCAGGGAATATTTGGGGTCGGGCACACCCTTGGCCTTGCCCAGATGAGAGCACATGACCAGGGAAGCGCCTTTGGACAGGCAGTATTCCACAGTGGGCAGGCTGGCCCGGATGCGCAGATCGTCGGTGATGCGCCCGCCGTCCAGGGGAACGTTGTAGTCCACACGAAGCAGGATCCGTTTTCCGGAAATGTCCGTCTGGTCGAGAAACTTCATGCTCATGGGTGCTCCTTGCCTGTTCGTTCACCGGTTTCGGCCGTCTTATCGCCACATGCCCGCCACAGAAGCAGGGCATCCTCCTTGTTGTCCGGGTAATAGGCCTTGCGCCGTCCGCGACGGACGAATCCGAAACGGGCGTACAAAGCCAAGGCCGGGGCATTGGAGGCGCGGACCTCCAGATACGCGTCAGTCATGCCCGTTTCACGGGCAAGTTGCAAGACATGCTCCAAGAGACGGCCGCCGAACCCCCGCCGTCGCACTTCGGGGCGCACGGCCAGATTAAGGACCTCCATCTCTCCGGCTGCCCGGGAAACGGTCACATAGGCGACCAGCCTCCCGTCCAGTTCGATGCCGTAACAGAGGAAATGATCGCCTCCCAGGCAGGACCGGAACTGCTCCTCGGTCCACGGATGGGGAAAGCACTCCTTTTCAAAGGCCGCCAGTCGTCCGGCATCCTCCGGACCAAGACGCACCGGGGCCATCTCCCCCGCCACAGCCGTATCGGACATATCCGCTCACGAAGACGCGCCGTCCGGGACACGACGCGTCGGAAGCATGTGAACATGCCACCACGATTCCCTCCGGGCCGGGGCGGAGCACCCCATTTGCCTTTCGGCCCAAACATGGCATGTTGCCCGGACACGATCCGGCAGCCCGGCACCATGAAACGACCCCACCGCAAGATCACCCTTTCCGAACTCGTGGAATATGTGGATTCCCGAGACCGCCCGCTCGGGATCATGCCCCTTTCCGAGGTCCACCGCCAATCGCTTTTCCATCGCTCCGTGCTGGTTCTGGTCTATAATCCCTCAGGCAAGGTCTTCCTGCAAAAACGCGCCGCCTCGAAATCCGTCTATCCCGGCCGTTACGACGTCTCGGCCTCGGGGCACGTCCAGGCCGGGGAGTCCCGCCTGGAAGCCGCCATCCGGGAACTCGACGAGGAACTGGGGATCGCCGTGGACACCCTGCGCGTCATTGGAAACGCCCCGGCCTCGCCCATGACCGGCTTTGAGTTCGTGACCCTGTACACCGCCGGAAAAACCCCGGCCGCTCCCCGCCCCAATCCCGAGGAGGTCGCGGACGGCCTGTTCGTGGACCGCGCCGAACTGGCCTACATGGCGGACCGCTTCCGAGAGCTTCTGACCCCCGGGCTGGTCCATTTCTTCGAACAAAACGCCATCTTCCCCCGGGGCCGGTAGGTCCGCCCCCCGCCTCAGCCCCGGACGAGAAACACCCCGACGACCACCAGGGCCGCCCCAGCAAGCCGCATCAGGTCCATAGGCCGGGCCGGATAGCCAAGGACCCCGAAATGGTCCAGGGCCAGGGAGGCCGCGATCTGCCCGGCCACGATCACCGACATCATGACCCCGGCCCCCAGCCGGGGAACCAGCACCACCGAGGCGGCCACGAAAAAAGCTCCGAAGGCCCCGCCGGTCCAGTACCACCAGGGCGAGACGGCCAGGGTCCGGCCGATCGGCAGGGAAATCCCGAACACCAGCACATAGGTTCCCAGGACCAGGGTCCCCACCAGAAAGGACACGAAGGCGGCAGCCTCGGCCCCGCCCACGGCCCTGCCGAGAAGGGAATTGATGCCGGCCTGGACCGGGATCAGGATGCCGGCGGTCAGGGCCATCAGCACGAAAGGCCATTTCATAATGTATCACTTCACCTTTTCACGACCGGACACAACCGGGGGCCTTGGCCTAGTCGTAGACCTTGTCCACCACGGTCTTGCCAACCGGGGCCAGGGCCAGCATGGCCAGTTTCAGATGCTGGAAGCCGAAGGGAATGCCGATGATGGTGATGAAGTTGGCCAGCGCGCACATGACATGCCCGATGGCCAGCCACAACCCGGCCAGCACGAACCAGACGATGTTGCCGATCAGGCCAAGTCCACCCGTGCCCAGGTCCTCGCGGCCGGTGACCAGTTCCCGGTTCACCGCCTCCTTGCCGAAGGGCCAGAAGGCCAAGTTGCCGATGACGAAGCAGGAACGGGCCCAGGGGATGCCGATGATGGTCACGAACATGACCACCCCGGCCAAGTACCAGCCCACCCCCATCCAGAATCCTCCGAGCACCAGCCACAGAATGTTCAAGAGAAAATTCACCGGAGCCATGACACCTCCACGTTAGGCGACAGGTTTTGGGGATATGCGGTCAAAAAGCGCGGCCAAGGCCGCAAGATGGCTTTTTTCCTCGCCAGCCAGACGTACCAGGGCCTGGCGGGCTTCGAGCGAACGCATCACTCTGGACCCGCGCAGATACAAATCCATAGCCTGGGCCTCCACGGCCATGGCCAGCTCCAGAACCTCCGCGGATCGCCCCGGCTCCGCGCCGCTTTGAGCCAGATAGGAGTCTCCCGGCAATCCGCCTTCCAACAGGGTTGGCGCAGCCGCATCGGACACATCGGCGTCGAGCCCGGCTTGGTCCGGGACAACCGCGCCGCTTTTGCGCCACAGGTTCATGACCAGATTCGCGTGCTTGTCCTCGAATCCGGCCAGTTTGCGGAAGGTCCCGGCCACCTCGGGGTCTCCTGCCGCCGCGGCCTGTCCTTCATAGAAACGGGCCAGACGCTGTTCCATGGCGTAGGCCGCACGAAAAACCTCCCCGGGACCCATATCGGACGGCAGCAGGAAAAGCCCCTGGTCGACCGGCCCCACAGCCCCGGCCCCCTGCCAGGCCAGAATTCCGCCGGCCATGTTCACCACCGGGGAAAAGCCCTGGCCAGCCAGAAGCGACGCGGCCGCCGCGCTCCGACGGCCCGATCGGCAGTAGGCGACCACGGGTGTGTTGCGATCGATCTCGCCGAGCCTGTCTGGCAACTCGCCAAGGGGCACCAACAAAGCCCCGGGCAGATGGAATTCGCTGTATTCCCAGTCCTGGCGCACATCCAACAGGGTGACCGATCCCGGCGGCGACTCGGTGAGAAGACGCCGCACCTCCTCGGCGCTTGTGGTGCTCGCCCCGGCCATGGGCTCCCGGGGGGAATCGGGCATGGCTGTTCCTCGTGTCATGGATGAAACGCGGCTTGCATCATACCGTCCCATGCGCGCGCCGCGAG
>JBMONM010000124.1:0-11336 GCA_049324675.1 Thermodesulfobacteriota bacterium
AAATCCTCCCCCAGGGAGCGGGCCGCTGACGGCCGTACAAAGGAGACACGCGATGAACAACTTCGTTGACGCCCTGGAGCTTCTGGCCGTGGGCAAAAGCCTCCCCGAGGACCTGGCCATGACCTGCTTCCGCTCCATGTACGGCGGCGAGATGCCCAACTCCTGCGTGGGCGCGTTCCTCATGGGCCTCAAGACCAAGGGCGAATCCGCCGTGGAGATCGCCGCCGGGGTCAAGGCCGCGCTGGAGGAAGCCCGCCTGGTGCCGGACCTCTCCGGCGACCGCATCGACACCTGCGGCACCGGCGGCGACAACACCTGCTCCTTCAACTGCTCCACGGCCGTGGCCCTGTTTCTGGCCGCCATGGGGCACAAGGTGGTCAAGCACGGCAACCGCGCCGTGTCCAGCGCCTGCGGCTCGGCCGACGCCGTGGAGGCCCTGGGCCTCGACCTCGTGGTCGAGCCCGCCGCGGTCAAGGCCTCCCTCGACGCCACCAACTTCGTGTTCCTCTTCGCCCCCAGCTACCACCCGGCCTTCAAGCGCATCGGCCCCATCCGCAAGGAGCTCGGCGCGCGGACCCTGTTCAACCTCATGGGGCCGCTTCTCAACCCCGCCCGGCCCACGCACCAGATTTTAGGCGTGCCCACCTCGCGCCACGTGCCGCTCATGGCCGAGGTCCTGGCCCTGACCGGCCTCAGACACGGCGTGGTGGTGCACGGCGCGGGCGGGTTCGACGAACTCACCCCGTTCGGCCCGGCCGACGTCTGCTACGTGCGCGACGGCTGGCTCAAAAAGGACCGCATCGACCCGGCCGCCCTGGGATTCCCGGCCCACAAGCCCGCCGACGTGGTGGTCTCCGGCCGCGACGAGGCCGTCTCCGTCCTGCGCGGGCTGCTGGCCGGCAAGGGCCCGGCGGCCATGCTGGACATGCTGGCCATAAACCTCGGCGCGGCCCTGCACCTGCTCGAAGACCTGGAACTGCGGCCGGCCATGGACAAGGCCCGGGACGCCGTGGCCTCGGGCGTCGCGGCCAAGGCCTTCGGAGCCGCCGATGCTTGAGAAATTCCGCGCCGCCAAGCGGGCCGAGATCGAACGCCTGACGGCCCTGGCCGAATCCGGCGGCCTGCCGCCGCCCCTTCCCGGCCCCCGGCCGTCCTTTTCCGGGGCCATCCTGGAGAAGGCCGTCCCGGGCGCGCGCGCGGCGGTCATCGCCGAATACAAACGGGCCTCGCCCTCGAAGGGGGACATCAACCTGGGCCTGGCCCCGGCCGACGTGGCCCGCATGTACGCCGGAAACGGGGCCGCCTGCGTCTCGGTCCTGACCGAGGAGACCTATTTCAAGGGCAGCCTCGACTACCTGGACGAGATCGCCACGGCCGCGCCGAGCGTGCCGCTTCTGCGCAAGGACTTCCTGTTCCATCCCCTCCAGGCGGCCCAGACCGCGGCCCATCCGGCCTCGGCCCTGCTTCTGATCGTGCGCATGCTCTCCGACGCCGATCTGGCCGACATGCTCCGCGTGACCTACGATCTCGGCCTCGAGGCCGTGGTCGAGGTCTTCGACGAAGCCGACCTGGTCCGGGCCGAGGCCCACGCCGCGCACATCATCCAGGTCAACAACCGCGACCTGGACACGCTCGCCGTGAATCCGGCCGTGTCCGAACGCCTGGCCGCCCGCAAGCGCCCCGGCCGCATCTGGATTTCCGCCAGCGGCATCTCCACGCCCGCCGAGGCCGCCCATATGGCCCGGCTCGGCTACGACGCCGTGCTCGTCGGCACCTCCATCATGTCCACCGCCGACCCCGGCGCGGCCCTGGCCGCCCTGGTCGCGGCGCATGCCGGGGACCGGCCATGATCGGCCGCACGCCCTTCTTCAAGGTCTGCGGCCTGACCCGCCCGGACGACGTGGCCGCCTGCCTCGACGCCGGCGCGGCCATGACCGGATTCATCTTCGCGGCCAAAAGCCCGCGCCGCATCACCCCCCGGGCCGCCCGGGACCTTCCGGCCGCAAAGGCCCTGCGCGTCGGCGTGTTCGTGGAACAGACCCCGGACGAGGTGCTGCGGATCATGGACGCGGCCGGCCTGGATCTGGCCCAGCTCCACGGCGGCCAGGACGAGGCCTTCTGCCGGGCCGTGGGTCCCGACCGGGTCATCAAGGCCCTGTGGCCGGAAAAACTCGGCTCGCCAAGGGCCGTCGAGGAAGAAATGGGCCGCTTCGCCCCCGTGTGCCGCTTCTTTCTCCTCGACGCCGGAACCTCCGGCGGCGGCCACGGCCGGGCCATGGATTTCTCCCTGGTCGCCGGGCTCGAAAGCCCCCGGCCCTGGCTCCTGGCCGGCGGACTCGGGCCGGCCAACATCGAAGCCGCCCTGGACGCCGCCGCGCCCGACGGCCTGGACCTCAATTCCGGCCTGGAGAGAGCGCCGGGGGTCAAGGACCATCAAGCCATCGCCCGCGTCGCCGCCATCCTGGCCGGTCGATGGCCGCCGGGCGGCCAAGGATGAAGAGAGGAGGAGGAGAAATCCAGGGAGGGAACTTTTTGAAAAAAGTTCCCTCCCTGGACCCTCCCTCAAAAACGTTCGACGGGGCGACAGGAAGGCGACATACGCCTCAACATGATGGCGACAAAAACGCAACAAGGTGCTGACACGATATGAACAAGAGCTACTTTGGCGACTTCGGCGGCCAGTTCGTCCCGGAACTGCTCATGCCGCCGCTCCTCGAAATCGAGGAGGCCATGGAAAAAATCATCCCCACCCCGGCCTTCCAGCAAGAGCTGAAAGCCCTTCTGGCCGACTACGTGGGCCGGCCCTCGCCGCTGTATCTGTGCCCGAACCTGTCGAAAAGACTGGGCATAAATCTGTGGCTCAAGAGGGAGGACCTCAACCACACCGGCGCGCACAAGATCAATAACACCATGGGCCAGGGCCTTCTGACCAAATACATGGGCAAGTCGGTGCTGCTGGCCGAGACCGGCGCGGGACAGCACGGCGTGGCCACGGCCACGGCCGCCGCCATGCTGGGCCTCACATGCACGGTCTACATGGGCGCGGAAGACGTGCGCCGCCAGGCCCACAACGTGCGCCGCATGCACCTTTTGGGCGCCACTGTGGTGCCTGTGGAGTCGGGAACCAAGACCTTGAAGGACGCCATCAACGCCGCCCTGCGCGTCTGGATCGCGGAGCAGGAGACCACCCACTACTGCTTCGGCACGGCCGCCGGCCCCCATCCCTTCCCCACCCTGGTGCGGCTCTTCCAGTCGGTCATCGGCCGCGAGGCCAAGGCCCAGTTTGCCGAAAAGATCGGACGTCTGCCCGACTACGTGGTGGCCTGCGTGGGCGGCGGCTCCAACGCCATCGGCATGTTCCACGAGTTCGTGCCGCACCCCGAGGTCAAGATCGTCGGCGTCGAGGCCGCCGGCACCGGCGAACCCGGCTGCTACCACTCCGCGCCCCTGTCCCTGGGCCGGCCCGGCGTGTTGCACGGCACCGTGAGCATGCTGCTCCAGACCGAAGACGGCCAGATCATGCCCTCCCACTCCATCGCCCCGGGCCTGGACTACCCGGGCGTCGGGCCGGAACACGCCCACCTCCAGAAGTCCGGCCGGGCGCGCTACGACACGGTCAACGACGCCGGGGCCCTGCGGGCCTTCACCGCGCTGTGCCGCGAGGAGGGCATCATCCCGGCCCTGGAAAGCTGCCACGCCGTGGGCTGGGTGCTGGAGCACGCGCACGAACTGCCCCCGGGCAGCCACGTGGCCGTGTGCCTGTCCGGTCGTGGCGACAAGGACCTTGGAATCATTGAAGAATATCTGGAGAAAGGGGGGACCCTGTGAGCCAGTCGGTTTTGACCACGCGCATCCGGGAGGCCAACGCCCGGGGCAAAAAGGCGCTCATCCCGTTTCTGCCGGGCGGTTTCCCGGACAAGGAGCGGTTTTTTCAGGAGCTGGACCAGCTTGACGCGGGCGGCGCGGACATCATCGAGATCGGCGTGCCCTTTTCCGACCCGGTCGCCGACGGCCCGACCGTGGAGCAGGCGTCGCTCGACTGCCTGATAAACGGCACCTGCCTGTCCTGGATCCTGTGGGAACTGGCCAAGCGCAAGGGCAGGTACAAGGCGGCCCTGGTGCTCATGGGCTATTACAACCCGTTTCTGCAATACGACCTGGACAAGCTCGGCGAGGACATGGCCGACGCCGGGGTGGCCGGCTGCATCGTGCCGGACCTGCCGCTTGAGGAGTCCGGCCCCATGCGTGAGGCGCTTTTGGCCCACGGCGTGGACCTGATCTGTCTGGTGGGGCTCAATACGCCCATCGAACGGATGCGGGAATACGCCAGGGTGGCCAGGGGGTTTGTCTATTTCGTGTCCGTGCTGGGGACCACGGGGGTTCGCGAGAGCCTGCCGGAGCGGATCAAGACCCGGCTTGCGGACGTGAAAAAGGTGTTCGACCTGCCGGTGGCGCTTGGGTTCGGCATCAAGACGCCGGACCAGCTCGCCCAGTTCGGGGACCTCGTCGATGCGGCGGTATTCGGCAGCGCGCTGATCGACCATCTCCGCGCCGGCGGCGATTCCGCGTCGTTCATGGCCCGTTGGGCCTGATTCTCCCGCGATATCGCACGCATCGAAGGGGCGTCCCGGCCATGGCTGGCCGGGACGCCCTTGTGCGATGACTCCGCGCTCGTGAGGAAGGCCTTGACAAACCACTTACTGAGTATGAGTATTTCCGAGTGAGAATTTTCAAGACCAAGCCGTTTGCCAGGTGGGCGAGGAAAGAAGAAATATCCGATACCACGCTTTGCGGCTGTGCGCGGGACATTGCGGCTGGCAAGGTCGATGCGAATTTGGGAGGGTATCTCTTTAAAAAAAGGATTCCCCGCCCAGGACAAGGGAAAAGTGGAAGCTATCGGATCATCGTGGCGTTCAAAAGCCCTGAGGACGGCCGGCTTTTCTTTCTGTACGGCTTTCCGAAAAACAGCAAATCAAACATTTCGACCAGCGACGAGTATTTGCTGAAGATCATCGCTGACAGATACATTAATATTTCTGACACTGTTTTCCGTACCGTGATTCGCAACGGTGATCTTGTGGAAATATCGGAGTGACTGCCATGAGTGATCTTCACGATGCCATTAACGAAATGGCCGATGGACTCTATAATGCCGGCGGGATGGACAAGATCACCTTGCGCCAGATCAAGATGCTGTGCATACCGTCGGCGAGGGAATACAGTGCGGAGCAGATCAAGGAAATCCGGAAGAAGACGAAGACCAGCCGGGCGGTTTTCGCCACGCTCCTGAATGTGAAGCCGTCCACGGTGGAGCATTGGGAACGGGGCTTGAAAAAGCCCAGCGGGCCGTCCCTGCGTCTGCTTGAGGTGGTGGATCGAAAGGGGATCGAAGCCTTGTGTTGACGGCATAACGAGAAACCCCATGTACTACCACGCCATCTTCGAACCCGACGAAAACGGCGGCTTCTCCGTCACCTTCCCGGACCTGCCCGGCTGCATCACCGAGGGCGACGACGGCCGGCAGGTCCCCGCCATGGCCGCCCGCACCTCCTGAATCGACTCATCACGGCTGATTATCTCCCCATTCCACCAGCCCGGGCCGCATCCCTCGATGCGCGGCCCGGTCCGCGCGGCCTGCCTCATTAACGGACCATATCTCCGCCCCAGGCCGCGCCCCGGCCCTCCGAGCCGTCTCCCCGCCTCCTTACATCTTACTGAAATAACACCACAAAAAGAAAGTGGAAAAGTCTTCACTTTTTTCTTGACCCCCCGGCCCTCCGGGATTAAATAGGAATTGTTCTTAATTCGGATTGAAAAGAACTTTCAAGATACTCCCGGATCACCGGCCCGCCCGCTGGCGGCGAAATCGGCTCGGGAGCAAAGACCCAAACCCCAAACCATCCCCAGGAGGATCGCTATGTTCCCTATCGGTAGCCCCCTTCCCGAACTCGAAGTCGTCACCACCCACGGCCCCATGAAACTGCCTAAGGACATGAAGGGCAAATGGTTCGTGCTCTTCAGCCACCCCGCCGACTACACCCCCGTGTGCACCACCGAATTCGTGGCCTTCCAGAAGCGGCTGCCCGAATTCAAGAAACTTGGTTGCGAACTCATCGGCCTGTCCATCGACCAGGTCTTCTCGCACATCAAATGGGTGGAATGGATCAAGGAAAAGCTCGGCGTGGAGATCGAATTCCCGATCATCGCCGACGATTGCGGCAAGGTCGCCGAGGCCCTGGGCATGATCCATCCGGCCAAGGGCACCAACACCGTGCGCGCCGTGTTCATCGTCGACCCCGACGGCATCGTGCGCATCATCTTCTACTACCCCCAGGAACTGGGCCGCAACATGGACGAGATCCTGCGCGCGGTCAAAGGCATGCAGACCTCGGACAAGCTCGGCGTGGCCATCCCCGCCGGCTGGCCGGACAACGAACTGATCAAGGACCGGGTCATCGTGCCCCCGGCCAAGGACGTGGCCACCGCCAAAAAACGGCCCCAGGAATACGAATGCTTCGACTGGTGGTTCTGCCACAAGCCCCTGTAGAGGGATTGACCCAAACCCTTCCCGGCGCGGACCGCTCACCTCCTCCTCCCGCGCCGGGGAGGCCTTGCCCGGCGCCGGGAGGTGTCAGGGAAGAATGCCTCCGGCGGCCAAAGGGCGGAGCCCTTTGGAATCCCGTGACGGGGCTCACATGCCCTCGGCACGGGTTGCCTCCCGGGATAATATGGCTATGATCGTCGAGAACCGCA
This sequence comes from Thermodesulfobacteriota bacterium, assembly GCA_049324675.1. GTDB lineage: Bacteria > Desulfobacterota > Desulfovibrionia > Desulfovibrionales > Desulfovibrionaceae > Desulfolutivibrio. The sequence goes on from JBMONM010000124.1 coordinate 6,754, forward strand.
TTTCCCCCGGCATGTTCTGAAAAGCGTCGCCGGACGCGGACGCCTCGCCAAACCGCACCTGAAAGGACGGACCGCCATGTATTTCAAGCAGATCGTCACCCCGGGCCTGGGCTGTTTTTCCTACATGATCGGCTGTCCCCGGGCCAAGTCCGTGGCCGTGGTCGACCCCAAGCGGGACATCCAGGACTACCTGGACATCGCCCGCGACGAGGGCATGCGCATCACCCACGTGATAAACACCCACGTCCACGCCGACCACATAAGCGGCGACCAGGAACTTCGCGCCGCCACCGGCGCGGATATTTTCGTGCATAAGGACTCGCCCGTCACCTATGCCCACAAGGGCCTCGGCGAGGGCGACGTCATCGAGATCGGCGCGGCCCGCCTGGAGGTGCTCTTCACCCCCGGCCACACCCCCCAGTCCATTTCGCTGGTGGTCACGGACCTGGTCCGCTCGGCCGGGCCGGAGATGATCCTGACCGGCGACCTGCTCTTCGTGGGCGACATCGGCCGTCCCGACCTGCCCGGACACCAGATCCTGGAGGGCCAGGTCAAAAACCTCTACGACAGCCTGTACGTCAAGCTGGCCACATATCCCGACCACATGGAGGTCTACCCGGCCCACGGCCAGGGCTCCCTGTGCGGCCGGGGCATGAGCGCCAAGCAGAGCTCCACCCTGGGCTACGAGCGCCGGGCCAACCCCATGCTGCGTTTTGCGGATTTCGAATCGTTCAAGAAAGAGGTCCTGTCCGCCTTCCCCGTGCGGCCCAAGAGCTTCAGCCACATCATCGCCACCAACTTGAAGGGCGCGAACCTGCTCGACGCCTGTCCCCTGGACCGGGCCCTGACCCCGGAGCGGTTCGAGGAGGAGATGAAGCGCGGCGCGGTGGTCATCGACGTGCGCGAGGGCGCGGCCTTCGGCGGCATGCACATCCCCGGAAGCCTGAACATCGGTTTCGAGAAGCAGCTCGCCAACTGGGTGGGCATGGTCGTGGACCCGGACGCGGACATCCTGCTTGTCACCCCGGACCGCCGGGACTACGAGCGCATGACCCTGGAACTGCACCGCATCGGCTACGACCGGATCATGGGCTATCTGCGCGACGGGATCATGGGCTGGCTTCTGTCCGGGCGGCCCGTGGACCAACTGCGCCTGATCGCGCCCCGCAGGCTGGCGGAGCATCTGGATGCCGGGCAGGCCCGGGTCCTGGACGTGCGCACCCCGGCCGAATGGGCCTCTGGGCATCTGGCCGGGGCCATGCACCTGCCGCTGACGGACCTGATCGAGGGCAAGACCCCGGACGCGCCCAGGGACGCGGAACTGGTGATGCTGTGCGCCTCGGGCTACCGCTCGAACATCGCGGCCGGCCTGCTGATCAAAAAGGGCTTCACCCGGGTGGCCTCCCTGGCCGGCGGCATCATGGCCTGGGGCAGCGCGGACCTGCCGGTTGAGGCCTGATCCGTCCGCCTCGCGGCCTCGAAATCCGGGCGGCCGGTCCCGTCCGTCACGCCCCCGGGCGGGCCCCCAGGGCCGCCAGGAACCGGTCCGGATCGGCCACGCTCATCACCAGGGCGTAGCCCTCGCGGGTGGGCAGATAGACGGCCCGGGTCATGTCCGTCACGAAGACCAGGGCCTTCTGGCCGTTGCGCAGCCGCCACCACCCGCCCCGCAGTCCGGACATGTTCACCCCGTTGGTCTTCCACCTAAGCCCGATCTCCCTTTCCCTGGTCAGGTCCACGACCCGCGCCGCGTCAAGGTCCAACTCGGACAGGGCCACGCGCCGGCCATAGGGCCAGGCCCGTATCTCCAGGGTCCGGCCGTCCACGGCGAAACTGGCCTTGGACACGTTCTCCACCATCTGGCGCACGAAGAGCATCACCGCCAGGAGGGACACCGCCAGTCCCACGAACAGGACGTTGATCCACCACGTCCTCACCTCCGCCGGAACCATCTGGAAAACCTGCTCCCCGCCCATGGCGTCCTCCTTTTTCCGGACCTTTCCCGAACCCCGCCGCGCCGGGTCCGGCGCTTCTGTACGCCGTATCCCTCCCGGGCGGCAACAGCCCCTTTCCTTTTGCCCGGTTTGCGGCCACAACTCCCCCATGACCTGGGTCGCTCTCATGCTCGTGGCCGCCTTTCTCCAGGCCGCCAAGGACGCGTTCCTCAAAAGGGCCATGGCCGACGTGGACGTGGTGTCCGCCACCTGGAGCTACTGTCTGGCCACCACGGCGCTTTTGGGGATCATGCTTTTCTTTGCCGGGTTTCCCGCGATCGGCCCCGGGTTCTGGTGGCTCGTGGCCGTCAGCGGACTATTCGGGGCCGTGAACCTGCTTCTGTATTCCACGGCCATACAGGCCTCGGACCTGTCCCTGACCCTGCCCATGCTCACCCTGTCGCCGCTTTTCATGCTGGTCACGAGCCCGCTCATGATCGGCGAATTCCCGGACGCGGCCGGGATCGCGGGCATTTTTCTCATCGTGGCCGGGTCCTACGTGCTCAACGTACGGCTCCTGGTCCACGGCGTCTTCGCCCCGTTCAAGGCCCTTCTGCGCCATAAGGGACCGCGCATCATGCTCCTGGTGGCCTTCTTGTGGAGCCTGTGCGCCAACATCGACCGCATGGGATTGAACGCCTCTTCGCCCCTGGCCTGGGTCTTTTGCGCCTATGCGGCGACCACGGTCTTTCTGGCCCCCCTGGCCCTGCGGCGCCCGTCCGCGACCCTGGCCCTGATCGGGAAGTCGCCCCGGGCCATCGCGGCCGCGGGCGTCTGCGAGGCCGTGTCCCTGGCCTTCCAGATGTTCGCCCTGACCATGACGCTCGTGCCCTACGTGATTGCGGTCAAGCGCCTGAGCGCCGTGTTCGGGGTGCTCATCGGCGCGGTGGTCTTCCGGGAGAAGGGCCTTTCCGAACGTCTGGCCGGCGCGGCGCTCATGGTGGCGGGAGTTTTTTTTATCGCGCTTTTGGGGTAGGCTTGCGGGCCGTGAACAACGGAGGGACCGGCATGGCCAGGATGACCGCGGCCGAAAAACAAAAAATCGTCGACGAACTCGTCGACTGCCTGCGGCGCGAAAAGGAGATCGTCCGCATCGTGGTTTTCGGGTCCTTCCTCCACACCGACGCCCCGCGCGACCTGGACGTGGCCGTTTTCCAGGACAGCCCGGACGGTTACCTGCCCCTGGCCATGAAATACCGGGAAAAGACCCGGCGCATTGCGAACGACATCGCCCTGGACATCATCCCCATCCGCCCCGACGCGCCCCGGACCTCCTTTCTCAGGGAAATCGAGCGGGGAGACACCGTTTATGAGCGATGACGTCCTCGTCTGGCCGCGGTACGCCGAAGAGGCCCCAGACGTTTTTTATTTTGAATATGAGGAATAACATGTCTGCACAGCACCGTTTTCTCCCCAGCCTCAGCCCCGAAAAAATCCACGCCATCCAGACCCAGGGCCTCAACTGGACCCTGCGCCACGCCTATGCCGGCAATCCCCGCTACCGCGAACGCCTGGCCGATGCCGGTTACGACCCGGCCGACACCGTCGGACTGGACGATCTTACGCGCATCCCGGTGACCACCGTGGACGAACTGCGCCGGGGCTATCCCCTGCCGCTTCTCTCCGTCCCCGAATCCGACGTGGTGCGCATCCACGCCTCAAGCGGCACGACCGGCAAGCGCAAGATCCTGGCCTACACCCAAAACGACATCGATACCTGGAAGGACATGTTCGCCCGCTGCTACGAGCTGGCCGGCCTGACCACGGCCGACCGGGTGCAGATCGCCGTGGGCTACGGCCTGTGGACCGCCGGGGCGGGATTCCAGCTCGGGTGCGAGCGCTTCGGGGCCATGAGCGTGCCCATCGGACCGGGGAACATGGAGATCCATCTCCAGCTTCTGGAGGACCTCCAGACCACCTGCCTGTGTTCCACGGCCTCCATGGCCCTGCTTCTGGCCGAGGAGGTGGCCAAACACGATCTCAGGAAAAAGATCGCCCTGAAAAAGGCCATTTTCGGGGCCGAAACCCACACGCCCAAGATGCGCGCCCGGTTCGTGGACTGGCTGGGCCTTGACGACAGTTTCGACATCTCGGGCATGACCGAGCTCTACGGCCCGGGCGCGGGCCTGGAATGCGCGGCCCACCAGGGCATCCACTACTGGGCCGACCTGTACATCCTGGAGGTCCTCGATCCCGAGACGCTTTTGCCCGTGGCCCCGGGCGAGGTGGGGGAGATGGTGGTGACCACGCTCAAAAAAGAGGCCGCGCCGCTGATCCGTTACCGCACCCGCGACCTGACCCGGCTCATCCCCGGCGACTGTCCCTGCGGTCTGGGCATGCCCCGCCACGACCGCATCCTGGGCCGGTCCGACGACATGTTCATTTTCCGGGGGGTCAACGTCTATCCGGGCCAGATCGCCGCTGTCCTGGAGCACTTCCCCGAACTCGGCTCGGAATTCCAGATCCGCCTGACGCGCAAGGACGGCCGGGACCGGATGCTGGTCAAGATCGAGCGCAAGCTCGGCGTTTCGGCCGAATTCGACCAGAACCTGTCCGAGGCGGTGTCGGTGGAGCTGCGCAAGCATCTTC
>JBMONM010000125.1:0-11328 GCA_049324675.1 Thermodesulfobacteriota bacterium
TTCGCCGCCCTGGTCCGCATCGAGGACGAAAAACGCCGGGGCGGCGGCCTCGGTGACGGCGGCCATGAGGACGCCCGGTCCGAGACCGCGCCCGGCGGCGACGGCCGGGCCGACGCCGCAGGGCAGGCCGTGGACCTCCCCTCGGCCACGCCCGAAAAGCCCCAGCCCCCGCCCCCCGGCGCGGACATGGACGCCGCCCGGGGAAAAACGGCCCCGGCCTCGGGCGACAAGGACGCCCCGGACGGCCCCAAATCCCCCGATCCCGGCATGGTCGGCGAGGTCCGCGACCATCCGGAGCAACACGGACGGCCCTCGGATCGCGATCACGAGGCCATGGAACGCGAACTGCGCATCTCCCTGGCCCAGGCCCTGCATCAGGCCGGCCGCGCCGGCGGCATGGGCGATCTGCCGGCCGGGCTCGCGCGTCTGGTGGAGGAGGTCATCCGGCCCAGGCCCGACTGGCGCGCGCTATTGCGCCGGTTCCTGGAAAACAACGCGGTCAGCGACTATTCCTGGCTGCCACCCAACCGGCGCTACGCCCACATGGGCCTGATCCTCCCCTCCCTCAAAAACCAGGAGCTGCCCGACATCGTCCTGGCCATCGACAGCTCGGGCTCGGTCTCACGCGGACTCCTGTCCCTGTTCTGCGCCGAAATTTCCGCCATCCTGGCCGACTTCGACACCCGGGTCACGGTCCTTTTCTGCGACGCCGCCGTCCGCGAGGCCCGGACCTTCTCCCGGTTCGACCTGCCCCTGCACCTCGATCCCCACGGCGGCGGGGGCACGGACTTCCGGCCGGCCTTCGCCAGGGTGGACGAACTGGGCCTGCGCCCGGCCTGCCTGGTCTACCTGACGGACATGCAGTGCGACCGCTTCCCCGCCCCTCCCGACTACCCGGTGCTGTGGGCCGCCTACGGACCGGCCGGGAAACAGGAGACGCCGCCCTTCGGGGAGGTGGCGCGGATCGCGGAGTGAGGAGGAAGAAAATACCCTCCGGGGGCCAAAGGGCGAAGCCCTTTGGAATCCCGCGAAGGGTCGGGATATTTCGGGGGGATGCGGGAACCAGGACACTCACCGTGTCCCCGGGTGGTTCCGGCGGACTCGAGGTTTCAGGGCCATGCCGCCCGGGACGGGCGACGGGTTGGCGCACAGGGCGCACGGCAGCGCGAAGCATTGCTGCCGGAGCCCTGGGTCGCAAACCCCGAGCCCGGCCAGACGCCGATGACGCGGAATGAAGACATGCCTCCGGCGGCCAAAGGGGCCATGCCCCTTTGGAATCCCAGGAAGGGATTGGGGATTATGGGAAAATGTGTGAGGAAATGGGTCGGGTGGAACGAGGTATGAAAGAAGGAGGGAAAGATGCGTATCGAATGGAGCATCGAGAAAAAACGCGGCAACCTGCGACCGGTGCTGCGCTACACCGTGACCCTGGAACGCCACGAGGAACACCTGGCACTGCCCATGGTCCGGGTGGCCTCCACCATCCCGGAGCCGCCCTCGTCCTGGCAGGCATTCTGTTATCCGGACCAGTTCGAACGGGCCGGGACCCAGCCGGCGGGGTATTATCTTCTGGAGACCCCCAACCACAAACGCGGGGCCGGCTCGGCCGAACTGCGTCTGCCCTGGCGGCCGGACAACCGCTATCCCGAGGTGGAGCAGTCCTTTGAGGCCCTGCGCGCCGCCTTCGAGGCCGAGCTGACCGCCGCGCACCACAGCGCCCCCATGAGTCAGCGCGGGGAACTGATCCTGCGTCCGGCCGTCCGCGAGGTCATCGCCCCGGCCGTGGTCGCCGAACGCCTGCTCAAGATGGCCGGGTGACCGACCCGGCCCGACGGCCCTACTTCCTGGCGTCCAGGAACTGCGACACCAGCTCGTATTTCACCGCCGGGGTCTTGGCCGCGATATAATCGTAGAGCGTGCTGCCGCTGGCGCTCAGACTCGTCTGGAGTTCGTCGGAATCGACCGTGCCGCTTCCGTCCGCGTCCACATTGGTGAAGGAATCGTCGCTCAGGCCCGTTTCCGTCTGGCTCAGGACCCCGTCCCCATCCGCGTCGTTGTCGGCCATATACTTCTTGGCCGCGACCTTCGCCGCCAGGGAATTCCTCACGCTGTCGTCGGCGCTGGAAAGCTGGCTGTACAGGCTGTTCATGCCCGCGATATCCGTGACGCTCATGCTTTTCCCCCGTGGCTGACACGATTTTTCGTTGCATCCCACGCTCAGGCCCATCTCACGAACCGGACCGACCACGGAAAACCGGATGTGGGCAGTTTCGTCCCACCTCCAGCCAACGTCTGTTTCATGCACGATCCATTCCCGTCCAGGCCGCGACGCGCCCGGGGAAACCGCTGTTCCCAGGGGAAACGTGGCGGAGAAGACGCCTGGGCATTTGGCCACCGCATGGAGGGCGGATTTCCTCGATCCGGGACCAAAACTTAGAGGGCTTGTTGCCGTCGCCTTGATTGCTCTCGCAGGTGATCAGGCAGGGAGCAACTCATCAAGAGAACGCGGACGCGATAACATCGAACATCATTTTGCCGAACGTGACCACTTGCCAAGGCATGGTGTGACCACTCAATTTTCAGCATAACCATTCGGATGAGCTTCATTTGTATACCATATAAGTAAAGAATTAAATGCAATTACCCCTTGACAGGGTGGAAATTATTCCATAGCCGGATTTTGAAAATTATTTTCATTTGCAAGATGTGACGGTTACCGTCCTGTTTTGAAACTCAAGCTGAAAAGGAGAATCTCGTCATGCCCCAGATGTCCCCCGTTCACGGCCAGGACGACTCAGGCCGAAAGAACGTTTCAACCCGCTTTTGGAACTGCAGCGCATACGCTGTCGATGGTTTCTCCGACAACTGGAAGCAGCCTCATTCCCGCACAGGCCGCGTTCACGTCTCCGCGCGGACCATGATCCCTGTTCTCGCCGCCATGCTGCTCGTCTTCTCCGCCATCGACGTCTTTGCCGCCCCGCCCCGCGCTGTGAGCAAGGTGCCCATGGTCATGGTCGGCGACCGTCTGGTCGATGCCGCCTTCAACCTCGGCGTGTTGCCGGAAGGCATGGTCATCCGCATGAGCCTGTGGCCCATGGGGGGCGAGATGGCCCATGCCGCCCAGGTTCTCGGGTGCCCCAACGCGGTGATGCACAAGAAACCCAAAGCCCTGCCCACATTCCTGAAAGAGCGAGGCATCACGAAGGTCCTGGTGGAGAAGAACGCCAAACCGTGCCTGTATGTCGATCTGACCTACGACAAGATCGCCGACATCGTAAAAGAGGTTCCCGGCGTCAGCCTCGAATACATCGATTTCGACCAGGGCGAGGTCCCGGCCATCAAGGAACTCGCCGCGAAGCTCGGACTTGAGGAGAAAGGAGCCGCTGTGATCGCCGCCTATGAGGCCAGGGAAGCCAAGATGAAGACCGCGCTGCCCGCGCAGGGTCTCGGCAAGCGCGTGGTCGTTCTCGCCGGGGTGTACTCCGAGGAGGTCGGGACGAAGTTCACCCGGGTCGAGGCCCCCGGGGGATACACGGATGCCTACATCCTCAAGCCCCTGGGCTGCGTCAACGCCGCGGACGCCATGATCCAGGACCCGAAGGATATCGAGAAGGGACATGTCATGGCCCGCGATCTTTCCTCCCTGATCAAGGCCAATCCCGATGTCATCGCCATAACCGGCGATGCCTACGCCGTGCAGAAAACCCTCAGCGACAACATCAAACGCCATCCGGAACTAGCGAAGATTCCCGCCCTGCAAAAGGGCGCGGTCTACAGTCTGCCCTTCTACGCCAACAATGGGGTTCTGGAGTATCCGAACATCCTGCGGCAGTGGGCCGACGCCCTGAAGAACTGATGCCGCGCCTGCGGTGTCTTGAAACCGCACGGCGGGAAAAACATCACACAGAAAATGTTGCGGAGGGCCTCCCGGCCCAGGATGGGGCTGGGTCGGGGGCCTTACAGGAAGAGCAATTTACCCACAGAACGTCTCATGCAATCGATAATGAAAGTTATATTCAGAAGCGGATTGTTTCCGGTGGCCGCGCAGGGTGTGCTGCTTGCGGGCTACCTGGCCGTGATCTGGTTTTCCATGGGGGTCGTGGTGCCGCCTGGAACCAAGCCGAAACTGTTCGCGCAAACCCAGTTGGCCACGTTTCTCGTGTGGGGGATATGGCTCCCGCTTCTCATCGTCTTCACCGTGTTTTTCGGCCGCATCTGGTGCGCGGTCTGCCCGTTGGAGCTTGTGCAAAAGGCGGGGATCCGGCTTGGGAAAAATGTCTTCCAAAAGGCGTTCTCCCTTCCAAAGCTGTTGCGCACCGGGATAACAGGAGTGCTCATCTATTCCTTTCTGCTGTATTCGGTCATCGCCATGCGCCTCCCGCAGATACCAGGGAACCTGGCCACGCTTTTGAGCCTCTTGCTTGTCTTTTCTTACCTTTCCGGAGCCTTTTTCGGCAACCGCACATTCTGCAATGCGCTCTGCCCGGCCTCCATGCTGCTTCGCGCCCTGGGGCGCCGGGGCATGATCAGGATACGGGAAGAGGTCGCCCCCCCCTCCTCCGCTTCCCGGGACGTTGAACGCCGCATCGCGCCATGCCCAAGCCGGCTGAATCCGCGAGGGCTCAAGGACTCGTCCCCGTGCATCCTGTGCGGGCAGTGCGTCAAGTCGGACCCGTCCCTGGTCCCCATGGTGCGCCGCATGCCCATAGTCCCGGACGACGACTGGCACGAGTACGGGTGGCCGGTCACGGTCCTGGCCTTTTTCCTTTCCGGATTCGTCATCGAACACATGTTCCAGGTTTGGCCGGCCGGAAACGTCTTTTTCATGGCCCCGCCAAAAGCCGTTACGCACGCCCTGAACCTGCGGGCCTTTTCCGGCGCGGTCGACGGGATGTGGTGCATGTTCGTGGTGCCGGGCGTCATCTGGCTTGCCATATGCGCCGCGTACCGGTTGTTCCCGGGTGCCGGCGGATTCCGCGACGCGCTCAAGGCCCTGTCCCTGCCGGTCATGACCATCCTTGCGGGCGCCCACGTCATCCTCTCCATGGAAAAATTCTCAAAATGGAGCGTCCATTTCCAGGCGGCCATCGGCAGTTTCATGGAACGCCTGGCCACGCATCCTCTCCCCCAATTTTCCATGATCTTCATGAGCGCCGTTGGGAAAGGCAAGCAGCAAGGGGCAGCATCGGAACCGATGCTCTTTTCAGGGTCGATCATGTTCGCGGCATCGCTGCTCATGATCGTCGCCTCCATGTATTCCTGTATGGAGATGAAAAAGAAAAGAAGCGGCGATGCTTACCGCCTTGTTATGATCATGGCACTGCTCTTCAGTATTTTCATCATTACACCGAAACTCTCAGCACTTCTTTAGACGTCATACCAACATTGGAGGGCTCCGAAACTGGACATGCTCCAGTCGGAAACGCGGCATTGGCACCGGAATAAACCTAAAAACGGAGGAGGGAAAATGCAGCGTTTGACGCTCGCCTTGGCGGCCATACTGGTCCTGGGATGCCTCGCCAGCGCCCAGGCGGCCACCGAGGTGAAGATGGTCGGTGATTTCCGTGTCTACGGCAACTGGTGGAGCAACCGCAACTTCACCGGATGGAGGAACCAATACAAGGAGAACATCGCCGCCGGGACCCGCACCGAAGACAACTTCGGCGTCATGCAGCGGTTCCGCCTGCGCACCGACTTCGTGGCCAACGAGGCCCTGAAGTTCCGCCTGGGCATCCGCGTGAACAACCAGTACTGGGGTCGCGGCACCCTGACCGCCGACGCCCCGGCCGTGGAAATCCAGGTCTATCAGGCCTTTTTGCAGTTCAAATGGCCGGATACCGACATCCAATTCACCATCGGCCAACAGCCCCTGTCCCTGCCCCAGAGCGGCTATTGGGATGGCTCGCTGGTGTACGAGGGACCGGCCGCGGCCCTGGTGATCACCGCCCCCCTGATCCCGGACACCCTGAGCCTGATGGCCGGCTACAGCCGGTTCTACGACGCCGGCCAGTGGGATGACACCACCACTCAGGTGGGCGACGAGATGGACCTGTTCTTCCTGGCCCTGCCCATCACCCTGGACGGCTTCAGCATCACCCCATGGTCGGCCTTGGCCGTCGCCGGTCGTTCCGCCGCGTATAACAGGGAAACGGCGTGGAACCTGACCAGCGCCGGCTCCAACGGCATGTGGGGCACCTGGGCCACCCAGATGCGAGCCGACAATCAGACCGCGTATAACAGAGCCGTGACCGCAGGCCTTGTTCCGGCCGCCGTGCGGCCGCTCTACACCCAGGCCTTTGCCCAGGCCGCGCAGGACATCGCCAAGAAAAGGATGTGGGAAAACAACCAGAACACGTACTGGTGGCTCGGTGGGGCCATCGAGGTCGACGCGCTTGATCCTCTCAAGTTTTACGCCGACGTGATCTATGGGCAGGGGTGCATGAGCGACCGCAAATCCAGCCGACGCCAGGGCTGGTTCATCGACGCGGCCATCGAATACACGGGCTGGGACGTGCTTACCCCGTCCGTGTTCGGCTGGTGGAGCAGCGGCGAGGACGGCGACTGGACCAACGGCAGTGAGCGCATGCCGTATTCGAAATCCGCCTGGAACGGAGGCACCTCGTTTCTGTTCGACGGCGACCAGGATTTCAACGCCGACGGCAACATGTACATGAATCCCGTGGGAACCTGGGGGCTGGGCGCGTCGTTGAAGAACATTTCCTTCATCGACAAGCTGACCCACCGCCTGACCGTCGCGTACACCCGGGGCACCAACTCCTCCAAGGCCTTCCGGGCCATGAACCTGAGCTATGTGGAGATACTGAACAACGCCACGGCCGTGGCCCTGACCGGCGCGACCATCACCCCCGCCTACTACGGCGTCGACTACTCCTATCCGAGCTACGGTTCGAACGGCCTGTTCATCATGGGCCGCGACCTGACCGTGGAAGAATACGTGATCGGCGTCAGCTTCGACCACAAGTACATGATCTACCAGAATCTGGCCGCCATCCTCGAGACCGGCTATGCCCACGGCTCCTTCCAGAAGAGCGTATGGGGGCCGCGCCTGGTCAACAAGGCCGCCGACGCCTGGCGCGTGGCCCTGGGTCTGCAGTACAAGTTCTAAGGATTCGCCTTCCGGATACGCCAATGCCAAGGCCGGGCCCTTCGGGGCCCGGCCTCAGTCATTCCATCCCTCGCTCCACGATCCGCTCCACCTCCTCCAGGGTCAGGTCCACGGGATTGCCGCGCATGCTGCTGGCCCGCAGGCCCTTGGCCGCGATGCCCGGCACGTCGGCGGCCGTCATCCCGAACCGGGACAGGGACGGCGTCCCCAGCCGCCCGCAGACGCCCTTTACCCAGGCCACCCCGGCGGCGACGGCCCCCGTGCCGTCCCCGTCTCCCACGCCGCCGGTCAGGATGCGCCCGGCCTCGGCATAGGCCGTAAGACACGGCGAATCCGGATCGCGCTCCGAAAGCGCCCGGACGTTGGCCTCCATGACCAGGGGCAAAAGCCTGGCGCACACGAATCCGTGCGGCGCAAAAAATTCCCCGCCAAGAGGCGCGGCCAGCCCATGCACCGCCCCAAGCTTGGCGTTGGCCAGGGCCAGGCCGCTGAGAAGCGCGGCCAGGGCCATGTCCTCCCGGGCCGCCGCGTCGGAACCATCCAGATACGCCTTCTCCAGCGACCGGGCCGCGCGCGAAAGGCCCTCCCGGCACAGGGCGTCGGTCATGGGATTTTTGTTGCGGGACACGAAGGCCTCGATGAGCTGGGTCAGGGCGTCGAGGCCGGTCGCCGCCGTGACCGCCGGCGGCGTCCCGTGGGTCAACTCCGGATCCACCACGGCCACGTCCGGAAACATGGCCGCCGCCCGCAGGCTGACCTTGACCTTGTGCTCCGGCGACACCAGGACCGCGTTTGCCGTGGCTTCGGCCCCGGTGCCGGCCGTGGTCGGCGCGGCCACGTGCGGCAGGGGGGCGTGGCGAAGCGGCATCCCCCGGCCCACCACCTCCAGATAGTCGTAGGGGTCCCCGGGATTGGCGGCCAGGGCGGCCACGGCCTTGCCCGCGTCCATGACGCTGCCCCCGCCCACGGAGACAACCGCCGCGCACCCCGCCTCCCGGGCCAGGCCCGCGCCCTCGGCCGCCGCCGCCACCGTGGGTTCCCCCAAAACCGCATAGGGCACGACGACAACGCCCGCCTCGGCCAGACCGTCCCTGATCCGCCGCACCCTCTCCGGATGCGCCCCGGTCACCAGCATGACCCGGTCCCCGAACCCGGCCGCGATGCCCGGAAGCTCCGACGCCACCCCGGGACCGAACACGATGCGCCCCGGACCCGAAAACGAAAACCGCATATCCCGCTCCTTTTGCCGCCCCGGCTTGCGCCCAAGGCCCGAAAACGGCACAACCGCCGCAAGGCCATGAACCATTCCGACGTCATCATCCTGGGGGCCGGGGCCTCGGGGCTTTTGTGCGCCGCGCTGTGCGCGGCCAGGGGCCTGTCCACCCTGGTCCTGGACCATGCCGAACGCCCGGCCGCCAAGGTCCGCGTCAGCGGTGGCGGCCGCTGCAACCTGACCAATCTCTCGGCCTCGCCTGCGGACTACGTCTGCCAAAACCCCCATTTCGTCAAATCCGCCCTGGCCCGGTTCACCCCGGCCGACCTCCTGGCCATGGTCCACGCCGGAGGCCTCACCACCGCCCAGGAGGAGCACGGCAAAATCTTCTGCCGCCAGGGGGCGCGGGCCGTGGCCGATCTTCTCATCCAAAACGCCCGCTCCGCCGGGGCGGCCACCCGTACACGGACCGCCATCCACGATATCCGACACGATCCCGCCGCCGGCCGGTTCAGCCTGCAAACCTCGGCCGGTCCCCTGGCCTGCTCCCGGCTGGTCGTGGCCACGGGCGGCCTGTCCTGGCCGCGCCTGGGAGCCTCGGACCTGGGACACCGCATCGCAAGGCAGTTCGGCATCCCGGTCGTGGCCGTCCGGCCCGGGCTGGTGCCCCTTCTGGCCCCGGCCGGGCTTGCGCCATGGTGCGCCTCCCTGGCCGGAACCGCCCTGCCCGTGACCATCGCCACCACCGGCCCCACCATCGCCGGCGACCTGCTCTTCACCCACAAGGGCATCTCCGGGCCGGCCGTACTCGACGCCTCCCTGCACTGGTCCCCTTCCCAGACCCTGGCCATCGACCTCTGCCCGGGCCGCGACCTCGCGACCTTACCGGACCGCCATCCGCGCCTGGACGTGAAAAACGCCCTGGCCCGGTTCGTCCCCGCGCGTCTGGCCGCCGCCCTGTGCGTCCTGCACGCCCTCTCCGGGCCGGTCGCGGCCATCCCCCGCAAGCATCTCCTGCACATCCTGGCATCCCTGCACGCCTTCCCCTTCACGCCCGCCGGCACCGAGGGCTACGCCAAGGCCGAGGTCACCCTGGGCGGCGTGGACACCACCCACATCTCCTCCAAAACCATGCAGGCCAGCGCCCTGCCCGCCCTGTCCTTCATCGGCGAAACCCTGGACGTCACCGGCCGCCTGGGCGGCCTAAACCTGCACTGGGCCTTCGCCTCGGCCCACGCGGCCGCCGAGGCGGCCTGACCCCCCGAAGCCGGAACACATCCCCGACCAGCCATCCCGACATCCGCGCCTCCCGACGTCTTCGGATGCCTTCCTTGCCGCCTCCCTGCCGCATCGGATTATTCAATAAAACTATATTTTGAAGAAATCGTTTGACTATTTTCCGGTTATTAATCAATTAATAAATACCAAGCAACTTCATAGCATGGCTGCCCAGGCAGCCGGAGGACGACATCATGGCACACCAGAATTCTCCAAGCCCCCAGGAAGCGGCATTCAAGGGCGTCCCCATCGTCTTCGGCCCGCTCGGCGGATTTGCCCTGGAAAACGTCTACGTCCACTTCCTCGGCGGGGGAGGGGCGGGCATAACCGGACGCTACTATAACAAAACCACTAAAGCCCTGGCTCCTCTATCCCTGAACACACCATATCGTCTGGCAGATATCGTCAGTCCCATCTCCGTAGGCGGCGGCGCGCCGGCCAACACGCCGTCGGTTTTCATCAACAGCTTCGTTTCGGGCCGTATCTACATCAGCCTGGGCACCGGCCTGAAGAACCTCGGCCATGGATATCAGCCCGCCTCGGCGGACCCCAATGATCCCAACTATCTCATCCGGTACCAGTATATCGAACCGACCGTCGACGGCTCGGGCATGCACATCAACATGTCCTACATCGATTGCCTGGCGATCGGACTGATACTGATGGCCGTGAACGCCCCGCACAGTTCAAACAGCCCGTTGGATACCCGGGTCAATACGACACAACTTGTCACGGCGGCCGCGAATGCGGCAACTCCGCCCCTGGCAAACGTCGTTCCCTCTCCCCAAGACATTCTGCCTTCGCCCACATTCGCCAGGGTGCTTCCGCCCATGGCCTTCCATGACGCGAATAATCCGAACCCCCTGTATCATGATTGGACATATTACCTGAAAACGACCCTGCAAAGGCAACCGATCCACATCCAGGGATGCTTCGCCGGATCGCAGGCCAAGGGAATCTCCCCGGCCGAGCGGTTGACCTCGCAGGGGTACGATTACATGGCCATCGTCGACGCGAGCGGCAACGTGACCATGGCCGCGCAAAAGGGGTCGGGCAAGGCCAACCCCACATGCGGGGGAATCACGGGAAACGGCATCGGCGACCAGAGCACCATCACCATCACCTTTGAGGAACTCAACGCCACGAACGGCATTTACGGATGCGACCCGGGGTATACCTGGTCCTATGTCGATCCCCATGGGAAAACCCAAAGCGGCACCACGTCCTCGATGACCAACGACGTGTTCGGATGGGTGGTCGGCGACCTGCTGGCCGGGCTCAATTTCGGGTTCCCGGGAAGCGCCACCTTCTTCAACGGCACTCC
Organism: Thermodesulfobacteriota bacterium; assembly: GCA_049324675.1. Taxonomy (GTDB): domain Bacteria; phylum Desulfobacterota; class Desulfovibrionia; order Desulfovibrionales; family Desulfovibrionaceae; genus Desulfolutivibrio. Next base: position 10,942 of record JBMONM010000125.1, read on the forward strand.
CATCGGCTTGCTTTCCAGCACAAAATGGTGGGGAGGCACGATGCCGGACGGGACCGTCATCGACCCGGCGAACACCCCGGCGGGCAGGAATCTGATGTTCCAAAATGCGCAACCAAACCAGCCTTTGAACTACAACACCTATGCGGCCAGCCTCCAGGGCAAGGCCACGGCCTACGGTTTTTCCCTGCAGGACCGGCTCGGTCAGGTGCTTATGGAATTCGACCCGGCGATCGACCCGGGCAGCTATCTCATGATCGAACTCAACGTCGACCAATAGACGTCCGTCTGCCGGGCGACAGCGCGGCATTCCCGATCAGTCCTTTCTGTCCCGGCCCGCCTGCCCGGCTGCGGAGCGCGCCGCGAAGCGGCGACGCTCCGCGGCCGGGA
>JBMONM010000126.1:0-11165 GCA_049324675.1 Thermodesulfobacteriota bacterium
GCCGTTGGGGCAGCCGTCGAACTTGAACTTGAACTTGTACGGGAAGGCCGGACGGTGCAACTCGTCCTGATAGTCGTTGGTCAGGGCATGGCACACGGCCTGGGTATCGTAGCAGGCGAATTCGCACCGGGACTGACCCAGACAGTCGGCCGGGGTGCGCAGGTTGCTGCCCGAGCCGCCGAGGTCGGTATTGAGATTGTGGGTCAGGTCGTGGAATATCTCTTCCAACTGCGGGGTGGTCGTGCCCAGGAGCACGATGTCGCCCGTGGAGCCGTGCATGTTGGTCAGGCCCGAACCGCGCAGGTCCCAGATGTCCATGACGCCGAGCAGGTATTCGGTGTTGTAGTACTTGCCGGCCGGCTGGTTGACGCGCACTGTGTGGAAATGGGCCACGCCCGGGAACTTTTCGGGCTGGTCGCAGTACCGGCCGATGACGCCGCCGCCATACCCGAACACGCCCACGATGCCGCCGTGCTTCCAGTGGGTTTCCTTGTCCTTGTAGGCAAGTTCAAGGACGCCCAGCAGGTCGTCGGGGCAGTCCTGCGGGATCTGGTAATCCAGACCGCCAGGATTCTTCGCCCTTTTGTCGGCCTCCTGCTTGATGTCGGACACGAAGCTGGGCCACGGCCCCTTTTCAAGCTCGTCCAACAAGGGAGTTTTGTGTTTCGCCATTTGTTTCCTCCAGTGGTTTTAGAAGAGTTTCGCCTTAACCAAGAACCACGCGCCACCCGGCCCCTCGGCCCGTCGCGGCGCATCCCCCTGCCCGACCGAAGCCCCGGCACGAGGGGTGTTCGTTACTCGACACGGGATAAAGTGAAATTCCGCACAAGAGCTTTACCTGTAAGAAATGCTTGGACAATCTGTCAACAGAAAAACCCTTGCCCGCCTACTCCGACAGAAATTTTTCCTAGCATCCATTTGCATTTGTTGCAAAGAAAATTTCGGTTCCAGGCGGACGCGAACCATGCTATCTCTCGCGCGTCACGCAACATACCGGGAAAACAGTTATTTTGAAACCGTCACCACTTCCTCCGACCTGCCGTCGTTGCGGCGAATGTTGCCGCAAGGGCGGTCCGGCGTTGCATCTGGACGATGCCTGTCTGGTTGTCTCGGGCATCCTCCCCCTGGCCAGCCTCCTGACCCTGCGCCGGGGGGAAACCGTCCTGGACAACGTTTCCGGCCGGTTCGAAACCCTGGCCGCGGAGATGGTCCGGGTGCGGCCCGGGCCGGACGGCCACGGTTGCCCTTTTTTTCGCGAACCCGGGGAATGCCTGATCCACGACCACAGGCCCTCGGAATGCCGGGCACTTTTCTGCGAATATTCCGAAGAGCTCACGGGCATGTACCGGAAAAACCGCCTGACACGCCAGGATCTGACCGGTCCCGGCACCCCGCTTCGCGAGCTCGTGAACGTCCACGAGGCACGTTGCCCGGCCGGGGAGGCCATCCGGCTGGCCCTGGCCTCCCGGGGCGACGCGGACGCGGCCGCCAGGCTTGCGGAGATGGTCCGTTTCGACGCGGCCTTCCGGGAACTGGCCGTCTCCCGGGCCGCCGTCCCCCCGGACACCCTGGAGTTCTCTTTCGGGCGGCCCCTGGAAACAGTCGTCGCCCCCTTTCGCCACACACCCCGCCGACGCGGCTGACCCCCGCGCCCCACCCGGACAAAGGATGCCCTCATGAACTCATGCGCCGCCGCCACCTCTCGCCGGTTGCTTTTTTTCACCGCCCTGGCGGTCCTCATGTTTTTTACGGCCGTCGGGGGCCGCCGCGTCTGGGCCGACACCGCGCCCCCGGCCGCAATCGCGCCGACAGGCCTCGACCGGCCCGTGCTGGCCTTCGACTATCCTCCGGACATGCCGCTGCCCAAGAATTTCCGCCTGGCCGACGGCGGCCCGGACCCGAGGGGGCCGGGCGTGACGCATCGCCTGTCGGGCAGTTCCGAGTTCGACGCGGCGGGCCTGGACCGGCTGGCCGCCACCCTGCCCGGCCCGGCGGTGATCGTGGATCTGCGGCAGGAATCCCACGGATTCCTCAACGGCGAGCCCGTGGTCTGGTTCGCGGACAAGGACCGAGGCAACTTCGGGAAAACGCCTGACCAGGCCGCGGCGGACGAGGCGGCCCGCCTGGAAGCCTTGCGCGGCTCAGGAACCGCCGTGGTGGCCACCATTCTGTCCAAGAACAAACACGGCGGGATCAAGAAATCCCGCCAGGACGCCGTGGCCGTGACCTCGGTGGCCTCCGAGGCCGAAATGGCCGCCGGCCGGGGCCTGGGCTATCTGCGCCTGTTCGTCACCGACGACATGGCCCCGGACGCGGTCCAGGCGGACCGCTTCGTGGACTTCTGCCGGACCATGGCCCCGGGCACCTGGCTGCACGTGCATTGCCGCGCCGGGCATGGCCGAACCACGACCTTCATGATCATGTACCTTGTGCTCTTTCACCCGGACGGCCGGACCGTGGACCGGATCGCGGCCGAACAGGCGGCCCTGGGCGGCGCCGATGTGCTCGGCCCGCCCAAGGACGGCTGGAGACGGGATCTGCATCTGGCCCGGGCCGCGTTTTTGCGCGAATTCGCGGCCTATGCGGCTGACAATCCCGGCGGCGCGCCCATGCGCTTCAGCCAGTGGAAGGCGTCGCGGTAGGGAACGCCACGGGAGCCCGGCTGCACGCCTCCGGTGTCGGACGGGCCGGGGGCCGGGGCATCAGTCCCCTTCGAGCAGTTCGCCCCGCATCCAGCCCCGGACCGAATTGAAGAGAACCAGGGTTCCGGCCGCGCGGACCTCTTCAATGGGGATTGCCGCCTCCAGGACCTCGCCCCGGCGCACGAGATTTTCCCGGAATACCCCTGGCAGAAGCCCTTCGGACACAGGGGGGGTCACCAACGTATCCCCGCGCCGCACGGCCACGTTGGCGATGGTGGTCTCGGTGATCCGGCCGTGCTCGTTGCAAAACAGCACGTCGTCGCACTCCGGCCGCTCCCTTTTGGCCTGGTCGTACCTAGCCCGCCAGTCGGTCTTGTGCCGCAGAAGCATCTCCCCGGAAGACACCGGCGTCCGGGCCAGCCCGATGCGCATAATCCCCGGAACAGGGCCAAGAGGCGCGGCCTGAACCTCGAACCGGCCCCGGGCGTCGAGGAGAAGCCGCACCCGGAAGCGCCCCGTTTCCCGCCCGGGCAGGGCCGCGTCCAGGCCGCGTCGGGCCGCCTTTTCGTCAAAGGGGAATCCAAGGGCCCGGGACGAGGCCCGCATGCGGCGCAGATGCCCGGGCAAAAGCGCATACCTGCCGGATTCCAACAGGATGGTTTCCAAAAGGCGGAAAGGTGGCCGGCCCCGGTCGAGGAAACGCATCTTCACCAGGCATTCCGCATATTCCCCGTCCGGGTCGGAATCGATGGTCACCCCGCCGCCGGTCCAGAAGACCGCCCGGCCCGTGGCCTTCTCCAGGCTCACGGTCCGGATGGGGACGCAGAAATCACAATCGCCTCCCGGGCGGACAAAACCCAATGCCCCGCAGTACATGCCGCGCGGCCGGCCCTCCAGATCATGGATGATGCCCATGGTGCGCACCTTGGGGGCCCCGGTGACCGAACCGCAGGGGAAAAGGGCCTGAAACAGTTCGAACAGGCCGACATCCGGCCGCAGCCGGGCGGAAATCTCGGAGGTCATCTGCCACAGGGTGGGATAGGCCTCCACAGTGAAAAGCCTGCGGACCGTCACGGAGCCGGTCTCGGCCACCCGGCCCAGGTCGTTTCGCATCAGATCCACGATCATGACGTTCTCGGCCCGGTTCTTGGGGCAGGCGGCCAGACGCCGGGCCAGGACGGCGTCCTGTCGCGGGTTCTCTCCACGGGGCATGGTGCCCTTCATGGGTCTGGCGATCATCTCCCGGCCGCGCCGCCGGAAGAACAGCTCCGGGGAAAAACACAGGACCCGATGTCCCGGCAGATCCAGGCAGGCCGCGTACCCGGCGGCCTGGCCGGGAAGCAGTTCGTCGAACCAGGCCCGGGCGTCCCCGGCGAAACGGGCCTCGAAGGGCATGGTGTAGTTGACCTGGTAGGATTCCCCGGCTCGAAGCGCCTCACGCACCCGGGCCAGGTCGGCGAGATAGCGCCTCCGGGAGACCAGAGGTCGCCAGGGTGAGCGGGCGTAGGCCTCCTCCCCCTGCCCGGAACCCGGGGTCCCGACGCCCGGGGGGTCGCAATCGGGTGCTGCGTACACCGCCGCATAGGCCAGGGGAAAGGACCGGGGTTCATGCACGGCCAGGGCCGGATCAAAGGCCGGAGCGGCCTCGTAGGCCAGGGCCAGGACCGCCCATCTGCCCTCGTCGCAGGCCTCCTGGACAAAGGAAACCAGCCGCGGCACCTCGGCCAGGGACTCGGCCATGCGGATGGCCTCGGGGCGGGAAAAGGCCGCGTTCCACCCCGCCTGGTCCCCGGGAGGAGAGCAAAAGAGGGCTCGTCCGCGATATGGGCGCACCCCGGACCGACATTCATCTCCCATACGTCAGCCATTCCTTTCGCATGGCGGAAGCCGCGTCAAGCGGAAAATATAACTGCTGGTAATGATGGGAATAATTTATGTGGAAGTGGTGAGCTTACCAATCCGGATACCAACAGGCGGACAGGATTTTGAGGAACAGGAGCGGAGAATAAAAGCAGTGGCACTTTCGGCTGTTTTGGAATCAGCGAAGCGGTGGGGATGGATATGTCCGCCATGCTGCGACAGTTGTCCGAAGAGCGTCCACGCAGCGAATGGCAGCAAGATCGGTTCGCCATTCGCACTGTTGACCTAAATGGCAAACAATCATAATATGCCGGAAATCATAACACCAACAGGGATGCTTATGCTTAATCGATTTGTTTTTGTTCGTTATGCATAGCAAGGGCTATTTCATAACGACTTGAGCTTTAGGTAATAGCTCTTGCTCAATCCTGATACCAATGAGGATGAGCATAATGAGCTATAAAAAAGTGGACGATGTTTTGCCGTATTCTTTATTGATTGCGGTTCAACAGTATATAGACGGGGAATATATTTATATCCCACGGAGAAAGGGCAACAAGCTGCCGTGGGGTGCAAATACGGAGACAAGGGAGACTCTCCAGGCAAGGAACAGAGAAATTCTGGCTAAACGCCTGGCGGGATGTTCCGCTGCCGAACTGGCCGAACAATGCTTCTTGTCCACAAAGGCTCTATACAAAATCCTTAACGCCGGTAAAAACGGCTGACATCCGAGAGCGCTCTGATCTGCTTCAGGGCGCTTTCTTTTTTCGGAAACAAGAAGTGGCGTGCATCCAAGGCCTGTACGACATAGCATGTCCTTAAACAGTCTTTATACATAAGGGGAAGACCATGAACACTCCTTTTACCGACAACTATGACAGGGCTTTTCTTCTGGACACGATGATGGGGCCGAATGCCATGCGCATTACGGAGGAAATGGCAAATTTTCTCCCTCTTTGTCCGGGCATGCGTATCCTTGACCTGGGTTGCGGGATGGGAATTTCTTCCATCCTGCTTGCGGAAAAATATGATGTGACGGTATTTGCGGCCGACTTATGGATTGCCCCCACAGAAAACGCGGAACGCTTCGCAAGCTTGGGACTTGATTCGAAGATATTTCCCTTCCTGGTTGACGCAACAAAGGAGATGCCGTTCGCTCATGAATATTTTGATATGATCATAAGCGTGGATGCATATCAGTACTTTGGCAACAACGAGGCCATGCTGCCGAAACTCCTGCCTTTTGTGAAAAAAGGCGGCCTGATGGCTGTTGCCGTACCTGGATTCATACAAGATTTCCCCGAAGGGCGGTTGCCGGAGGAAGTCCAGCCCTATTGGACGCCGGAGTGGTATTTTTATTCCCGCGACTGGTGGCGGGCGCTCTGGGAAAAAGAGCCCGGCATAGCGATTACCGTGCTGCGTGAAATGAACTCATGCGCACAGGCTTGGGATGATTGGCTGCAGTCTCCAAACCCTCATGCTCAAGATGACATCGCCATGATGGAAGCTGGAGCCGGAAAATATTTCAACATTATCCAGATCGTGGGGCGAAAAGTTTGAGAGAAGCCCGCACGTAAGGTTGTTTGCGTCTTCCGCCCAATCCGCCCGCACAGCACGGCGTCCACATCAGCATACCGCACGGTGGCATGCTTCGGATGCCTTTTGTGCATGCCCTTCAGGGAACGGGAAGGTCTGTTCCCGCTTGGGCGGACTTGTCCTGCCGCTGTGGGAAGAATGGCGGCTTTTTCGTTTGCGGCGAAACCGACCTCACCGGTCCCTGTCCGGCCCCACAACGCCGGCGGGCCGCACGTCACCCGGAATCGTGTCAAATGATCCGCATTCTCTCCGCCTGATGCGCCAACTCCTCGCGGAAACCCGGATGCGCAATGCCGATGATGGCCAGGGCCCGTTCGTCCTCGGCCATGTTTTTCAGGTTCACCAGGCCGTATTCCGTGCACAGGTAGTGGACATCCATCCGGGGCGTGGTCACGGCCGCGTTCTTGTCCAGGTAGGGCACGACCCGGGATACGGTGTCGTTTTTCGCCGTGGAATAAAACGCCAGGACGGACTTTCCGTTCTTCGCGGCATAGGCCCCGCGCACGAAATCCAGTTGTCCGCCCGTGCCGCTGAACATGTGCCCGGCAAGGTATTCGGCGTTGCACTGGCCGGTCAGGTCCACCTGGATGATGGAATTGACGGACACCATGTTGTCGTTTCGGGCGATGATGCCCGGGTCCATGACGTAATCCGCCGGGAAACTGGTCATGCTCGGGTTGTCGTTCATAAACGCGAAGGTGTCGTCCGTGCCGTAGGCCACGGAAAAGACGTGTTTCCTGGGGTGCAGCGTCTTTTTGCGGCCGGTGATCACGCCCTTGACGATCAGGTCCTTCATGCCCGGTCCGAACAGTTCGGTATGGATTCCCAGGTCCTTGTGGTTTTCCAGAAACGGGCAGATGGCGTTGGGCAGCCCCCCGATGCCGAGTTGCAAAACGGCGTGGTCCGGGATGATTTCGGAAATGCGCCTGCCGATGACCGCATCCTGCTCCCGGGGCTCGGGCGGGGCCATCTGCAAAAGCGGGACATGGTTCTCCACCACGGAGTCCACCTCGGAAATATGCACCATGGAATCGCCGAAGACCCGGGGCATGTTCCGGTTGACCTCAACGATCAGCGTCCGGGCCATAAGCGCGGCCGTGGAGGTCAGGTCGTTGGCCGTGCCGAAGCTGAAATATCCGGCCTTGTCCATGGGCGAAACCGTGGTCACGCACACGTCCACGGTCATGTTCTCCCGCAGGAATTTGGGGATCTGGTGCAGATAGGAGGGAATGAACTGCACCAGCCCCACAGCCGCGAGGTTTCGGGCCGAAGGCCCCAGAAACCAGGACCTGGCGAAGATGCGGTCCTGGATGTCCAGGGCCAGGTAGGTTTCGGCGGCGTGCTTCTGGGGATTGAAGGAATAGATGAATACCTTCGACAGGTCGCCGGCCCTGGCCCGGTCGGCGATGGCCCCGAGCAGGGCCGGAGGTTCGGCGATGGTCACGCCATGGACCACGTGATCCCCGTCGTGGATGAGCCCGACGGCCTTTTCGGGGGTCGTCAACTTACGTCGATACTGTTTCGTGTATTGATTCATCGCGATACCCCAGTCAGGTGAGTCCCACACTCTCCATATCGTCTTTGATATTGAACGGATGAGAAATACGGAAAGACTTCTTTCCCTGTCTCCTGTTTGCCTGAAGACAGATGCATCGTCAAGGTTCAAGGTCATGGAGACGGCCTGAACATGGCCATGCGTTGAGATCATGTCCATATTACATACAGTATATTCCGGTATCGTCCGGACATGAGGATCGCATCTGGGGCTGAGGGGGAAAGGCCGGTAGCATGACCAGCAGGGTCACGGTTGATAAGACGGCTTTCTCCACGTAGGTGACGAAGACACATTCCTGGCCGCAGGGCCGCGTGCCTCCATGAGGAAATGCCCCATGTCCGAACCGGTCGCCGCCACGGGCTGAAGCATCGGATTCATGCCGTGTGCGCGGACATGGCCCAGACGGGATTCCCGCCGGGGCGACACTGCCAGGTGAATACTCTCTCTGCACGCTCCGCACGATTTTCATGACGGAGGAGGCTGTCCATGCGTAAGTTTTTTATCGACAACCTGCGCTGGATATGTGTTCTTCTCGTTGTTCCATATCACGTTTTTTTGTGCTTTAATGACTATCATTATGTGTATTATGTATACTCGACTCCGGTGAAGTTTTTCTCGACATGCAACCTTCTGTGCGATTTATGGTTCATGCCGCTCCTTTTTTTCGTTTCCGGCATCAGCACGACATACGGTCTTCAGAAAAGAACCACTCGCCAATACCTGCTCGAGCGTACAACGAAGCTTTTGATTCCTTTTGTCTCGGGCGTGCTCCTGTTGGTACCCATTCTGGCTTACTATGCCAGAAAATATTATGATGGGTACTCGGGCGACCTGCTTGACCAGTACATCCACTTCTTCGCCAACTGGGGGGTCGGCTCCAAGGGCGTGTCCCCATATGAAGTGGGGCAGATGTGGTTTCTGCTCTATCTGCTCGTCATTTCGGTGGCGGGGCTGCCATTCATCACGCTGTGCCAGGGGCCCTGCCGCCGGTTGCATATGGCGAGTTGGCCCCTGTGGGTGGTGGTTCTGCTCTGGGTGCCCCTGTGGGGAGTGCGGGGCCTGGTGCCCAGCCACCCGCAGAGCCTGACGGGAAGTTTCGCGCTTTTTCTGCTCGGCGGCCTCTTTTTCGCAAACGACCAGCTTCAGGAGAAGCTGGCCCGCCACGTCTGGGTCTTGTTCACCCTTTTCGCGACATGCTCGTTCATCCGGGTAGGGATGGCCCCGGACCTTCCCCCGCCCTGGTGGAGCAACCCCTTGGAGGCCCTGATCATGTGGACCGGGGTGTTGTCGCTCATGGGCCTTGGCCGGCGGTTTCTCAACTTTTCCAACCCGGTCACGGCGTATTTTTCGGCCTCCTCCTTCTCCGTGTACATCTTCCACCAATCCTGGCTGGTGGCGATCGCTTATTTTGTCATACGCACGATCGCTCATCCTTGGCTCCAGGCCCTGGCGATTGTTGCGACCTGTCTGGCGCTCAGCTTTGCAACGTATGAGTTATGCCGCCGCATGGCTCTCACACGTTTCATCTTTGGAATAAGGAGATGATCGCGTCAATCTCGTGCTGCGGAACGAATCTCGACAGCGTGGCAAATTTCCCATAGTTTCCATTTCACGATGTCGAATCCTTAGCGCAATGTAAGGAAATATACCGTCCGGTTCCGTGCAACACCTGTCGCGCATGGTTGCACACGCGGCATCAGGAGCCTGCCAGGCCTGATCCGACTCCCTGTTTCCGGGAGATCTTTTTCGAGGTCCACGCGGCCCACGGCGCCTGCTGCGCGTATGAATTTTTTGTGGCCCGGCGGAAGGAGTGAGAGACCATGTCCACCCACACCATCGACGCCCGTGTCCAGAGGATGGCCGCCACCCACTGCCCGAACGGCGTTCTCATGCCCCGCTTCATGGTGCTGTCCTGCGTTCAGGCGCATCGCCTACGGCGTGTCCGGATGTCCCAATCCGCGTGCATCATGGTCCTCCAAGGATACAAAACCCTTATTTTGGAACATGACCGGCTCGTTGCCAAGCCTGGAGACATGTTCCTTCTTCCCGCAATGTTCGAGGTGACCATCGAAAACGTCCCGGACCCTTCGCAAGGTGTTTACCGAGCCCTGTGTCTCATCCTGACCCCGGAAGCGGTGGCCAGGGTGACGGCATCGACCCGGACCCCGCCCGGCCCCGAGGCCTTTCGCCTGGGGAGCCTGCGTGTCCGGATGGATGAGGTGGTCGAGGCGTCCTTGGGCCATTTCCTGGACATGGCCGAGGCCTGCCCGGACAGCGAACGTCTGCTCGATCTTTGTCTGGAGGCGTTGTTGCTGTTGGTGTCCGAGCGGACATCGGGATTCGCCACCTTGTGGCGGGCCGAGGACGCCTGGAAGGCCAGATGCGCGCGGGTGGTGGGAGTGGACACGGCGCGGGCCTGGACCGCCGCCGATTTGGCGGCCCGGCTGGGGGTCAGCGAACGGACCTTCAGACGTCACCTGCGCCGGGAAGGAACCAGCTTTCGGGAGGTGCTCAAGGATGCGCGGCTGGAAGCAGCCTTGGCCCTGCTGCAATCCGGGAACATGGCTGTATCCGAGGCCTCCTTTCGCTGCGGCTACGAGTCGCCGTCACGGTTCGCGACGAGGTTCAGGGAGCGCTACGGGATCAAGCCCAGCGACATCGTGCGTTTCGCGGCCGGAAACGGACAGCATCTGGCCGGATCGGAGCTGACGAAGGACATGCGGGACGGCTAGCCTGGAGCATCACTTTCAGGAGGGATGCCATGCGTTGGACCGTTTTGTTTCTCATCGCGTCTCTGTGGACCATGACCGCCCATGCTTCGGACTTCACTCTTTCAAGCCCGGACATCCTCCCGGGCGATCTCCTCTCAGACAAATACCTCTTTAACGGTTTCGGGTGTGCGGGAAAAAACATCTCCCCGGCTTTGTACTGGGAACATGCCCCGCAAGGAACGAAAAGCTTCGCCGTCACGATCTACGATCCGGACGCCCCCACAGGAAGCGGCTGGTGGCACTGGGTGGTGTTCGACATCCCAGCCTCGGTCTCAAGCCTCCCAGAGGGGGCCGGGGACGAAAAAGGCAACGGCCTTCCCCCCGGATGCGTCCAGTCCAGGACGGATTTCGGGAAACCGGGCTTTGGCGGTGCCTGCCCGCCGGCCGGGGACAAGCCCCATCGCTACATCTTCACGGTTTACGCCCTGGACGTGGCACGCCTGGAGCTGTCCGCCGACGCCGGCGCGGCCATGGTCGGGTTCGCCCTGAATTCCCATGCCCTGGCCAGGGCGTCCTTCACGGCCCAGTACGGACGTTGAAGGCGCCCTCCGGCATCCGGTCCCGGCCTCCAAACGCCAAAAGGCCCGTCTGTGATACAGACGGGCCTTTTGGTGTGAGATAAGCCCTGGCGGCGACCTACTTTCCCACGCATGGATACGCAGTATCATCGGCGATGGAGGGCTTAGCTTCCGAGTTCGGAATGGGATCGGGCGTACCCCCTCCTCCCTGGCCACCAGGACA
>JBMONM010000127.1:0-11024 GCA_049324675.1 Thermodesulfobacteriota bacterium
GGGTCGTGGCCGAAGAGTTCGGATTCGAGCAGGGCTTCCGGGAGCGCGGCGCAGTTGAGGGCCAGAAAGGGCCTGTCCCAGCGCCGGGAGAGGTAGTGCAGGCGGGTGGCGGCGAGTTCCTTCCCGGCGCCGCGTTCGCCGATGAGGATGACCGGGCGGTCGACGCGGGCCACGGTGGAGAGGCGTTCCTGGAAGGCGAGGAAGGCGTCGGAGTGGCCGAGGGCCTCCACGAGGCCCTGGGGTGTGTTGGCCATATTCACCACCTTTTGGCGAAATCTGCCTTATCTCGGTGAAAATGGCCAGATGATTCTTCACTGCCAAGCGTAACCCATTGAAATACCGCACATCAATTTCTGGCACGATCCCTGCTTTCCTCGGGGCAAACGTCCCAAGGAGGTCCCGACATGGGCATCTTCACCCGATTCCGCGACATCATAAGCGCCAACATCAGCGCCATGCTCGACAAGGCCGAAGACCCCGAAAAGCTCATCCGGCTCATGATCCAGGAAATGGAGGAAACCCTCGTCGAACTCAAGGCCTCCTGCGCCCGGACCATGGCCCAGGCCGCCACCGCCCGCCGCCACCGCGACGAGGCCGCCTCCCGCGCGGCCTTGTGGCGCGACAAGGCCAAGCTGGCCGTGGACAAGGGCCGCGAGGACCTGGCCCGCGAGGCCCTTTTGGAAAAGCGCCGCCTGGAGGAACAGGCCCTGGCCCTGGAGGGCGAGACCGCCGAGTTCGAGGGCATGGTCCAGGCCTGCAAGGCCGACATCGAAAAGCTCGAGGAAAAGCTGGCCTCGGCCAAGGAACGCCGCCGGGTCCTGGTGGCCAGGCACCACCGCGCCGCCGGCAAGAAGCGCGCCGGAACCGAATTGCGCCGTGTACAATCCGCCGACACCCTGCTACGTTTCGAGGAATTCGAGAACCGCATCGAACGCCTGGAGGCCGAGGCCGATCTGGCCGCGCCCCCCCGGCGCGACAGCGCCTCCCGGCCGGGCGAGCCCATGACCCTGGAGGAAAAGTTCGCCCGCATGGAGGCCGATGAGGACATCGAGCGCGAACTGGACGCCCTGCGCCAAAAAACGCGGCCCGAACCCACGGCCGCCGGCGGGAAGTAACATGAAAAACCTGCTCGCCCGGCTCGGGTTCCTGCTCATCATGTTCCTGTTGCACCGCTCGTACGCGCGCCTTTTGCGGGCATGATCCCGGAGACCGACCGGGAACCCCCTGCCCGGCCGGGGCGGCCCCCCGACACCGCCCCCGGCCGGGAAACCCGGGCCTGAACGGCCCGGCGGGCAAGGACCGATATCCCATGATCAAGATTCTGTTCACGCTGATCGTGGCCGGGGCCGCGCTGGTGTGCATCGTCATCCTGGGCGGCGTCCTGACCCTGGCCGGACGCCTGTTCCGATCCGGCGGCGAACGCGCCCGGGCCGAACGCGACGAGGCCGAATCCGCCCAGGAACTCTACCGGGAACTGGAACGCCTGGAACAGCGCGTGGAAAGCCTGGAAACCATCATCATCTCCGGCCGGCGCGGCGATGAGGGGAAATGCGCATGAGACACATCTCCGAACTCGGATACGAACGCCTCTACCGGGCCCGCGACGGCCGGCTGCTCGGCGTGTGCAAGGGACTGGCCCGCTTCCTGGACGTGCCCGTGTTCTGGGTCCGGATCGGCGTGGTCCTTCTGGCCCTCTTCTCCGGCATCTGGCCCGTGGTCGGGGCCTATCTCCTGGCCGGGCTGCTCATCAAGCCCGAACCCGTCCTGCCCCCGGGAAGCGACGCCGAACGCGACTTCTACGCCCGGTACGCCTCGGACAAGAGAGGCGGACGCGGGGAGATCAAGCGCCGCTTCGAGCGCCTAAGCCGCCGCATCCGCCGCATGGAGGACGTGGTCACCTCCAAGGAATACGACTGGGAACGCCGCTTCCGCGGCTAGGGCCTTGGTCTCGAAATCCGGGCATATGAAGAACGCCCACCCGTAATCCCGGGGGCCGCCATGAGATCGGCAGCATGCCTCCCCGTCGCCCTGATGCTCGGCGCCTCGGCCTGGGCGGGCGACAGCGCCGGGAACCGGAAGGACGAGGGCTGCCATGCACAGGGAAACGGGGAAGATTTCCAACGAGTTGGCGGCCGTGTGCGGCCTTTACTGCGCGGCCTGCTCCTGGTTCATTGCCGCCAATGAAGACCCGGAAAGGCTGAAACGGCTTGCCGCCCAACGCAATTGGACGGTGGAGGAAAGCAGGTGCCGGGGGTGCCGGTCGGAAAAAAGGCTCCCCTACTGCGGGACGTGCAGAATGTCCGCCTGCGCGGCACAGCGGGGCATCGAGTTCTGCGGCGAGTGTGAAGAATATCCCTGTGAAGACCTGAAACGGTTTCAGGCCGCAATGCCGCATCGGATCGAGCTCTGGGCCAATCTCCATCGGATCGGGTCCGTCGGTTGCGGGCAATGGCTTGAGGAGATCAGGGAGCACTATGCCTGTCCGCAATGCGGAACCATCAACTCCGCCTACGATCTGACATGCCGGAAATGCGGCAGGGACCCAAGCTGCCGTTACGTGGCCGCCCACAGGCAGGCGATCGAACAATACCTGAAGAAGAGATGAGGTATGGCCGGCCGCCGGGCCGCCTTCGGACGGCGCGCCGCGCTACCAGCGCCGGGGCAGGAAACGCCGCACCTGCGGCGGCACCAGGCCCGCGAAATCCCTTCCCAGCCGGGAAAGCCCCGTCAACCGCCCCTCGATGATCAGGGCCCGGGGATACACGTTCAGCCGCCGGTAATACTTGGGCACCTGGAACCGGTTCTGCCGCGACAGGACCACCGAGGCGTCGCTTCGCGGCTCCACGGCCACCAGGACCTCGGGGAAAAAGATCGTCTCCCGCAGCCGCTGCGCCGCGGCCTTGAAAAGCGCCGCGTGGATCTCGGAAAAATGCTCCGTCTGCATGCGCTGGTTCATGGCCGGGATCGTCTCGTTGGCCACGAAACTCACGGGCCCTTCCAGGGCCCACGAATAGGCCGCCGGGTCCCGGGCGTCCGCGGCCAGGACCTTGCCGACCCCCAGCCGGCCGAGCACCAGCCCGGTGCGTTCGGCCACCACGGTATCGTATTCCACGCCCACGAGCTCCGGCCGCCCGGCGCCGTGCCGTCTGGCTTGCAGATACGCGGCCAGGAGCAGAATGCCGGTGCCCGTGCCCATGTCCAGGCCCACATAGCCGCCCCGCGACGCCCCTTCCATGGCCGGACGGCCGGCGATGGACCGGAAAATATGTCCGGTCTTGGGCAGGTCCGCCAGCATCCGCAAGGCATACCCCGCCGTGCCCCGCAGCCCCAGATCCTCGGGCCGGTCGCTGCCGCCCTCCCACCACAGGCCGCAAAACCGCCAGAACAATTCGGATATTTCCTCCAGCGACACCGTGTGGGACTCCGATCCCGGATAGATGTAGGCATGAAAATATTTCAGCAGCACATTCATGATGTCCGCGTTGGACAGCACCACGTCCGGACGCGCCAAGCGCTCGAGGTCCTCCCCGAGGGGGCCCGGCCGAAACGCCGACGGCCGCATCACCGGCATCGACCCCTCGGGCCGATCGCCGGGAACTATCCGGATTTTTGGCTGAAAAACCCTTTGCGGTGAACCCATCGCCCCTCCCCATGCGTCATATTCTCCGCCCCCACGGCGGAGAAATGTGCCCTCGACCCAGGCCCGATGCAGATGTAGTGCCACAATGCCCCCGTCTCTCCCAAAAAAACAAAAAACGCGGCCGAAGCCGCGTTCGGATTGGCGACACCGCCCCTGTTTTTTTCAAAACCGGGACGGTGCGCCGCCTCCGGCGGTTCCGCCGCCGGGCGCAAAGCCACTCCCCTTTTCCGGCCCGCCGTCATGCCGGCCACGGCCGTCCGGTCCACCTCCGGTCCGACCGGATGCCCGGCCCAGACCGACGGACCGCCGCGTCGGAAAATCGACGCCGCAAGCCGCCCGCATCGACCACGGCCTCCACGAGCCGCCCCGGCGCCAGAGCGTCGCGGTCAGGCGCTTCCGGCACCCGTTGCAGACCGAAAGCCCCGGCCGGTCTCTTTCCGGGTATGCCCAGGGCGAATCGTCCGCATACGGGAGGGAGGAAAGGGGATGGGAGAGGGGAAGACTGTTTGTGCTCCTTCGTGAACTCTCGCCGTCAACTCGAAAAATCGCGGGCGACATACTCCTCGTGCGCCGCATTGATCAAAACCACAGAAACATATTGTCGCCAGTCCTCTAATTAATCTTGGCGACATCCCGCTCTGCGCGTGCGATTTTCGAATCCAGGTTCTTCAATTGGTCTGCAAATTGACTTGATATCGTTCCTTCAGGAGCCAATGCGGCAATCTTTTCACGCATTTTTCTCAGCTCATCCAGCGGGACACCTCGCTTTCCTTGAAACATATCGGAGTTAACATCGCCGCCTGGAACAGGAATTTTCGTTTCCTGTTTCTTGTCATCGTTCATTTTTTCAACCAATGACGAATACTCTTCGTGCAGCTTTTTATATTTCTCTTGCAGTATGGCGTTTTGCTCCTCAAGTTGTTGCTTGGCGTCTTTTACCGATTCGATCGCCGATGAGAGATTGATTTTCGCGCTTGCCACCTCGATAGATATGCTGCTTGAACGATAGGCGATAATCAATAAAACGGCTGTGGCAAGAAGCATGCAGACACTCAATGAATACCAGAAAAATACCGGAATATTCGGACGTTCAAGAGTCATGGCGAATTCCCTCATTATGGGGCGTCATGTCGGTGGCGTCTCACACCCGGAAACAGCTTTCCATATAATGAACTCTTGATTCTCCTTGTCAACAGTTCCGCGCCCCCGGCCGCTGCCGCCCGGAAAATCCCCGCCCCGCACCGCGTCGTCACGCCGGGGCCTATCCGTCGCGGCACGGGACGAAGCCGACGCCGGGTCCAGGGGGCGCGGCCCCCTGGCGGTGGAGGGGTCCGGGGAGGAGGCGAAGCCTTCTCCCCGGGGGCTTCCTCCGGTCTCACCCGCGCGGGGCGCGGGCGAGGATGGATTGGGCGTTGACGTCGGTCTGGGCGTAGTCCTCGGGGGTGAGCCCCGCCCCCATGGCGATTTTCTTGCGCAGTTCCAGGGACACGAAGTCGCCGGGTTCGTGGGCGTCGTTGTCGATGACCAGTTTCGCGCCGTGGGCCTTGGCCAGGGCGGCCACGAGGCCGTTGGTCAGGCTGTGCCCCTTGCGGGTGGTCAGTTCCAGGGCCACGTTTTTTTCGGCGGCCAGCGCGGCCTCTTCGGGGGTGAGGATGCCGGGGTGGGCCAGGATGTCCGCGCCGCCCTCGATGGCCGCCAGGTTGGTTCCCCGCAGGACGGGTTCGACGATGGTTTCGCCGTGCACGACCACGATCTGCGCGCCGAGTTCCCGGGCGGTGGTGATCAGGTCCGGGATCAGCGGCGGGGGCACGTGGGTGATCTCCACCCCGGCCAGCACGTCGAGGCCCAGGAAGGGGCCGGCCTGGCGCACGAAGCGCAGGAGGTTTTCAAGGATGAGGGTGATGTTGGAGTGGTCGGCGTGGTCGGTTATGGCCACGGCGGAATAGCCGGCCTTGACCGCGCGGCGGCACAGTTCGGCCGGGATGAGGCAGCCGTCGCTGAAGGTGGAGTGGGTGTGCAGGTCGATCATGTCCGGCTACATCTTGTATTTGGTGTCGTCGAGGTTGAACTTTTCAAGGATTTCGGTCCACTTGTCCGCGTCCTCGGCGCCGAAGGCGACCACGGAGCCGGTTTTGCCCTCGGCGGCCATCTGGTCGAAGACGGCCGGGGCGACCATGATGGGCACGCCGGCGCGCAGGGCCAGGGCGATGGCGTCCGAGGGACGGCTGTCGATGCGTTTGCGTTCGCCGCGGATGTCCACCTCGATCTCGGCGTAGTAGGTGCCTTCGCGCAGCGAGGTGACCGAGACCGAGGCCACGTTGCCGCCCAGGTCCTGGATGGCGTTCAAAAGCAGGTCGTGGGTCATGGGCCGGGGGAGCTTGACCTCGTTTAAGACCAGGGAGATGGCCATGGCCTCCATGGCCCCGATCCAGATGGGCAGGACGGTCTTTTCCTCGCGGTCCTTGAGGATGAGCACGGGAACCTGCGAGTCTTCATCCAGGGCCAGGCCGAACACTTTCATTTCCAACATGGCGTCATCCCGCCTTTCCCCGGAGGGAGTGCTTTTTGGCCTCAAGGACCTCGACCGTGACGAAGGAGCCGGTCGGATCGTCCGGGCCATGGTATGAAAAATCGACCACCCTGCCGGCCGGGTCGCGGCCGCGCCAGGACGGGGCATCGGGCGTGGTCTTGCGGCTCGGGCCTTCCACCAGGACCTCGGTGCGCCGGCCGACGCGGGCGGCCAGGGCCTTGGCCTGGAGTTCGTCCAGAAGGGCCTGGAGACGTGACAGGCGTTCGGCCTTGACCTCCGGCGGAATCTTGTGTTCCAGACGCTGGGCCGCGACCCCCGGGCGATCACAGTACATGAAGGAATAGCCGCTATCAAACCCCACCCGCGCGACCATTTCCAGGGTTTTTTGGAAATCCTCGTCCGTTTCGCCGGGAAAGCCCACGATGAGGTCCGTGGACAGGCTGATGTCCGGGCGGGCCTTTCGCAGGCCTTCGACCAGGCGCAGGTAGCCGGCGGCGTCGTATTTGCGGCCCATGCGGGAGAGCACGGCGTCGGAACCGGCCTGGAGCGGCAGGTGCAGGCTGGGGCACAGAGCCGGCAGTTCGGCGAAGGCCGCGATGACCTCCGGGGAAAGGTCCTTGGGATGGGAGGTGGTGAAGCGCAGGCGTCGTATGCCGTCGATGGCCGCCACCCGGGAAAGCAGCGCGGCGAAGGACGTGCCGTCGCCCGAGGCGTCCAGGCCGTAGCTGTTGACGTTCTGGCCGAGCAGGGTGATCTCTTTGACCCCGCGCGAGGCGAGTTCGCGGCATTCGGCCAGGACCTCGGCGCTGTGGCGGGACTTCTGGCGGCCCCGGACGTAGGGCACGATGCAGTAGGCGCAGAAATTGTCGCAGCCCTGCATGATGGTCACGAAGGCCTGGGCCGGAACCCTGGCCTCGGGCCAGGCCGGGTCGCGCTCGGGGTAGGTTTCGGTGAAGTCGAGAAGGCTGATGCGCAGGCGTGGCTCGGCGATCAGGCGCTGGATGGCCGCCGGTGCGCCGGCCAGGCCGTCCGTGCCGAAGACCAGGCGCACCCGGGGGAAGCGTTCCCACAGTTTCGGTCCGATCTGCTGGGCCACGCAGCCGCCCACGGCGATGAACATGTCCGGGCGGTGTCGGGCGTGGTCCGAGAGCCGGCCGAGGACGCTGTAGACCTTGAGTTCGGGTTTTTCCCGGACGCTGCAGGTGTTGACGATGAAGATGTCGGCCTCGGGTTCCGGGGCCGGGATGAAACCCCTGGAGACAAGGGCGCGGGTGAGCCAGTCGGAGTCGCCGACGTTCATCTGGCAGCCGAAGGTGATGACATGGAAGTGCATGGTAAGCGAGTATAATGCCTGTTCGTCCGGGGGTAAAGGCGCGGGGCGGGTTTGACCGGGCGGGGCGGGGGAGGGTACACCGGCCGTGGCGGCGGAGTCGGAACGATATTTCCTGTGAGAAAGGGATAATGGAAGCGAACGAGGGGATCAGGCGACGGCTTGGGCAGGCCCGGCCCCTTTTTTGGCGAAACCCGGGGCGGCGGCCGGTCGCCGGATGCCGTGACGTCCTGGACCGCCACGCGGTCGGGGTGGCCGACGCCCGGGCGCGCTTCGCCCGCTTCGCGCCCCTTCTGGCCGACCTTTTTCCGGAACTCGCATCGACCGGCGGGGTCATCGGGTCGGCGTTGACGCCCATCCCCGGCATGGCCGGGATGGTCCGCGATCCGGACGGCAAGCCCGCCGTCGCGCCGCGGGCCCTTTTCCTCAAGGCCGACCACGCCCTGCCCGTGGCCGGCTCGGTCAAGGCCCGGGGCGGGGTGCACGCCGTGCTGCGCGTGGCCGAACGTCTGGCCCTGGCGGCCGGCCTTCTCAAGGCCCCGGACGACGACCACCGCGCCCTCGGCGAGCCGGCGGCCCGGGAGTTTTTCTCCCGGCACCGGATAAGCGTCGGCAGCACCGGCAACCTGGGCCTGTCCATCGGCGTCATGGGCCGGGCGCTCGGGTGTGCGGTGGACGTGCACATGTCCCGGGAGGCCAGGGCCTGGAAGAAGGAGCGGCTTCGAGGGGTCGGGGCCCGGGTCGTGGAGCACGCCGGCGACTATTCGGCGGCCTGCGCCGTGGCCAGGGCCGAGGCCGGGGCCCGGCCGGATGTGCATTTCATCGACGACGAGAACTCGGAGGACCTTTTTTACGGCTACGCCGCAGCCGCCGGGGAACTGGCCGGGCAGCTCGCGGCGGCCGGGATCGCGGTCTCGGGCGGGCGGCCCCTTTTCCTGTATCTGCCGTGCGGGGTGGGCGGCGCGCCCGGGGGCGTCGCCCTGGGGGCCAGGCTGGCCTTCGGCGACGCGGCAACGGTCTTTTTCGTGGAGCCGGTCATGGCCCCGTGCCTGCTCTGGGGCATGGCCAGCGGCCGGCACGATGCGGCGGATGTGGCCGAGTTGGGCCTGACCCTGGCCACCGAGGCCGACGGGCTGGCCGTTGGCCGGCCGTCGAGGTTCGTGGGGCGGCTTATGGAGCCGCTTCTGGACGGCTGCCTGACGGTGTCCGACGCGGGGCTTTTTCGGCATCTGGCCGCGCTTTACGCGGCGCACGGGATCGAGGTCGAACCCTCGGCCGCGGCCGGGCCGGCCGGGATGGAGGTTCTTTTCGCGGACCCGCAGGGATGGGCCTTTGTCCGTGAGCGGGGAGCGGAGCGCGCCGCGCACGTGGTCTGGGCCACGGGCGGCCGGCTGGTGCCGCCGGCGGAACATGCGGCGTACCGGGCCAGGGCGGCCCGGATGGCCCGGGAAAAAGGGGAGGGGTGATGGACGAGACGGCCGATCAGGCGGCGATGCCGGGGCCAGGATTTATTGAGTGTCGCGCACCGGAAGCCACTCGCCAAGAAACCGCAACACCTCGTCCCGGGCCTGCTCCATGGTGAGCACGCCCGCATCCACCACGCATTCGGCATGGGGGTCGGCCTCGAAGGGCACATCCACCCCGACGACCTCCCCAAGCCCGGGCACGGCTTCGCCCGTGGTCTTGCGGCGGATGGCCTTGGCGTACATCCCGGCCATGACCAAGCCCTCGGGCCGGGCCGCCTCCCGGGCCATGGCCACCGAAACCGGGCAGGACACCTGCACCTCGGCGAAACGGGGGATGAGCGAGCGGGCATGGTCCCGCCAGGCCTTGCGGTGGGCCGTGGCGTCCATGAACACCAACTCCCCCTGGCGGGCCAGCCCGGCCGCCTCCTCGGCGAACATCCGGTAGGCCTTTTCGCGCTCGGCCTCGGTGTATTCGGGCCTGGGGAAATAGGCCTTGCGCCGGGCGTCCATGGAAAGAAGGGTCGCCGGGCGTCCCTCGGCCGCCAGGGCCTCGGCCACGGCCCGGGCCACGCTGCTTTTGCCCGAGCCGGGAAGTCCCGTGAACCAGATGGCCGCGCCGGTTTCCATGCCCCTATTCCATGTATTTGTTGATGTTCAGGCAGTCGAAGCGGTCGTCTTCGAGCACGTTTTCCAGAAAACGCAACAGCCCCCGGCGCACGGGCAGGGGGTGGTTCGGGTACCACTGGGGCGAGGCGATGACCAGGCCCCGGAACACGTAGAAGGGCGCGATGACCGACAGCATCTCGTCGTCCCCGCTCTCGCGCAGGTAGGTCTCGAGGAAGGTCAGGTACAGCCGCTCGAAGTCCCCGCCCAGGCGCGGCTTCTCGTAGAGCCCGAAGAGCAGGTAGTTGATGCTCATGGTGGCCACGTCGTCGGCCGGCTCGCCCCATTCGCCCCGGCTGCGGTCGAGCACCGAGAAATCCCGATCCTGCCCCTGGCCGCGAACCAGGATGTTCCAGGGATGGAAATCCCCGTGCACCTCGGCCAGACGGTGGGTGAATCCCCGAAGCTTCCACCGCCAGTCGATGATCCGTTTCTCCAGGGCCGCGAAACGCTCGGGCGGGAAGTGCTCGTAGGGGTGCGGATAGGCGTCCACCAGCCCGAAGATGCACTCCGAGGCCCCGATCAGGTTGCGGATGCGGCGCAGGTACAGGTCCGCGTCGTCCTTTTTGCGGGCGTGCACCCCGGCCAGAAACCGGGCGAAACGTCTGGCCATCTCCAGGTCGTCCGGCCGGACGTCCCCTTTGCGGATGCGCTCCAGGTCCAGGTAATAGTCGTAGCCCTCGGCCTTTTCGCTGACGATGAAGAATTCCTTGGGCCTGACGACCGGGACAAGCGCGTCGTCCTCGTCGAAATACCCGAGCCCGATCGAACGGACGTGCTTTTCCATGCGCCCCGAGGCGTCGTGCTGGAACATCAGGATGGCCGCCCGGTCCCAGTAGAACTGGTGGCCGTACTTGTCCCCGCGCATGATGGAGAGCACCGCGCTTCGCCTTGCGCCTCCGGCCGTGAACTCGATGCACACGGGCTTGCCGTAGCCGAATTCCTTCATGCCCTGTTCGCCCGGGGCGGCGATGTCGCACAGGCCGATGAGCCTGGCGTCGTCGCCGAAGGCCCGGCGCAGGTAGGCCTCGACACTGTGGGGCCGAATGACGATGGGCGTTTTTTCCTCGGTTCCGGTGCGCATGGCTGACTCCTTTGAGGGAAAGGCTATACCGTGAGGCGCCGTTGCGGCAAGTCCGTCGAAAAGACGCGGCGGGGTCGTGTCCGGCGAGACAGATTGCGCAAGACTTTTGCGGGGGATGATGCTAGAGCCCGGCCGGGGTCATGAACGCACAGCCTGGTGAAATCCATGACCAAACGTATTCCACAGATCGAGGTCCTGCGTGTTCTGGCCATGGCCGGGGTGTTTTTCTTCCACCTCTGGTCCGTGATTCCCGAGGTCGGGACCACTACCCCCCTGGGGCCGGTCTTCGGGGACGTCCTGGCCCAGGGATA
>JBMONM010000128.1:0-10973 GCA_049324675.1 Thermodesulfobacteriota bacterium
CGCCGTGGCCGCGCCCGCGCCCCGGGGGATGCGCACGTGCTCGACCAGATCCTGGATGTGCGCCGGCGGGGCCGGGGTCATCATGGTCACCGCGACGGTGACGATGAAGTTGAGGAGCATGCCCACGGTGCCGATGCCCTCGGGGCTTATGCCCAGGAACCAGGGCGCCACGCCCATGAACTTGGTCTGGATGATGTAGAGCAGGGTGAAGCCCATGCCCGCGATCATCCCGGCGATGGCCCCCTCCCGGGAGGTGCGCTTCCAGAAGATGCCCAGCACGATGATCGGGAAGAACGAGGACGAGGCCAGCCCGAAGGCCAGGGCCACCACCTGGGCCACGAACCCCGGCGGGTTGACCCCGAAGTAGCCGGCCACGCACACGGCCACGCCGATCATGATCCGGCCGATGAGAAGCTGCGTCTTCTCCGAGGCCTGGGGGTTGATGATCCGGAAGTACAGGTCGTGCGAGATGCTCGAGGAGATGACCAGAAGCAGCCCCGAGGCCGTGGACAGGGCCGCGGCCAGGCCTCCGGCGGCCACCAGGGCCACGACCCAGGCCGGCAGCTTGGCGATCTCGGGGTTGGCCAGGACCATGATGTCGTTGTCCACATACAGCTCGTTGGCGTTGGAGGTGGGCGCGTTCTTGATCATGGGCTGTCCGTACCGCCCGGTCTGCCCGGAAAGGGCCAGTTTGCCCTCGAAGGCCGCCCCGTAGCGATACTGGATGATGCCGTCGTCATTCTTGTCCACCCAGGCGATGAGCCCCGTCTTCTGCCAGTTGGTGAACCAGGAGGGGGCTTCCTTGTAGGCCACGCCGTTTAACGAATCGATCATGTTGTAGCGGGCGAAGGCGGCCACGGCCGGGGCCGTGGTGTACAGGATGGAGATGAAAAGCAGGGCGTAGAAGGCCGAGATGCGGGCCGCGCGCACGCTCGGCACGGTGTAGAAGCGCACGATCACGTGGGGAAGTCCCGCCGTGCCGACCATCAGGCACATGGTGATGGCCAGGACGTCGAGCATGCTCTTGGCCCCGGGGCCGGAAAATCCGGTGGTGTAGGCCGCGAAGCCCAGATCCGCGCCGATCCTGTCCAGGGCGGTCAGGAGATACTGTCCGGCGTCCTTGCCCTCGATGATGCCGCTGCCCAGGCCCAGCTGGGGGATGGGGTTGCCGGTGATTTTGAGCGAAATGGCCACGGCCGGAAGCAGAAAGGCCAGGATGAGCACCCAGTACTGGGCCACCTGGGTCCAGGTGATGCCCTTCATGCCGCCGAGCGCGGCGTAGAAGAACACGATGGCCATGCCGATGTACACGCCGGTGTTCACGTCCACTTCCAGAAAGCGCGAGAACACGATGCCCACGCCGCGCATCTGCCCGGCCACGTAGGTCAGGGAGACGAAGATGGCGCAGACCAGGGCCACCACCCGGGCGGCCTTGGAATAGTAACGGTCGCCCACGAAATCCGGCACCGTGAATTTGCCGAACTTGCGCAGATACGGGGCCAGAAGCAGGGCCAGGAGCACGTAGCCGCCGGTCCAGCCCATCAGGTACATGCACCCGGCGTAGCCCAGAAACGAGATCAGGCCGGACATGGAGATGAACGAGGCCGCGCTCATCCAGTCCGCGCCCGTGGCCATGCCGTTGGCGATGGCCGGGACGTTGCCCCCGGCCACATAGAATCCCTTGGTGTCGCGAACCCGGCTCATCCAGGCGATGCCCAGGTACAGGGAGAAGGACAGCCCCACGATGATGTAGGTCCAGGTCATGATGGACATATGCGTCTCCTTTGGCGGCGCGTTTTATTCGTGGACGTCGAAATCCCGGTCCAGCCTGTCCATCAGGAGGAAGTAGGCCAGGATCAGGAGCACGAAGATGTACATGGACCCCTGCTGGGCGAACCAGAAGCCCAGAGGGAACCCGGCGACGTGGACGGCGTTGAGCTGGTTGACGAAAAAAATGCTCAGAACGTAGCCGGCTACGAACCAGATGCCCAGGAGTACCACCATGTATCTGAGGTTGCGCTGCCAGTAGCGACGCATTCTGGCGTCGTTGTCGGCCCTGGCCGCATCGCCCGACGGGGTGCCCTGCCGCAAGTCTTCGTTTGTGCCCATGGGATGCCTCCTTCGCGTATTTTCGGATCTTTCGTCGGAAGAACCCGGGCCAAAGCGGCCCGGACGTCTTCCTGGATGTCACCATGAAGCGGCCCGCGCGCGGGGGCATCCTTTTTTCGGCAAGCGGCGGCAACGGCCCCGGCAGCGGACCGGAACAGGACGAACGGCCGGCTTCGGCGAGGCCCGCCGTTTACGGCCTCCAAAGCGCCGTTAGCGTGGACGAGGGGGGAACGGTCGTGGGCATGGCCCGCCGAAGCGGGCGCATGGGCCGGTGAATGGCGGTCTGCCGCTGGCGGACGGAAGAGCGGCCGTCGCCGAGGCGGGCGGAAAGCGTCTTTTCAGGGATGCGAAGGACCTTTTTGCGACCGGCGTTTTTCAGGCGGCGCGAAAGCCGTCCAGAAAACGCTCCAGGTCGTTCTGGTCGCCCTCGGCGTAGTCCTCGGGATACAGCAGCGCGGTCATGTAGAAGATGCTGCCCAGATCCAGGGCCTGCCCGGCCCGGCGGGCGATATCCGCGAGCCCGGACAAAAATTCCTCCGCGGCCGGCCCCGGGGTCTTGCCCAGAAGCGGTTCCACCGTTTCCGGCAGATCGGCCAGGGTCTCGCATTTCCCGATCATCAGCGCCCGGTGTCCGGCCGCATCCCCCTTGCCGTGCAGGGCCTCGTCCGCCCGGGCCTCCAGTTCGCGCACCCGCCTCGCGGCCTGGCGGGCGGCATCGAGGGCCGGCGCGGGAATCCTGTCGTCTGACATGCTATGCTCCCTCTTTGTCGTGCCGCAGGCGGCCATGAAGCCGGGTGACCTCGCGGCGCAGGTACAGCAGTTCGTCGTTCATGCGCCGCAGCCGGTCGGCCAGAACCTCGGCGAAGGCCCTGTAGATCACGGCCAGGACATGGCTTTGCCCGCGCGCATCCTCCAGGTTCACCGTATCCATGTCCAGGCGCAGGCAGAGCGTCTCCTTCTTGGCCGTCACCGTGGCGCTGCGGCATTTGTTGTCGATGACGCTGATCTCCCCGAAAAAATCGCCCATGCGCCGCAGTTCGCACAATTTGACGTTTTCCTTGGACACGCTGACCTGGCCGTCGATGATGAAATACAGGCGCCGGTCGCTCTGATTCTCCCGGATGATGACCTCGCCGCACTCATACTTCCGGACCTCGGCCGCATCCAGAACCCGGGCGATATCCTGGTCGCCCAGGGCCTGGAACGCCGGCATCTCCCTCACGAGGTCCGCCAGCTCCAGCGCTTCTCCGCCTTGCCCTGCGTTCTGCTCCCTTCGGCCCTGGATCACGGGGGGTCCTTTCGCGGATCGGCCGCTTGCGATCCGTCTTGTCTGGGGTGCGCCCGGGCGGACAGACCGGGAAGACTTCCTTACCACCCGGCTTCCGTGCCATGCAACCCGGGTCCGCACTCCCCCGGGACAACGGTGCGCCTGCCGCGGGGACCGGCTCCCGGGGCCTCACCCCCTGACCCCGCCGGCCTCAAAAAACGTCAGGCTGGAGAAAAACAGCCCCCGGTCGCCGGCCGCGCGCTGTTCATCGAGAAACGCCCGGCCATCCCGCGCCGCCAAGTCGCCCCGGGCCACCGCCTCGGCCACGGTCTTGCCGATATCGTAGATGGCGTCGGCCGTGGCGAAGTCGCGCAACACGAAGGTCCTCGGCACGACCGTCACCCGCGTAAGGCCCGCCTCGGCCAGCCCCCGGGCCAGGGACCGGCCCACAGCCCCGCTCGGAAACCGGTCGCGCCATGTCCCGGCCACGATCCGGGCCGTCCCGGGCATCTCGGAATCCAGGACGAAGGTCCCCCAGTCCGGCTCCACGGCCACCACGCGCCCTCCTGGTCCGGTCACCCGGGCCATCTCGGCCAGGACCCGGAACGGATCGGCGGCATGTTGCAGGGTGCGGTCCACCCGGCAGGCCGCAAACGTCCGGTCGGCAAAGGGCAGGAAGTGACCGTCGCCGGCGGCCAGCACGAACCGGGAGGAGGCGCCCTCGCCTTCCCGGGCGGCCCGGCCGAGCATGACCAGGCTGGCGTCCAGCCCCACCGCCAGCCCGCAAGGGCCGACCGCCACGGCCAGGGCCGCCAGATCGCGCCCCAGGCCGCAGCCGATGTCGAGAACCGCGTCCCCCGGAGACAGTCCCAGGGCCTTCATGGACTCCCGCTTATAGTCGCTGAAAAAAGGAATGCCGGCCAGAAGCGCCAGGCAGGCCGCGAACCGGCCGGGATCACGGGCCGCGTCCACATCGTGGAAATCCCCGGCCAGGGAATCGGCGGGAGCCGCGGCGGCGCGGCCTGGGGATGTCGGAGACATGGCGGTCGCGTTTCGTATCGTATTTTGTAAGGGACGTCCGGCTAGAACATCTGCTTGAGCAGGTCCTCGCCCCGGGCCAGGGGGGCGTTGGGATCGGCGAACAGCACCCGCTCGGTCTCCTCGTCCACGATGGCGAAGGAACCGCGCTCCGTGCCCTCCTTAAACGGCATGGGGATGCCGTCCACATCGGCCATGACGATGCCCGGGGGGCGCTGGAAATCCTCCACCGGGTAGTCGTTCTCCACCCCCTGCCGGTAGGCGATCCAGATGGGCAGGGCGGCCCGGCCGCCGGTCTCGCCGTTGCCCATGGACCGGGGCTGGTCGTAGCCGATGTACACGCCGGTCAGCAGATAGGGGGTGAAGCCCATGAACCAGGCGTCCTGGAAGTCGTTGGTGGTGCCGGTCTTGCCGGCCATGGGCCGGTTGAAGACCTTGGCCGCGGTGGCCGTGCCGGCCCGGACCACCTCCTTGAGCATGGAGGCCATGATGTAGGCCGTCTGGGGGGTCATGACCACGGTGGCCTCGGGCTGCGAGTCGTAGAGGTCCTCGCCCCAGGCGCTCTTGACGGTCAGGATGAACCGGGGCTTCACGGTCGAGCCGTCCCGGGCGAAGGCGGAATAGGCCTGGCACATGTCCAGGAGGTTGACGGCCACGGCCCCCAGGCTCACGGGCAGGTAGGGCACGAAGTCGCCGCGCAGGCCCAGGGCCTGGGCCCGCTCCACGACCTTCTTCATGCCGATCTGCTGGGCCACGCGGATGGTCACCAGGTTGCGGGACTTGGCCAGGGCCGAGCGGATGGACATGGGCCCCATGAAGTCCCCGCCGTAGTTGCCCGGGCTCCAGACCTTGCCGCTCCAGGGATCGCGGTAATAAAAGGGCGAATCCATGACCACCGTGGCCGGGGTCAGGCCGTTGTCCATGGCCACGGAATAGACGATGGGCTTGAACGACGATCCGGGCTGGCGCAGGGCCTGGGTGGCCCGGTTGAACTGGCTGCGCTCGAAGGAGAACCCGCCCACACTGGCCAGAACCTCGCCCGTGCGCGGGTCCATGGACACCAGGGCGCCCTCGATCTGGGGTTCGAACTGGGCGACAAGGCGCCATACGGGCTTGCCCGGGGCTTTTTGGGCGGCCTTGGCCGGGGCCTCCTGGGCCGTTGCGGCCATCTGGGCCGGAGTGAGGGCCGGCGCGGGCTTGCCGGGAACGGATTTGGCCGCGGCCCCGGCTTTCGCGTCCTGAACCTCCCGGACATCGCCGGGACCGGCCGCCACGGTGGTCCACAACGCGTCGCCCGGGGAGAGACGGCCCTTGGCCCAGTTCATATTCTCCGTGGCGACATAGCCGGTCTTGTTCCCGAAACGCACCGTGGCCCCGGCCGGGGTGACCTCGGTGACCAGGACCTTGACCCAGGCCCCGGGGACCAGGGCCCGCTCGGGCATGTCGCTTGCGGCCAGAAACTCCTCGTACTTGCCCTTGTCCACGTGTTCGAGCTGGGGTCGGAAGCCGCGCCGCTTCTCCGAGGCCGTCAGCCCCTCGCGCAAGGCCCGCGCGGCCAGTTCCTGGTGTCGCAGGTCCACGGCGGTATAGACATGCAGGCCGCCGGAATACACCATGTCCTCGCCGTAGCGTTCGATGAGCTGCCGGCGGACCTCCTCGAGATAGTACGGGGCGATCTGCCAGGAGGGATCGGGCATGCTTTTGAAAACCAGGGGTTCGGCCACGGCCTTGTCGTGTTCCTCCTGGGTGATCCAGCCCTGCACCAGCATGCGGCCCAGGACGTATTTCTGGCGGGCCTTGGCCGAATCGAAGTCGCGGAAGGGGCTGTAGCGGTGGGGGGCCTGGGGCAGGCCGGCCAGAAGCGCGGCCTGGGCCACGGTGAGATCCTTGACGTGGACCCCGAAATAGGTGCGGGCCGCGGCCTCCACGCCGTAGGCCCGGGAGCCCAGATAGATCTGGTTCAGGTAGATGGTCAGGATCTCGTCCTTGGTCAGGTACTTTTCCAGGCGGTAGGCCAGGATGGCCTCCTTGAGCTTGCGCTGGTAGCTCTTTTCCGCGGACAGAAGCAGGCGCTTGATGATCTGCTGGGTGATGGTGCTGCCGCCCTGTTTGATGCCCCCGGCCTGGAGGTTGCGGATCATGGCCCGGAAGATGGCCCTCAGGTCCACGCCCTCGTGCTGGTAGAAGGAATCGTCCTCGGAGGCCAGAAAGGCCTTGGGCAGATAGTCGGGCATTTCCGAAAGGGTGACCAGAAAGCGCTTTTCCGAATAGAGATAGCCGAGGACCTGGTTGTCCCGGGCATAGACCGTGGTCACCAGGGGCGGACGGTAGTCGGTGATCTTGCGGAATCCCGGCAGGTCCTCGGAGGCCCAGAAATACAGCCCCACGGCGGCGGCCGCTCCGGCCACGGCCCCGAGAACGGCCAGGGAAAGAAGCACGACGAGAAGTTTTTTCACGTATTGAATCTCGCTAGGGAGGGGGTGACGAAGGCCATTCCTTCCTCGGGTGGAAAACCCCAGGCCAGCCGCAACCGGCGGTGCAGGTCGAGGAGAACGGTCGCGCGTGTTTCCAGGCTGGCGAGCATGCCCGATATGGTCCGCCCCTCCCGGTGGGCCAAGCAGGCGCCCGAGGTGAAGACTGCCAACCGGCCGGACACGACCCAGAACGGAAAGATGCGACAATAATACGGCCGCACCTCGTTTGGCAAGACGCATCCCGCCGCCGACAAGAACTGGCAACGGCCCCGGGCGTCCGTGGACAGGCGCAGATGCGTCCCCCCGGAGGGGAAGAGCGCATCCAGCACCCGGCGCTCACGGGGAAAGAGGCGGTGCAGGTTGGCCACGAAAGCCCGGGAGTTCTTCTCCTCCACGAACCCGCCCCGGGACAGGGCCACATGGTCGCTGATGCGCTGGCGCTCCAGTTCCGAAACCGGAAAGCAGCATTCCTCCTGGCCCGGCGAGATCTCGCAACAGGTCGGCCCCAGGGCCGCGCACCGGGCGCAGACGAAGGCGGCCGGCTCCGCGGGATGTGTCGCCTGGTTCATGAAAAGGTCCGCCCCCCTCGCCGCCGTTGTCGTCGCCGGCGGAAACCGCCGTCACCCGGCCGCCGTGCCCGGTCCGGACGAAAGACATATGCCGTCCCGGACAACGAAGTAATGCCGATATGCCCGGGCGTAAAGGGCGCAGGCTCCGCAGACGGGCCGGCTAGTCGGGATTTTTCAGGCAGTAATACCAGTCCCGGCAATCCGGCTCACCGGCCTTGACGCGTTCCTCGGCCATCTCCTGGGTCCGCGGGGGGGAGACGATGACCTTGTCCCCGGGCAGCCATCCGGCCGGAGTGGCCACGCCGTGCCTGTCCGTGGTCCGCAGGGCCTGCACCAGACGCAGGATCTCCTCCACGTTCCGGCCGGTGGTCATGGGATAGTGCAGGACGGCGCGCACGATCTGGCGGTCGTCGATGACGAAGACGGCCCGCACCGTCTCCGTGGCGGATTCCCCGGGCATGAGCATGCCGTAGGCCCCGGCCACCTCGCGGGAGGCGTCGGACACGATGGGGAAGGCGATCCTGACCCCGAAGGCGGCCTCGATGGAGCGGGTCCAGGCGATATGGGCGTAGATCGAATCCGTGGACAGGGCCAGCAGTTCGCAGCCGTTGTTCTTGAATGTCGGGTAGAGGTTGGCGAAGGCCAGGAATTCCGAGGTGCATACCGGGGTGAAGTCCGCCGGGTGGGAGAAAAACACCAGCCAGCTTCCGGCATAGTCGTCCAGGCGCAGGGTGCCCTGGGTGGTTTCGACCTCGAAGGCGGGGGCGGGGTCGCCGATGCGGGGGGGGCCGGCCGGAGAAGACGCGGCAACGGTGTCCAGGTCCATGGGCTCGTCTCCTGACGGATCGCCTCGGCGCGATATTCTGTCCATGGTGTGGGAGTATCCGGCCCGTGCCCCGGCGTCAAGGCGTCCCGTCAACACCCAAGCCGGTACTCAAGCGCGGCCTTGATCTCCCGCACCTGTTCCGGGTCCTCGATCTTCCCGCCGTCCGCGCCGCGCACGTAAAACACGTCCCTGGCCACATCCCCCATGGTGTCCGCCTTGGCCAGGTGCGTTTCCAGGCGCAGCCCGGCCATGGCCTGGGCGATGTCGTACAAAAGCCCGATGCGGTCCCTGGCCGTGATCTCGATCAGGGTGAAAAGGGCCGAAGCGTCGTTCTCCACCCGCACCGAGGCCGCGCCGGACCCGACACCGGCGACGCCCCCCGGCCCGGGCCGGCCGGCCAGGATCGACTGCCGTTTGCGGGCCAACCGGTATTCCAGGGACAGCCTGCCCTGAAGGACCGCGCGCACCGCGGCATCCACCCGATTCCAGCACTCCCCGGGATACAGGGCGTCCGGCGGATCCGACACCCGAAACACATACACCGACGTGCCGTCCGCCCATAAGAACACATCCGCGGACAGGATGTTCACGTCATGCAGGGCCAGCACCCCGGCCAGCACGGCAAAAAGCCCCGGGCTCTCCCCGGCCGCCACCGTGACCTCGTGGCCGGCCCCTTTCGGCGAGGGCCTGGCCTCAAACACCACCGCCCCCCCGGAACATGGCCGCCGGTCCCGGGAGCCGCCCGGGGCATGCGCCTGGACCTCACGGCGCAACCGGGCCACCAGGGCCAGATGCCGCAGGATGTCCCCCACGTCCACCACGATCAGATAGCGCGGCGGCATGGCGTCCAGGCAGGCCTCGATCTCGGACTCGGCCATGATGCCCCGGCCCTTTTCCCGGACCCTGTCCCTGGCCCGCAGCATCCTGGCGGCGTCGTGCTCGTCGAACAGGCTCCCTTCCCCGATCATGCGGGCCGTCTTGCGGAAAAGCTCCCACACCAGGCCCTCCTTCCAGTCCGTCCAGGCCGACGGGCCCGTGGCCCTGGCATCGGCGTAGGTCAGAAGCATGAGCATGTTCAGACGGTCCAGGGTGCCCGCCCGGGCCGCGCAGGCCGCGACCACGTCCCGGTCCGCGAGGTCGCGCCCAAGCGCCGTGTCCGCCAGGGAGAGATGCTCGCGCACCAGAAAGGCCACATCCTCACGGGTCTCCTCGTCCGCGCCGAAACGTTCGAGGGCCTGCCTGGCGATCCCCGCGCCCTTTTCCGCGTGCCCGCCGCCCAATCCCTTGCCGATGTCGTGGAACAGGGCCCCCAGAATCAGCCGGTCGGGATGGACCACGCCCCGAAAGAGTTCATGGTACCGGTTTTCCGGATCGGCCCCGGCCTCGGCCAGCCTCCTGACGGCCTCCAGGCTGTGCCGGCCCACGGGATGAACATGATAGAGATCGAACTTCACCAGATGCGCCACCCGGGCGAACTCGGGAAACATGGCCGAAAGCGCCCCGGACTCGAACACGGCCTCGCCGGTCCGGCCTGTGGCGTCGGCCGCGAGAACGCCCACCAGGGAGGCCAGGGCCGCCTTGTCCCGGGACAGCCGTTCCCCGCCGGCCGCGACGAGTTCCCCGGCCCTGCGCACGGCCGAAAAGGAAATCACCGCCCCCGTGCGCACGGCCGTGCCGAAAAGCAGGAACAGCCGCCCGCGGGCCTCGTCGTCCGAGAGCCCCGGAGCGAAATCGAGTCCGCCCGCCGCCTGGACGATGCCGTCCCCCACCGGTTCCGGCGGCCTGTCGGAAATCGCGCCCAGGGCCAGGGCCAAGCCCGGCCACAGGGACTGGCGCAGATTCTTCACCGTGGACATGCGCCGCAGCAGATCCGCCAGAAAGACCTCCACGGCCAGCGCGCCCTCCTGGTCGGCAAAGCCCAGGCGGGCGGCAATGCGCTCCTGAATCTCGATAGGCAGCTTGTCGGTCTTGCGGCCGCTCAAGAGGTGCAGGTGGGAGCGCACAAGGAGCAGAAACGTCGCGTCCCGGGAAAGCCCGGCATACACCCCGGCCCCCGGCGCCCCGCCGACCCCGGCCAGGACCGCCAGCCGCGACAGCCACAGGATCTGGTGCACGTCGCGAAGCCCCCCGAGCCCCTCCTTGATCTGGGGTTCGAGAAGCGCCCCGGCGTCGCCGTGGACCTCGCCGCGACGCACGTTGACCCCGTCCAGCCAGGACGCGAAATCCGCCCGCCTTTCCGGATAGACCCGGGCCGCCAATCCCTCCCTCAAGGCCCCGAACACCCGGGCGTCCCCGGCCACGTTCCGGGCGTCCAAAAACGAGGCCAGGACCTGATGCTCCTCCCGGGCCAGGTCCAGGCAGGCCTCCACGCCGCGCACCCCGTGGCCCAGTTCCACGCCCAGGTCCCAGAGGGGAAAAAACAGGAACCTCGCCAGGTCCCCGGCCCGCTCCGGCGGCTCGCCGGAAAAAACGACCAGCACGTCGATGTCCGAGAAAGGGCACAACTCCCTGCGCCCGTATCCGCCCACGGCCACCAGGGAGAAACGCTCCCGCCCCCCGCCTCCATACTCGGCCAGACGTTCGCCGAAATAGCGGTCGGCCAGATCCGACAAGGACACGACGCACTCGGCTCCCGCCCGCCCGGCGTCGATGTCGGCGAACAGGGCCTGCCGGGAGGCGGCGAAGGACCG
>JBMONM010000129.1:0-10552 GCA_049324675.1 Thermodesulfobacteriota bacterium
TCATCTTGTTCATGCGGATGATCGCCATGACTTCCTTCATGACCGCTCTCCTTAGGATTCCTTCGTGCCCGACGAAATGGTGTACATCTCCTCAACGGGGCTGACGAAGATCTTGCCGTCGCCGAAGGAGCCCTGCTTGCCGGTGCGGGCGCTGTCCATGATGGTCTTTATGATGTAGTCCTTGTCGTCGTCCTTCACCACGCAGATGAGCATGGTCTTGGGGATTTCGTCGTAGTGGATCTCGCCGATTTTGATGCCGCGCTGCTTGCCGCGCCCGGCCACGTTGAACTTGGTCACGGCCGGGAATCCGGCGTCCATGAGGGCGGAAAGGACCTCGTCGGTTTTTTCGGGGCGCACGATGGCTCTCACCATGGTCAACATATTCGTTTTCTCCTTCCGAGTGTTTCCGTTGCGGCCGCTGTGGGCCGTTTCCCGCGCGGCGGCTTCGCCGCGCATCCCGCCGCGCGGGGTCCGGGGACATGGCCGGCCTCCTTCGCAAGATCCGGCCCGATCGAAATTCCCGCCGCGTTGGCCCTTGCCCCCGGGTATTTCGGGCATGGGGGCCGGGGTGCTCTCTGTTGCGGTTGCGTTCGGCAAAACGATGCCGGCGACGCCTCCGGTCAGTTGGCGATGCCGAAGTCGATGAGCAGCTTTTCCAACTGGTTGATGGGCAGGGGCTTCGGGATCACGAACATCTTGTTCTCGTCGATCTTTTTGGCCAGCGCCCGGTATTCGTCGGCCTGGGGATGGGTCGGATCGTAGTCGATGACCGTCTTGCGGTGGATTTCGGCCTTCTGCACCATGTTGTCCCGGGGCATGAAGTGGATCATCTGGGTGCCGAGCTGACGGCACAGCTCCTCGATCATCTCTTTTTCGTTGTCCACCTTGCGGCTGTTGCAGATGATGCCGCCCAGGCGCACCCCGCCGGTGTCCGCGTACTTCACGATGCCCTTGCAGATGTTGTTGGCCGCGTACATGGCCATCATCTCGCCGGAACAGACGATGTAGATCTCCTCGGCCTTGCCGTCGCGGATCGGCATGGCGAATCCGCCGCAGACCACGTCGCCCAGGACGTCGTAGAAGGCGTAGTCGAGCTTTTTGTCCTCTTCGTAAGCCCCGAGCTGCTCAAGCAGGTTGATGGAGGTGATGATGCCCCGGCCGGCACAGCCCACGCCGGGTTCGGGGCCGCCGGACTCGGTGCACATGATGCCGCCGAAGCCTTCCTTGAGGATGTCGTCCAGTTCCACGTCCTCGCCTTCCTCGCGCAGGGAGTCGAGGACCGACTTCTGGGCCAGCCCGTGCAAAAGCAGGCGGGTGGAGTCGGCCTTGGGATCGCAACCCACCACCATGACCTTTTTTCCCATTTCGGCCAGGCCGGCCACCGTGTTCTGCGTGGTGGTGGACTTGCCGATGCCGCCCTTGCCGTAGATCGCTATCTTGCGCATTGAAATTCCTCCCGTCGCGGTGTGCGTGATGCCGGATATGGGCAAGAGCTGTGCCAAGGGACCGGAAATGAGAAAAATCGTGATATGAACACGGGTTGGGGGCGTGTTTCGAGAGCGGGGGGAGCGCGTTCGGGTCCGGTCGGCGACAATTCTGTAGGGATTATCCGGACAAAAATGTAGATTTCCTCGGTTCACCAGAGGAAGGGAGCCGGCGGGGATTTTGGAGAAGGGGGCGTTGGAAAAAACGCTCGGTGGTGGTTGCCGACCATCTGACGGAGCATTATGTGTGAATCGGCCGGAGTGCGGGGCGTGATTGCGTCAGGCGGGGGAGTGGTGGTATCCGCCTGGTCGATCCCGAGGCGGGCGCCCTGGAGCCATGGGGGGGCCGCAACGGGGGGCCGGAGTGCGCCATGGGATGCGACGGCTTTTTGTGGAATGGATTTTGTCTGTTTTTTCGTTATGTTGTGTGAGGAACCAGGCCTGAATGACAGTGGTTTGTGCGTGGACAGAGGGAAAAAGGCTGTGCTAGACTGAAAAATGCTCTTTGCGGTTTCTCGATATGCAGCACCAACCCCGGCTTTCGAAATCCCCTGGAGGATCACGGTTTGAATAGTTTCGCCAAAAACATCATGCTTTGGGCGGCCATTTCCCTGGTCATGGTCGTCCTTTTCAACCTCTTCAACCAGCCCCAGTCCCCGAGCGCCAAGCTTTCCTATTCCGAGTTCGTCCAGAAGGCGACCTCCGGGGAGGTGGTTTCGGTCAAGATCCAGGGCCGCAAGATCAGCGGCGTGACCTCCGACGGGGGCAAGTTCATGACCTACTCCCCCGAGGATCCGAACATGGTCGGCATGCTCATGCAGAACAAGGTTCAGGTCATGGCCGAGCCCGAGGAGGAATCCCCCTGGTACATGACCCTGCTTGTCTCCTGGTTCCCCATGATCCTTCTGGTCGGCGTGTGGATATTTTTCATGCGCCAGATGCAGAACGGCAGCGGACGGGCCATGTCCTTCGGCCGGTCCCGGGCCCGGATGATCACCCAGGAGCAGACCAAGGTCACCTTCGAGGACGTGGCCGGGGTGGACGAGGCCAAGGAGGAACTCTCCGAGGTGGTCCAGTTCCTCTCCGATCCCAAGAAATTCACCCGCCTGGGCGGGCGCATCCCCAAGGGCGTGCTCCTCGTGGGCTCGCCGGGCACGGGCAAGACCCTTTTGGCCCGGGCCGTGGCCGGCGAGGCCGGGGTGCCGTTTTTTTCCATTTCCGGCTCGGATTTCGTGGAGATGTTCGTGGGCGTGGGCGCGGCCCGGGTCCGCGACCTTTTCGTACAGGGCAAGAAAAGCGCCCCCTGTCTTATTTTCATCGACGAGATCGACGCCGTGGGCCGGCAGCGCGGCGCGGGCCTGGGCGGCGGCCATGACGAGCGCGAGCAGACCCTGAACCAGCTTCTGGTGGAGATGGACGGCTTCGAGTCCAACGAGGGGGTCATCCTCATCGCCGCCACCAACCGGCCCGACGTCCTGGACCCGGCGCTGTTGCGCCCCGGACGCTTCGACCGCCAGGTGGTGGTGCCCACCCCGGACGTGCGCGGCAGAAAGCGCATTCTGGAGGTCCACACCCGCAAATCCCCTCTGGATCCGGCCGTGGACCTGGAGGTCCTGGCCAGGGGAACCCCTGGCTTTTCCGGCGCGGACCTGGAGAACCTGGTCAACGAGGCCGCGCTCCAGGCCGCCAAGATGGGCAAGGACCACGTGGCCATGGACGACTTCGAGCACGCCAAGGACAAGGTGCTCATGGGCAAGGAGCGCCGGAGCCTCATCCTTTCCGACGAGGAGAAGAAGACCACGGCCTACCACGAGGCCGGCCACGCGTTGGTGGCCAGGCTTTTGCCCGGCACCGACCCCATTCACAAGGTGTCCATCATCCCCCGGGGCATGGCCCTGGGCATCACCCAGCAGTTGCCCACGGACGACCGCCACAACTATTCCAAGGATCATCTGGACAAAACCCTGAGCGTGCTCATGGGCGGACGGGTGGCCGAGGAACTGGTGCTTGACCAACTGACCACCGGCGCCGGAAACGATATCGAACGGGCCACCGCCATGGCCCGCAAGATGGTCTGCAAGTGGGGCATGAGCAAGGAGCTCGGCCCCCTGTCCTACGGTGAGCGCGAGGACGAGATCTTTTTGGGCAAGGAGCTGGTGCATCACAAGAATTTCAGCGAGGAAACCTCCCGGCAAATCGATGCCGAGGTCCGCAAGATCGTCGAGGACGCCTATGACCGGGCCAGGACGCTTCTGACCGAAAACATGACCACGCTCCACGCCATCGCCGGAGCCCTGCTGGAACGCGAGACCATTTCCGGCGCCGATATCGACCTGATCACCCGCGGCGAACCCTTGCCGCCCCAGGACACGCCGGCCGCCAAACCCGGGGGTGTCCCGCCGTCCACGCCGCAGGGACCGGGCGATGGGGGGGCCGCTTCCCCGCCTCCCGCCGCGGAAACCGGGTCCGACGAGTTCTCCCTGGAGCCGGGCGACGGCGACAGTCCCCAGGCCGGTCCGGACTCCGGAAAACCGCGCGACCCCGCGTGAGACGTCCGTGACCCTGGTCCCGTCCACCGGACACAAGCCGCGCGGCGGCCTCGAGACCCGGACCGTTTCCGGTTTTCGCGCCCATGGTCCGGTCTGGCGGGTCGGCGCACGGGAGTTGGTTCCCGATCCGTTCCTTGTGGCCGGTATCGTCAACGTCACCCCGGATTCCTTTTTCGACGGCGGTCGCCACGACACCCCGGAGGCCGCCGTTGTCCACGCCCTGAAACTGGTCCGGGACGGCGCGGACATGGTGGACGTGGGCGGCGAATCCACACGGCCCGGGAGCGATCCCGTGCCCCTTGATGCGGAGTTGCGTCGGGTGCTGCCCGTTGTCCGGGAACTGGTTCGGACTTTTTCGGAGCCGGCTTTTTCCGTCGACGGGGATTCCGCCGGGGCCTCGGTTTTTCCCCCGGTGGTGGCCGTGGACACCTCCAAATCCGCCTGCGCCGCGGCCTGCCTTGCCGCCGGGGCCACGCTCATAAACGACGTCTCCGCCTGCGCCTACGATCCGGGCCTGACGGACGTTCTGGCGCAGTACCGGCCGGGCTACGTGCTCATGCACAGCCTGGGACGGCCCAAGACCATGCAGCGGGCCCCGGCCTACGACGACGTTGTGGATGAGGTGCTGGCCTTTTTCGAGCGGGAACTGTCCCGGCTGGTGGCCGCCGGACTGCCGGAGGAGCATGTGGCCCTGGACCCGGGCATCGGATTCGGCAAGCTCCTGGAGCACAACCTTGGGCTTTTGCGCGGCCTGCCTCGTTTCGCGGCCCTGGGGCGACCCATCTACATCGGCCTTTCCAACAAATCCCTTTTTGCCGGTCTGTTCGGCCTGCCACCGCAGGAACGCGGGCCTGCCACCATGGTGGCCACGGCCCTGGCCGGGGCCGGGGGGGCGCATGTCCACCGGGTCCATGACGTGGCCGGAGCGCGCATGGCCCTGCGCCTGGCCGGGGAATTCTTTTTCCCGTCGGACGCAACGACGCCCGGGAGGAACGCGCCGTGAATTTCATCCGGTGGTTCGAAAGCATGCATTTCACGTGGCGCGAGGCCCTGGACGTGGCCATCGTCACGTTCATCTTCTACCGGGGCCTGCTGTTGATCAAGGGCACCCGGGCCGTGTCCATCATGCACGGCTTTTTGCTCATCATCATCATCTACTACATCTCCGGCGAGGTGGGGCTCAACACCCTGCACTGGCTGCTGACCAATTTCCTGGGTTCGGTCTTTCTGGTGGTCATCGTGCTGTTCCAGGCCGATATCCGGCGGGCCCTGTCCACCATGGGCACGGGCCTGTTCTGGCGGCGGGTCCGGCGTTCAGAGGAGGCCGAGGACATAGTCCGGGAGGTGGTGCTGGCGGTGTTTCGCATGGCCCGGACCAGGACCGGGGCGCTTCTGGTCATCGAACGTGACATCCCCCTGGGGGACGTGGTCCAGCGCGGGGTGAAACTGTCGGCCAAGGTGACCAAGGAGCTTCTGATCACCATTTTCCATCCGGGTACGCCCCTGCACGACGGGGCGGTGGTGATCAGCCGTGACCAGGTGGCCGCGGCCGGGTGCATTCTGCCTCTGGCCGCCATTTCCGGGCTGGATTCGGTCTACGGCACCAGACATCGGGCCGCCCTGGGCATCACCGAGGAATCGGACTGCCTGGTCGTGGTCGTGTCCGAGGAACGCGGCGTGGTGTCTTTTGCCGAGAACGGCGAGATCATCGCCTGCCCGGATGAGGCCGCGCTGAGGGCCAAGCTGTGGGACGTGTGGGGGCGGCGGATATGAGGTCCAACTGGCAGCAGCTTGTCCTGGCCTTCGTTCTGGCGGTCTTTTCCTGGTACCTGGTCACCGGCCGGGAAAAGGTGGACAGTTGGGTGCCCATGCGGGTGGAGATGACCGGCATGCCCGACGGGCTGTTCATCAAGGGCGGCATGCTCGGTTCGGTCGATGTCCTGCTGCGCGGTCCGCGCGGCATGGTGCGCAAGATCGAGGAGACCCAGCTTGTCTATCCCATGAATCTGAGCCGGGTCACCCCGGGAAAGAACGTCATCGGCCTGGATCCGGACAACATCCCCATCCCCAAGCTGTTCGAGGTGGTCGAGGTGCGGCCCTCGCGCATCGAACTCGACGTGGAACGGCGCATTTCCCGGGACGTGCCCGTAAAACCCGTTCTCGGGTCCCCGGTGCCGGACGGCTACATTCTGGCCGGGACCAGGGTGCGTCCGGAGACGGTGCGCGTCACCGGTGCCGAAAAGGCGGTGTCGGATCTCGACGACATCCGGACCGACCCCATTGCCTTCGGCGCTTCGCCCGGAGCGGTCTGGGAGGACAGGGTCAGCCTGGATGTCCCCGAAGGTGTGGAGGCGGCGCCGCTTGCCGCCGTGGTCACCCTGCATTTCTCCCCGCGCCAGGGTGAGGCCACGGTCCGGGTGCCGGTGCGGATATTCCCGCCCGGGCGGTCGGAGGTGTCTCCCAAGACCGTGTCCTTGAGGATCAAGGGGCCGGTGCAGCTTTTAAACGACAAGAGCTTCGAGGAATCCGTGGAGGCCCGTGTCGATCTCAAGCCCGGACTCGAGGTGGGCCGTCACGAGATGCCGTATCAGGTCAAGATGCCGCAGGGCTGCGAACTGGTGGAGGCCAGGCCCGACCGGGTGACCGTGACCGTGAGATAATGGCCGGGTCGGCCGGTCGCCTCCATGCGCCCCCGCGGGGAGCGCAACACGCCTCCCGATCTGGCAACAGGTTCCAGGACAGGGAGAACCGATTGTCGCGGGGGGCCGATTATGCATTGACCGCCTGCATCCTTTTGATATCCCGCAACGGCGGTGCTCCAAACTGGCGACTATACTCACGGCTGAATTGCGAGGGGCTCTCATAGCCCACCTGGATTGCGGCGCTTGTGGCGTCCAGTTTTCCCGCGAGCATGAGGCGTCTGGCCTCAAGAAGGCGCATTTTCTTTTGGTATTGGAGCGGGCTCATGGCCGTCACCGCACGAAAATGATGATGAAACGTCGAAGCACTCATGCCGATATTTTTCGCAAGGCGCTCTATCTTAAGTTGCATAGCGTAGTTCTCCCTTAACCAGTCGATGGCGCGGGCTATTTTGTAGCCATGGCTTCCATTGGATGCGATCTGACGCAGGCGCGGCCCCTGATCACCCGTAAGAATCCGATAAATGACTTCCTTGTGGATGAGCGGCGCGAGGATTGGAATATCCTCAGGCTGATCCAGCAGGTCGAGTAATCGCTGAAGGGCACTGAGCAACTGGGGGCTGATTTCGCTGACAGCCATGCCCCGTCCTGTTTGCTGGGTGCGCGCAACAGTCAGGGTGCTGTCTATCATCATTTGAGCCACGACCTGCAGGTCGACCTTTAAGACCAAACCGAGCAGGGGGGTTTCCTTGCTTGCCTCGACGACATGCATCACGACCGGCAATCCCACGGATGTAATCAGGTAGTGATTTGCATCATAGATGTACTCCTCATCCCCGAGCATGGCACGTTTTGCCCCTTGGGCCACGAAGCAGATGCTGGGTTCGTAAATTCCGCTCTTCGGTTCCGTGGGCTCGGAAAATCTGGCGAGCACCAATCCCGGTATTTCAGTTTCCAGCAGAGGGCTCTTTTCTGTCCATTGGGAGATTTTTTCCGCCAACGCCCGGCGTGAGGCATCCAGGGGGTCATGAACCGACGCGTTGTGATTACTCATCGGAATCCTCCAGTCTTTCTTGTGCCAATATCAGAAATGAGGGGGCGCGGACAATTCGTTTGGTTGTCCTTTGGGAGGATCAGGCAAAAATTCGCGAGGATTGGTCTAGCTGGTTTCCCACGATGGCTGTAAAAAGTGTTTGGATCTGGTAAAAAAGGAAAGGACCCGGACAACCAAAGCCGTTGGAGGAACCATGATAACATTAAATGTGAACGGTACAAAACGGCAGGTCAATGTAGACCAGGAAACGCCCTTGATGTGGGTGCTCCGGGACAATCTGGGGCTTACAAGCGTAAAATACTCTTGCGGCATTGCCGAATGTGGATTGTGCACGGTTCTCATCGATGGCGAGGCCCAGAGGTCCTGTGCTGTCAGCGTCGAAGATGTGCAAGGCCGTGAGATCACAACCATTGAAGGTTTGCCCGATAATCATCCGGTGAAAGTGGCCTGGATCGAAAAACAGGTGCCTCAGTGCGGATACTGCCAGCCGGGCATCATGTTGCAAGCAGTTGATTTCTTATCGAGGGAACCCAACCCTTCCGAGGCGCGAATCAACGAGGTCATGGACAATGTCGTCTGCCGGTGTGGTTCGCATCCAAGGATCAAGCAGGCCATTCGGGCAGTTGCCGAAATGCTTGCCAAGAGGGGGGGGAAGCCATGAAGACCGAATTGACGCGAAGATCCTTTTTGAAGCAGGGGAGCCTGGTGATCGCCGCAACCGTCTTTTCAGGTCATGTGAAACTCTTCAATGCTTCCCCGGCTGCGGCCGCCACCGGGCTCTCCTTCAAACCGCACGCCTTC
This sequence comes from Thermodesulfobacteriota bacterium, assembly GCA_049324675.1. Taxonomy (GTDB): domain Bacteria; phylum Desulfobacterota; class Desulfovibrionia; order Desulfovibrionales; family Desulfovibrionaceae; genus Desulfolutivibrio. Next base: position 8,528 of record JBMONM010000129.1, read on the forward strand.
CTGGAAATTGCGGCGGACGATACGATCACTGTCTGGGTGGGGCAGACCAATCTCGGCCAGGGCACCCATACCGGCATTCCAATGATTATCGCCGATGAGTTGGACGCCGCCTGGGAAAAGGTGCAGGTGAAGATGGCCCTTGCGGCGGAGCCGTTTAAAGATCCTGTGTGGCATGCACAGGTAACAGGAGGCAGTACCAGTATCCGTCATCGATGGGATATACTGCGCAAGGTCGGTGCTGCCGCTCGGCAGATGCTTGTTGAAGCGGCAGCCGAGAATTGGGGTCTCTCTGTAGGGGAATGCGGCACGAAAGACGGCAGGATTCTTCATCCAAAAGGCCGCAGCCTTACATATGGGCAGTTGGCCGAATCCGCGAGCAAACGGTCTGTCCCTGAAAATCCCTCGCTGAAAGATCCAAAGGACTATAACATTATCGGCACCCACCGGCAGCGCTTGGATATCCCTGACATTGTAATGGGGAAAACCGTTTATGGCATGGATTTCACAGTCCCCGGCATGTGCATAGCCGTGGTGGCCAGGCCACCCCACTATGGCGCATCGTGCCGGTCATATAATGAGAAGGCCGCCATGGCCGTCAAAGGTGTCGTGAAGGTGGTGCCCCTCGAAGGCAGGATAGCGGTATGCGCGGATACGACCTATGCCGCCTTGCGGGGACGGGACGCCCTTGACGTCAAATGGTCCGGGGGGGCCCATCCGGACCTGAATGATGAGACATTGGACACCTTGTTTACGGACCACCTCGAAAAACCGGGAGCAGTGGCCAAAAGCAACGGTGACGTAGACAAGGCCATGGCGGGAGCCGCCCTGACAATAGAACAATCATATAAGCTGCCCTATCTCTCGCACGCGCAGGTGGAGCCAATCAACTGTACCGCCCATGTGGAAAAAGAGCGGTGCCGCGTGTGGATTCCGACCCAGGGGCAAACCCTCGCCCAGAACACGGCTTCAAAACTGACAGGCCTGCCGACGGAAAAGGTGGAGGTAATGACGTTGCCTGCCGGAGGCGGCTTTGGCCTGCGCGCGGAACGGGATCCGGTTGTGGATTCGGTAATGCTCTCCAAAGCGCTGAACCGACCCGTCAAAGTCGTCAACAGTCGTGAGGATGATTTTGCCAATGACTATTTTCGTCCGGCAAGCCACTGCCGCATAAAGGGCGGTCTGGATAAGGACGGCCGGCTGGTCGCCTATTCGCATAAGGTCGCCGCACCGTCGGTCATGTCCAGACAAATGCCCGAAGCGGTGCAAAATGGCGTCGATCCGGATGCGGTTTCCGGCATAAGGGATATGATCTATTCCATTCCCAACCTGCTCGTGAACTATGTCATGGTGAACCTGCCCATATCCGTGGGGTGGTGGCGTTCAGTGGGATATTCCGTGAATGTCTTCACGGTCGAATCTTTTATGGATGAGCTGGCCCATGCGGCCGGGAAGGATCCGGTTCAGTTCCGCCTGGATCATATGGAAAAAGGATCCAGGGCTTACAACGTTCTGTCCTTTTTAGCGGAAAAAGCCGGTTGGGGATCACCTGTCCCCACTGGCAGGGCCAGAGGAGTCGCCGTCGCTTCCTGCTTCGAATCGTTCGCCGCCCACATGGCCGAAGTCTCGGTGGGAGAAAGGGGAGAGATCACCGTTCACAAGGTGGTTTGCGCCTTGGATTGCGGCACTCCCATCTGTCCGGACGCTATCCGGGCTCAGGCCGAGGCCGGCGTCGTCATGGGCCTGAGCGTCGCCTTTCATGAAAAGGTCCGTTTTGATAGCGGCGGGGTGAAGACTGCCAATTACAATGAATATCGAGTGTTAACCATGTCTGAGGTGCCGGAAATCGAAGTTCACATGATCAAGGGCACCCTCAAGCCAGGGGGTGTCGGAGAGCCTGTGCTGCCATCCGTTGCTCCTGCCGTGGCCAATGCCATCTTCAAGGCCACCGGTGTCAGACTCAGAGAATTGCCCTTTCAACGGGAGTCGCTGATCAGAGGCGGCCGCGATCAGGCTCCCGCGACAGCC
>JBMONM010000130.1:0-69889 GCA_049324675.1 Thermodesulfobacteriota bacterium
GCCGCCCCCGGCATGGGGACCGTGGACGCCCCCTCCGCCGCCCCAGCCGTATGTCTACCGGCCCGGCTTCCCGCCTCCTCCGCCTCCTCCTCCGCCAGGATGGGGGCCGAGACCGGGGCCGTGGCGGCCCGGCCCGCCGCCCCCGCCGCGCTGGTGACGCCCGCCGGACCCGGACCCGAGAAAACGGCCGCCCCGATGCGAACCGGGCGCGGCCGATGCACCCGAGACCTTTGACCACGGAGAACCGTCATGCCGCATCGTTTCCCGGGATTGTCCCTCATCGGTCCGCTGGCTTTGGCCGTGCTCTGCCTGGCCTCCACGGCCCTGGCCATCGACCCCGCGCTCCTCGAATCCGAACCCACGGTCTACTCCAGAGTGGTGGAGACCCCGGACCCGGCCCTTATGGGCTGCTTCACCCGGGTGCGGCCCTCGGAATTCAAGCGCCCCAACACCTATGCCTTCTGCCTGGTGAAAAAAGGCGACAAGTACGCGGTGTATTACGACTGGAAGGACGGCAAGACCCTTGAGTGGCACCAGGGCTGGATGCCGTTTTCGATCATGAAGGACCGGATCGTAAGCGACACCGAGCCCAGCACCTATCTCCTCAAGGACGGCGAGCTCTGGCACAACTACGGCGGCCGGGAGGCCATGCACCGGATGCGCCGGGACTAGCGCCGCGTCCCTGAAAACGGGGGCATCCCCACAACTCCCTCTTTTCGTGCCGCGACCTCGCGGGGCGATGGGAATATCCGCCTGGAGAATGCCTCCGGCGGCCAAAGGGCTGCGCCCTTTGGAATCCCGTGACGGTTTTGGTGAAAATGAATTGACCGACTGCTGTTTAGCTGCTAAACATCGGCCATGCGCTCCTTCGACGAGGTCATGCCCCTGTTCCAGGCCCTGGGCACGGTACTGTCCAAATACGCCCGCATCGAGCGCCGGCCCGTGGATTTCGGGGCCGGCACGCCGCTGTATCCGGCCGAGGTGCACATGCTCTCCACCCTGGACATGCTCGGGGACGCCCATGTGACGGGCATCGCCAAGGCCTGCGGGGTGACCAAGGGCGCGGTGTCCCAGATGCTCAAACGGCTCCGGGAGAAGGGACTGGTGGCCAGGGAGGCGGACGTGGACACGTCCGGCAAAGCCGCCATCCGGCTCACGGAGCTCGGGCGCGCGGTCAGCCAGGCCCACTTCGCGTTCCACCGGGAGCACGACCGGGAATTTCTCGACTACCTGCGCGGCCTTCCGGACCGGGACTTCGCCCTGTGTCTGGATCTGTGTCGCCGCATGAAGGCCTGGATGGAGGCCTATCCCGAATGAGTCTTTATGGCTCACGGCGTTTAGCGGCTAAACCTCTTTCCTCAGGAGAGTCCCATGCGCATCCCCCATCCCGAAACCTCCTTCGAATCCATCGAGGAAGTGCTCTACGGCGCGACCGCGGCCAGGGCGCTCACGGCCGCCATGGACCTGCGTCTTTTCGAACGCCTGGAGGCCGGCGGGATGACCGCCGCCGCGCTTGCCGGCGTTGTCGGGGCCATTCCCGACCGCCTGGAGGCCCTTTTGGACCTGCTCGCGGCCAAGGGTGTCCTGGCCAAATCGGACCGGGGCTACGCCAACACCCCGGCGGCCTCGGAATATCTGGTGCCGGACAAGCCCCTGTACCAGGGCCGGGCCATGGCCCTGAACATGCATTTCTTCGAACCGCTGGAGAGAGACCTGGCCCGGATCCTGTGCCGGACGGACAATGCCCGGGGGGAGGCCGACACCGTCTGGGCCACGGACGAGATCATGGAAGGCATGGTGGGCCACGCCATGGGCGGGCCGCTTCTGCGGGTCACCCGGCTTACGGCCGGCCTGCCGGGATTTTCAGCCATGCGGGCCATGTGCGACGTGGGCGGCAACCATGGCACGTTCACCATGGCCCTTCTGGACGAGAATCCGAACCTGTCCGGGGTGATTCTCGACCTGCCGCATGTCGCGCCGCTTTCCGAAAAGCGGTGCCGGGAGATGGGGTACGGGGACAGGATCGCGGCCAGGGCCTTCGACCTGCGCACGGACGAGATCGGGGAGGCGGAGTTCGACCTGGCCGTGGCCTCGCACGTCCTGTACGGGGTGGCCGAGGACCTGGAGCGCGGCGTGGGCCGGATCGCCCGGGCACTGCGGCCGGGGGGGTGGCTGGTGTCGCACCATTTCGCGCCGGGCTTTCGCGACCCCGGGCTCGAGGCCTGCCACGAGCTTCTGACCCGGCTGGCCGGATATCCCACGCACTATCTGCCCCGGGAGGTGCTCCAGGGGGCCATGGCCCGGAACGGGTTCGTGGAATTCGTGGCCGAGGAGCCCACGCCCCCGCTCGGCGGCGGGCTGATCCTGGCCGGGAGGAAAAAGTAGGCCGGCGCGGCCGGACGGCCGGAAGGAAACCCTCCGGGGGCCAACGGGCTGCCGCCCTTCGGAATCCCGTAAAAAAGGCCCGGACGTTCGTCCGGGCCTTTCGTTTGTCTGGGAAGGGGGAAGGGCCGCGTCAGGCCGGGGCGGCCTCGGTCTTGAGGCCGCAGGCCAGGGGCCAGATCTCGTCCATGTGCTCCACGGGCTGCACCTTGATCCGGGCCCGCAGGTCCTTGGGAATCTCCTCCAGGTCCTTCTCGTTGCGCTTGGGAATGATCACCCGGGTCATGCCCGCGGCCACGGCGGCCAGGATCTTCTCCTTGATGCCGCCCACGGGCAGCACCCGCCCGCGCAGGGTGATCTCCCCGGTCATGGCCACGTCGTGGCACACCGGGGTGTTGGTCAGGGCGGAGATGAGCGCCGTGACCAGGGTCACGCCGGCCGAGGGGCCGTCCTTGGGCGTGGCCCCGGAAGGCACGTGCACGTGGATGTCCAGCTTGTCCGTGAACTCCGGATCGAGCCCCAGTTCCCTGGCCCGGGAGCGGGCATAGGACAGGGCGGCCTGGGCCGACTCCTTCATCACATCCCCGAGCTTGCCCGTCAGGTGCAGGTTGCCCTTGCCGGGCATGGTGGCCACCTCGATGTGCAGTATCTCCCCGCCCACGGGCGTCCAGGCCAGCCCCACGGCCACCCCGGGCGGCAGGCTCTTCTCGTGCTCCTCCTCCAGGTGTCGGGGCGGCCCCAGAAGCTTGTGCAGGGCCTTGGACGTGACCCGAAACGGCGGCTTCTCGCCCTCGGCCTTGCGCCGGGCCAGTTTGCGGCACACCGATCCCACCTCGCGCTCCAGGTTGCGCAGCCCGGCCTCGCGGGTATAGTCCCGGATGATCTGGGACAGGACGGAATCGGCAAGGACCACGTCGGTCTTTTTCAGGCCGTTTTCCTGTATCTGCCGGGGCAGGATGAAGCGCCTGGCGATGTGCACCTTCTCCTGCTCGGTGTACCCGGGCAGGCGGATGGTCTCCATGCGGTCCAGAAGCGCGGCCGGGATGGTGTCCAGGATGTTGGCCGTACAGATGAACATGACCTTGGACAGGTCGAAGGGCACGTTCAGGTAGTGGTCCGAGAAGGAGAAGTTCTGCTCCGGGTCCAAGACCTCAAGCAGGGCCGAGGACGGATCGCCCCGGAAATCCGTGCCCACCTTGTCGATCTCGTCGAGCATGATCACCGGATTGCGGGTGCCGGCCTGCTTGATGCTCTGGACGATGCGCCCGGGCATGGACCCGATGTAGGTCCGGCGATGGCCGCGAATCTCGGCCTCGTCGCGCATGCCGCCAAGGGACATGCGCACGAATTTGCGCTTGAGCGCCCTGGCGATGGACCGGCCGAGCGAGGTCTTGCCCACGCCCGGAGGACCCACGAAGCACAGGATGGGGCCCTTCATGGCCGGATTGAGCTTGCGGACGCTCAGGTATTCGAGGATGCGCTCCTTGACCTTGTCCAGGTCGTAGTGGTCCTCGTCCAGGATGCGCTTGGCCTCCTTGATGTCCAGTTGGTCCCGGGAGAGCTTTTTCCAGGGCAGTTCGACCATCCAGTCCAGGTAGGTGCGGATGACCGTGGCCTCGGAGGAATCCGGGTGCATGGTGGTCAGGCGCTTCAACTGCTTGTCCGCCTCCTTCTTGACCTCCTTGGGCATCCCGGCCTTGTCCAGGGCCTTGCGCAGTTCCTCCAGCTCGTCGCCCTCCTCCTCGCCCTCGCCCAGCTCGCGGCGGATGGCCTTCATCTGCTCGCGCAAAAAGAAGTCCTTCTGGGCCTTGTCCATGCCCTCCTTGGCCATGTTCTGGATCTTGGCCTGCATGGAGGCCACCTCGACCTCCTTGACCAGCTGGTTGTTGACCAGATGCATGCGCTCGATGGGGTCCTCGCATTCGAGGATCCTCTGGGCCTCGTCCACCCGCATGCGCAGGTTGGAGGCGATGAGGTCGGCCAGCCGGCCGGGCTCGTTGACGCTGTTTAACACGGACATGATGTCCGCCGTGGCGATGCCGCGAAGCGACAGGATCTTCTCGCTCTGTTCGCGGGCGGCGCGCATCATGGCCTCCTGCTCCAGGGAGACCTCCTTGATGTCCTTTTCCTCGACGACCTCGATCTTGGACAACAGAAACGGCTCCGTGGAGACGTAGCGCGCGACCTTGGCCCGGGTCAGCCCCTGGACCAGGACCTTGAGGCGGCCGTCGGGCATTTTCAGCATACGCATGATCATGCCCACGGTGCCCACGGTGAAGAGGTCCTCGGGCCCGGGCTCGTCGACCTTCTCGTCCTTCTGGGTCAGGATCAGGATGTAGCGGTTGCCGCTTAAGGCCGCGTCCACGGCCTGGACGGATTTGTCCCGCCCCACGAAAAGCGGCAGGATCATATAGTTGAAGACCACGATGTCCCGCACCGGCAGAACCGGCATCTCCAGGGGAATGTCCAGTTGGTTCTTTTCCCCGTCCCCGGAACCGGCCTTCTCGTCCACGGGGGGCGTGTCCCGGACCGGTGCGGTGTCCGGCTCCTCCGCCTGCGTCCGTTCCGTATCGGGGAGTTTTGTATTTTCACCGTTCATGCGCGTATTTGCTCCTTGTTGACCGGGGGTCCCCCGCCAGGCCCCGGCGCAGCGGGCCTCGCGGCCAGGACGGAAAGCCCGCCGCCCCCTGACGGGACGCCGGGTCCGACCTGGCGCGCCGGTGCGGGGGTCAACCCCGTATTTCGAATCCGTGATAGGACTTGTCGTATTCGGTCCAGTTGGCCTCGACGTTGTGCACCTGGGCCAGGGGCGGCCCTTGCAGGAGCCGTTCCTTGAGGGTCTTGAGGTTCTCTTCGGAGCCCTGGGCCAGGACCTCGACCTTGCCTTCCTGCAGGTTGCGGACCCAGCCGGTCAGGCCGAGGCTGTCGGCATGTTCCTGAACGAAAGAGCGAAAAAAGACGCCCTGCACCTTGCCGGTGACGATGCAATGCAAGCTCTTTTCCATGGTCCCTCCCCGTGTTCAGGTTGATCCCGCTTCGGCGGCCCGCACCCCGCGGCCTGCCGCGTCCGCTACAGCATTCCTTCGGACTGGAAGCTGAAATAACTCTTTTCCGTGACCACCAGATGGTCCAGAACCCGGACCTCCACCTCCCGGGCGGCCACGACGATGCGCTTGGTCAGCTCCACGTCCTGCCGGGAGGGCTTGGGGTCGCTGCCCGGATGGTTGTGCACCAGAATCATGCCGCTGGCCTTGCGCAAAAGCGCCAGGGCCAGCACCTCCCGGGGATAGACCGCGGTCTGGTCCACGGTGCCCCGGCTGACCTGTTCCCAGCCCACCAGCCGGTTCTTGTTGTCCACCAGGGCCACCCAGAATTCCTCGTCCTCCAGGGACCCCAGCCTGGCCATGGCCATGCGGGCCACGATGTCCGGGCTGCTCAAGACCACCCGCTCGCGAACCGGGTCCTCGTTGATCCGGGCCCAGAATTCCCGCCACAACTGCCAGAACCGGGCGTAGCCCTCGCCGAACCCCTCCACGGCCAAAAGCTCCGCGATCCTGGCCGAAAACACCCCCCGAAGCGATCCGAACCGGGCCACAAGGGCCTTGGCCAGGGGCTTGTTGTCGCGCCTGGGGTTGGCGTAGCTCAAAAGCAGTTCGAGCACCTCGTATTCCGCAAGCCCCCTGGGGTTCTCCGCCAGCCGGTCCTTCAACCGTTTGCGGTGCCCGTGATAATGCGGATGACTTTCCTTAATAAGCATGGTTTTCCGGCCGGGCAAGAGTTTTTCCCCCAAAAGCATGGTCCTGTCCGGTGGACTTATGCGAAAAATGGCCCAAAAGACGGGGGAGCACAAGAAAAAAAGGGGGATTTCGCCGATCTTTCATCGCGAAAACAGGGAAAAAAGCTCGGCCGCGAGAAATTCCATGGCCTGATCCGGATTTTTCGCCCCGGACTTGATGCCCAGCTCCGCATCCATGGCCAGGTCGAACAGCCGCGTCAGGCCCCCGGGCCCCAGTCGGCGGGCCATGGCCTCCTTCTGCGACTTGACGAACGGCGGCAGCCGCACGGCCTCGGCCTCGTCCATGAGAAGCTGCCACATCTGGCGCGCATCGCTACGAAGCAGTCCCAAAAACTTGAATATCATGTCCTCCGGGGACAGGCTCTGCTCGAAGATCTCCCGCCACACCGCGAGTTCCTGGCCGCGACGGGAAAAGGCGTTCAGGAAGGCGAAGGCGTCCATGCCCGGACGCGAGGCCAGAAGGGACAGGTCCTCCTGGACGATGCGGCCGGAAGGAGGCGCCGCGCCGCCACCCGCCTCCGGAAGGTCGCCGCGCGAGATCACGGCCAGTTCAAGCTTTTCCAGTTCCCGGCCGGCCATGGCCATGTCCTCGGGCAGGACCGCGGCCAGGGCCTCGAGCACCCCGGGGGCGAAGGACAGGCCTTTCGCCCCGGCCCAGTCCTTGAGCATGGGGGCCATGTCCTTGCGGGTGAGGCCGGGGGAGGTCCATATCCAGCGGCGCTTCTCGGCCACCTGGTAGTAGGGCTGGGAGGACAGGGCCTTGGGGACGGCCGGCCCCTTTTTGCCGAAGGGTTTCTCCAGGCAGATCATGGGCCACACGTGGGCGGAAAAGCCGGAAAGCGGCCCTTTGAGCTTGGGCCAGAAGTCGTCGGGGAGGCTGTCGGCCCGGCGCAGGATAACGGCCTTGGGTTCGGCGAAAAGCGACGGGGCCGTGAGCGCGCGCCAGAAGGCGTCGGGAATCTCCTCGTCGCCCTGGAAGACCTCGCGGGTGAAGACCTCGCCGGATTCGCCCAGAAGCCGCTCCACGCGGTTTCGGATCATCTCCGGGTCCGGGCAGACAAGAAAGGTGAAGCCGGGGCGTTGCATGGGGCGAGAGTACCCGAGGGGGTGGGGGGGAGGCAAGAAACGGTCCGCCGCCAACGGCATAGAACCGGCTACAGCCTCTTGAATCGCCGATACACCTCGTCGTCGTTGCGCTTGCCGACCAGCGCCACCTTCACCACCTCCTCCCCCAGGCGGTAGATGATACGATATTCCCCGATGTCCGCCCGGCGAAAGTCGGCATGGCCGCGTAGCGCCAGGGTGTCCGGGGCCAGCGGTTCCCGCAAGAGGTCGAAAATCCGGAGCGCCACCTGCCGGAACCGCTTGGGAGGCAGCGTCTCCAAAAACTTCGCGGCGTCGCGGCTCAGGTCCAGCTTATAGCCCACGCAGCCGCTCCCGCAGAAACGCCATGCTTTCGTCCTCGCCCAGATAGCCGCCCTCGGCCTCGGCCTGACGAGCCTTTTCCGCCCACCAGGCATCCTCAAGCGCGGCCAGGCGCTCGTATTCCTCGACCGACAGCATCACCGCATAATCGCGGCCCTGCCTGGTGATGCGCACCGGCTCCCGGGCCACGGCCCGCATGATCTCGCCCAGATTATTTTTCAGCGCGGTGGCTGTGGCGCTCTTCATGATCCCCTCCAACCGAAATAGCTAAAAAAGATATTTTGGTTACTTTAGCTATCATAGCCCTCATGTCAAGCGTGCTGTCTTCTGCCCCTTCATTATGGCAATTGAATTGTCATATTGACAATATAATTGTCATATGCGAATCATGGCCATCCCGCTTCGCAAGGAGATTCCCATGGACGCATCCATCCCCTCGCCCGACGGCACCGTTCCCGACTCCCCGGGCGTGTACGTCAAGCCTCCCCGCATCTTTCAGTTATGCCTCGTGGCCGGCCTGATCCTGGAATACGCGATCCCCACGGCCATCCCCGCGATTCCGAAAACCGCGCGGCTGGTCAGCGGCGCGGCCCTGGCCGCGGCCGGCTTCGCCTTCATGATGTGGGGACACACGCTTTTCACCAAGCTCGGGGTCAGCGTGAAGACCATCCTCCCGGCCTCCAGGCTCGTGACCGCCGGGGCCTACCGCAGAAGCCGCAATCCCATGTATGTCGGGTTTCTGGCCATCCTGGTCGGCCTGGGGCTGGCTCTGGGCAGCGTGTGGATGGTCTTGACCACCGTGCCCATGGCCCTCTATCTGGGGCTGTACGTGGTCCCGCGCGAGGAGGCCTATCTGGCCCGCCGGTTCGGCCCGGACTACGAAACCTACCGGCGGAACGTCCGCAGGTGGCTCTGAACCGGGATGCCGCCCATGCCCCAGCCCTGCCCCGGAGAACGACTCCACGACCTCTTCCGGGAGGTCTTCGCCCTGCGCGACGTCCTGGCCCTGGGCATGGACGCGGTGCATGAGTATGCCGGGCTGCGCACCCCCCAGGTCCGGACGGCGGGCCTGCTGGACCGCCTGGGGGGCGCCACGGTGCCGGACATGGCCGCGGCCCTGGGCCTGACCCGCCAGGGCGTGCAGGTCGTATGCAACGAACTGCGGGACATGGGTCTGGTGGACTTCGTGGACAATCCCCGCCACAAACGATCGAAACGGGCGGTGCTGACCGACGCGGGACGCGACCGGCTCCACGCCGTCAGGAAAAACGAGGCCCGGTTCATCGCGTCGCTGCTTCCGGACATCGATGGGGACGCCGTGGACGCCGCGCTGTCGCTTCTGCGAGACATCCGCGCCAACCTCCTGGCCCACCCCGAGAGACTCCCCGCCAAGGACGGCACGCCCCGATGTTTCGCATCCGCCACTGTTCCGCCCGAGGGATGACACCGAAACGCCCTTCCCATGCCGCCGTGAATAGGTCATAGAGACGACAGACGGCCATATCGCCCCGTCGATTTTTCTTGCGCCTCGGGGAATATCGGCCGTTTTGCGCCATCCGGCAGCGTGCCGGGCGCGTCCGGCGAGCGCCCGGAAGTTTCCGATTCGTCGGCAAGGAGGACGATCATGGACAGATTCGAACGGTTCTACCGGGGCCTTCACGAGGCCGTCCGGGCCATCAATTCCAGCCTCGACACCGGGACCGTGCTGGAAAAAATCGTGGAATACACGGCCAAGGCCATGGACGCCAAGGGCTGCACCCTGCGCCTTCTGGACAAGTCCGGGAAAAAGCTGCGCGCCGGGGCCACGTACGGCCTGAGCCGCAACTATCTGCGCAAGGGCCCCGTGGAGGTGGCCAAAAGCGAGGTCGACCGCGAGGCCCTGGGCGGCGGCGTGGTGTGCATCGCCGACGCCTGCAGCGACCCCCGTTTCCAGTATCCCGAGGCCGCCAAGGCGGAAGGCATCCGGGCCGTGGCCGTGGCCGCCCTGCGGGTCGAGGGCAAGGCCATCGGCGTGCTGCGGATCTATGCCGACAGCGTGCGTCAGTTCGACGAGGCCGAGAAGGAATTCCTGCGCACCATCGCGGACCTGAGCGCCATCGCCATCGAGAACGCCCGGCTGCACCAGGCCCTAAAGACCGACTACGAAATGCTCACCGCGTACGAATACCGCATCTTCGAGGATTAAGGAGGCACCCAGCATGACCAAGCTCAAGGTAGGCATCAACGGATTCGGACGCATAGGACGCCAGGTCCTCAAGGCCATGCGCGAACACCATCCCGAGTCCATGGACGTGGTGGCCGTCAACGACCTCTTCGACGTCACGACCAACGCGCATCTGTTGCGCTACGACACCAACTACGGCCGCAGTCCCTTCGACGTCGCGGTCAAGGACGACGTCATCGTGTTCGGCGGCTGGGAAATCAAAAATTTCGCCATGCGCGATCCCAAGGAGATTCCCTGGGGGGCGCTCGGCGTGGACGTGGTGGTGGAATCCACGGGCATCTTCCGCACCGGACCCAAGGCCAGGGCCCACCTCGACGCCGGGGCCAAGAAGGTCATCATCTCCTCGCCGGCCAAGGAAGAGGACATCACCATCGTCATCGGGGTCAACGACACACTCTACGATCCCGCGAAACACCACATCATCTCCAACGCCTCCTGCACCACCAACTGCCTGGCCCCGGCCGTCAAGGTGGTCCACGAGACCTTCGGCATCGTCACCGGCCTTATGTGCACCATCCACTCCTACACCAACGACCAGCGCATCCTGGACCTGCCCCACAAGGACCTGCGCCGGGCCCGGGCCGCGGCCCAGAACATCATCCCCACCTCGACCGGCGCGGCCCAGGCCGTGGCCCTGGTCATCCCGGAACTCAAGGGCAAATTCGGCGGCTATTCCCTGCGCGTGCCCACCCCCACGGTCTCCGTGGTGGACTTCGCCTGCACCCTGGAGAAATCCACCTGCACCGAGGAACTGCGCGCGGCCCTCAAAACCGCCGCCGACGGGGATCTCAAGGGCATCCTGGGCTACGCCACCGAACCCCTGGTGTCCATGGACTACAAGGGCGACCCCCGCTCGGGCATCGTGGAGGAGGAATACACCGTGGTCCAAAACGGAAACATGGCCAAGGTCGTGGCCTGGTACGACAACGAATGGGGCTATTCCTGCCGCGTGGCCGACCTGGTGAAGCTCATGGCCGACAAGGGCATGTAGGGCGGGAAAACCGAAAATGAAAAGGGACGCGGGGAACTCCCCGCGTCCCTTTTTCCTTACTGGGCCTCGACGGCGTCGCCGCCGGGACGGGGACCGAGGATGTCGGCGTTGACCATCTCGATCTTGGCCTCTTCCTGGATGGTGGTCAGGTAGGCCCGAAAGAGTTCGCTCTGCTTGGACTGGAGCAGCGACTCCATCCACTTGTCCTTGTCGGCGTTCCAGGCCGCCGGGTCCGGGGCGACGCGCTTCTCGGGCCGGGCCAGGACATAGCCGTCGGACACGGCGAAGACCTGGGGCAGCCAGTCCATGGATTTCCGGTCAAAGGCGGCCTTGGCCAGGGGCGGCACCATGCCCAGGCCGGGAATGAATCCCTGCCGGGTGAACGGCTGGGAAAGCGCGATCTTGTCCTTGTATTCGGCCAACACCTTGGCCACGCCCTCGGGGGACTTCATTTCCGAGGCCACGGCCTCGGCCTTCTCCTTGGCCCGCTTGAGGGCCTCCTTCTCCACGAGTTCGGAGACGATGCGGTCCCTGACCTCGTCCAGGGGGGCCACGGCGGCCGGCTTGGCCTCCAGGACCTTGGCCATGAGAAAGCCGTCCTCGGTGGTCAGGGGGGTGTCGGTGGTCTTGCCCTGGGCCAGTCCGAACAGGGTCTCCAGGGCCTGGGGCGCAAGCTTCAGGTTCACCGGCGGCTGGTCCTTGGGAAAGAGCATGGTCTGGCCCACGGCCAGGCCCTCTTCCTCGGCGGCCTTGGCCAGTTCCATGCCGGCCACGACCTTGTCCTGCACCGCGTCCATGACCTTGGTCAGCCTGTCGGCGGCGCGCTCCTCGGCCAGGATGGACCGGACCTCATCCTTGACCTCGTCGAGGGCGGCGGTCCCGGCGGGGCGCTTGTCGCGCACCTCAAGCACGTGCATGCCGATGGTGGTGCGGATGGGATTGCTGACCGTGCCCTTGTCCAGGGCGAAGGCCGCATCCTCGAAGGCCTTGAATTCCTTGGGCAGGGCCCCGCGCGACAGCCAGGCATAGTCCTCGCCCATGAGGTTCTCGTCCGCATCCGTGGTCTTGGGCAGCAGCGAGGCGAAATCCTCGCCTTTTTTCAGGCGCGCGGCCAAATCGGCCAGTTTTTTCTCGGCGGCCTTGACGTCGGCCTCGGGGGCGTCGGCCGGAAGCATGACCAGCAGGTGGCGGACTTCCACGGCCTCGGGACGCTCGAAAACCTTGGAGTTGGCCTTGTAGTAGGCCTCGATGTCCGCGTCCGAAACCTCGGCGGGTTTGGCCAGGGTCTGGGGCGAAAGGTCGAGGTATTCGATCTTGATCCGGGCCGGGGTCCGGAACTTGTCGGGGTTGGCGTCGTAGAAGGCCTTGATCTCCTCGTCCGGGGGGGTGATGCCCTGGGAGAACGCCTCGGCCAGGAAGGGAAGGTATTCGATGACCGCCTGTTCGCGGCTGAACTCGTAGATGCCCCGGGCCTCGGCCTCGGTGACCTGGGCGGGCAGGGTGACGTAGCCGCCGAGCTTTTCCAGGGTGAGGGTCCGGCGCATGTCGGTCTCGAATTCGGCCGGGGAGAGTCCGTTGGACTTGAGCAACACCTCGTACTTCTGGGAATCGAACTTGCCCTTGTCGTCGGCGAAGGCCGGGACCCGGGCGATTTCCCGGCGCAGTTCCTCGTCGGACACGGAGATGTTCAGCTTGGCGGCCTGGGCGGCCAGGATGGCCTGGGTCAGCATCTGGCTGAAGACCTGCCAGCGGAAGCCGCCTTCGAGCAATTCCTTGTCCGTGACATTGGGATTCTGGTTGTGCACCAGACGCATGTTTTCCTCGAGGGTCTTCTCGAAGTCCTTGACCAGGATGGGGCGGCCGTCCACGTAGGCCACCACCGAGGCGGTGTCCGTGCCGAAGTTGCCGACCCCCCAGAACACGAAGACCACGATGATCAGGCCGAAGACGATTTTGACGCCCCAGGATTGGGCGTTTTTCCGTATGGCATCGAGCATGATTTCTCCTTGGATGCGTCTGCGGCGGGAAGACACGGGGGGAATCCGCGTTTCCGGGCCCGCCTGGCGAAAAAAGCGGCGCACACCCGCACGGCCTTCGGAAGCGGACGTCCGAAGGTCCCCACCGGGTGCGTGTACCGCCCAAGGCCCGTACCGCCGACATCGCCGGCCGTCCGGGATCTTTCGTGTTCCAGGCGCGGCCGCGCCTACCGTTTGACGGTATTAAGCAGGCCGCCGGCCAAAATAATGTCCAGTTCCTTGCGGGTCAAATCATTTGTGACCATGACCGGTTTCCCGCCCTCGACGCTCACGGCCACGGGCTGGCCCGGCCTGATGTCGGCAGTGGGGATGGTCAGCCTGTCGCCCTGGGCGATGCGATCGTAGTCGGCCTTGTCCGCCAGAAGAAGCGGCAGGATGCCGAAGTTGACCAGATTGGCCCGGTGGATGCGGGCCAGCGACTTGGCGATGACCGCCTTGACACCCAGATGCCGGGGGCCAAGGGCGGCGTGCTCGCGGCTGGACCCCTGGCCGTAGTTCTCGCCGGCCAGGATCACCCCCTGTCCCAGCTCCTTGATCCGGGGCACGAAGCCTTCGTCCACCCGGCTGAACACGAATTCGCTGATGGCCGGGATGTTCGAACGCAGGGCCGTGATCTGGGCCCCGGCCGGCAGGATGTGGTCCGTGGTGATGTCGTCGCCGACCTTCAGGGCCACGGCGGCCGCGACCTTGGCGGGCATGGCCGCGAACTTCTCAAGGGCCTTGATGTTCGGGCCGCGCACGATGTCCACGGACGAGCCGTCGGCGGGCGGGAAGAGGAAGAGGTCCCGGATGCTCGGCACGCTGTCCGGCAGGGTCACCCTGGCCGGGGCCTGGCCCCACGCGGCCGGGTCGGTGAAAGCCCCGGCAAGGGCGGCCATGGCCGCGGTCTGGGGGCTGACCAGATAGACCTTGGCGTCCTGGGTGCCGCTGCGGCCCTCGAAATTGCGGTTGAAGGTCCGGGCGCTGACCCCGCCCGAGGTGGGCGAGCCGCCCATGCCGATGCACGGGCCGCAGGTACACTCCAGAAGCCGGGCCCCGCTGTCCAGGATGTGGGCCAAAAGGCCCTCCGAAACCAGCATGGACAGGACCTGCTTGGAACCCGGGGAGATCAGGAGGTCGGTCTCGGGGTGCACGCGTCTGCCCGCAAGCAGAAGGGCCACGGTTTTCAGGTCCGAATAGGACGAGTTGGTGCACGAGCCGATGGCCACCTGGTTGACCTTCATGCCGGCCAGGTCCTTGATCGGCGTCATGCGGTCGGGCATGTGCGGCGCGGCGGCCAGGGGGACCAGAGCGGACAGGTCGATGGTGATTTCGTCGTCGTAGTCGGCGCCCTCGTCGGCCACAAGCTCGGTGAAATCGCCGGGCCGGCCCATGCGGGTCAGGAAATCCCTGGTCGCGGCGTCGGCCGGGAAGATCGAGGTGGTGGCCCCGAGCTCCGCGCCCATGTTGGTGATCACCGCGCGTTCGGGCACGGACAGGGTGGCCACGCCCGGACCGGCGTATTCCATGACCTTGCCCACCCCGCCCTTGACCGTGAGCAGGCCCAAAAGGTGCAGGATGACGTCCTTGGCCGAGGCCCAGCCCGTGAGCGCGCCGTCGAGCCACACCCGCACGACCTTGGGCATGGGCAGGAAATAGGGCTGTCCGGCCATGGCCAGGGCCACGGAGAGGCCGCCGGCACCCATGGCCAGGGAACCGATGCCGCCGGCCGTGGGGGTATGGCTGTCCGAGCCGACCAGGGTCTTGCCGGGTTTGGCGAAGTTCTCCAGGTGCAGTTGGTGGCAGATGCCGGTGCCCGGGGGGGAATAGATGATGCCGTAGCGGGCGGCCACGGTACGCAGGTACTGGTGGTCGTCGGGATTTCTGAAGCCCATCTGGAGGGTGTTGTGGTCCACGTAGCTCACGGAGAGCTCGGTGGCCACCCGGTCGATGCCGATGGCCTCGAACTGGAGGTAGGCCATGGTGCCGGTGGCGTCCTGGGTCAGGGTCTGATCGATCCGCAGGCCGATCTCGCTCCCGGGGGTCATCTCGCCGCTTTCAAGGTGCGCGGCGATGATCTTTCTGGTGATATTCTGGGGCATTGTCGCGGTCCTCGCTGGTGGGATGAAATGGGCGTCCGGACTGCTTGCCCGCGCGGACGGGGGAAGTCAAGGGTTTGCCCCGCCCGAACCATCCTACCCCACCCCGAGCCTCAGCCGCTTGATGGCATTCTGTCGGAAAAGGATCTCCGTCTCCAGGCGCAGCTTGTCCTGCTGGGCCTCGAAGATCTCCTTGGGGAAATACACCCCGTTCTTGAAATCCTCCCGGGATCGCAGGTCCCGTATCCGCTCCTCCACGGCCTTCTTCTCGGCCGCAAACCCCGCCATCTCCGCCTCGGCGGCCGCAATGGCCGCGCTCGTGTCCACGCTCATGGGTCTCCCGATCAAAACGTTCGGATGGTCTTGATGTTCACGAACTCCCGGATGCCGAACTCCGAAAGCTCCCGGCCGTAGCCGGAATTCTTCACCCCGCCGAACGGCAACGCCGGCTCGGACTTGGTCATGCCGTTTATGGTCACGGTCCCGGCCTCGACGCGCCGGGCCAGGGACACGGCCAGATCCCGGTCCGCCGTCCAGATGCCCGCGCCAAGGCCGTAAGGCGTGTCGTTGGCCAGAAACAGGGCGTGCTCCGGGTCGTCAGCCACCAGAAGCGCCGCTGCCGGGCCGAACAGTTCCTCATCGTAGGCCGGCATCCCCCTGGCCACGTCGCACAGAAGCGTGGGCTCGTGGTAGAATCCCGGCCGGTCCACGGCATGGCCGCCAAGCGCCACCCGCGCGCCCATGTCCACGCATCGGCCTATCTGGGCCGCAAGCGAGGCCCGCAAATCCTCCCGGGCCATGGGGCCGAGCGTCGTGGCCGGCTCCATGGGGTCCCCCGGCTCATAGCGGGACATGGCCGCCACCAGAAGCTCCGTGAACCGTTCGGCCGCCTCCTTAACCACGATGAACCGCTTGGAGGCGATGCACACCTGGCCGCAGCCCTGAAGCCGGGCCGCCGCGCCGGTACGCGCCGCATGGGCCAGATCCGCGTCGGCCAGGACAATGCACGGGTCCGACCCGCCGAGTTCGAGCACGCTTTTTTTGAGATGCTTCCCGGCCAGGGCGGCCACGGATCGTCCGGCCCGCACACTTCCCGTCAGGCTCACCCCGCGCACCCCCGGATGGGCGATGACCGTCTCGGCCATCTCCACCGGGATCAAAAGCGCCCGGAACACGTTTTCCGGAAAGCCCGCCCGGCGAAACAGGTCCTCCACGGCCAGGGCGCAGCCGCAGACGTTGGGGGCGTGCTTGAGGACCACGGCGTTGCCGGCCATGATCGCCGGGGCCGCGAAGCGGATGGCCTGCCAGAAGGGAAAATTCCAGGGCATGATGCCCATGATGACGCCCAGGGGCTCGAAGGCCACCACGGACGAGGCCACGGCCGTAAGCACCGGCATGGGCGAGAGCATGGCCTCGGCCCGGCCGGCGTAATAGTCGCAGACCTGGGCGCACTTGCGTATCTCGGCCTCGGCCTCGCGCAGAATCTTGCCCATCTCCAGGGTGATCAGCCGGGCGTGCGTCGCGGCCTCGGCCGCCAGCAGTTCCCCCAGGGCCGTCATGCACCGGGCGCGCTCGGCGAAGGTGGTCCGGGAAAACTCCCGGGCCGCCGCCGACACCGCGTCCAGGATGGCCGCCAGTTCGGCCGGGCCGTGTTCCGGATAGTCCCGGATGACCATGCCCGTGGCCGGATTGATGCTTTGCACAGCGTCTCCTCCATCGCTTGAAAACCGTGGCGGAACAAGGTGTTGCCGCTTCTTGCCGCCACGCGAGACCCGTTTCTTACCCCTTTCGGCCGCGCATGGCGAGTCTCGGGGCCGGGGGGGGCCGGCCGGGCCGGACCGGCCGGAGACGTGCGCCGCGAAATGGCCGGAGAACAAGGCCAAACGGCGCTCCCGGGCCGGTCCTTCCCCGTCCCGCCGGATTGACGCCGCGCCCGGGTTCCATTATGTGGCAAGCCGACCTTTCACGCACGTCAAGCAGCGGTTTGACCGCCACACTCCCGGAGCCAGATGGATACGTCGGTCATTCGCAACTTCAGCATCATCGCCCACATCGATCACGGCAAGTCCACCCTTGCCGACCGTATTCTTGAAGTCACCGGGCTTCTGACCGCCCGGGAGATGCGCGAACAGTACCTGGACCGCATGGACCTGGAACGCGAGCGGGGCATCACCATCAAGGCCCAGACCGTGCGCATCCCCTACAAGACCGCCGACGGAAAGACCTACATCCTGAACCTCATCGACACCCCGGGCCACGTGGACTTCAGCTACGAGGTCTCCCGCAGCCTTTCGGCCTGCGAGGGCGCGCTTCTGGTGGTGGACGCCACCCAGGGCGTGGAGGCCCAGACCCTGGCCAACGTGTACCTGGCCCTGGACCACGACCTGGAGGTCATCCCGGTCTTGAACAAGATCGACCTGCAAAGCGCGGACGTGGACGGGGTCAAGGCCCAGATCGAGGAGGCCATCGGCCTGGACTGCCACGACGCCCTGGCCGTGAGCGCCAAGACCGGCCTCGGCGTGCCCGAGGTCCTCGATCGCATCATCGAGCGGATTCCGCCGCCCAAGGGCGACCCCAAGGCCCCGCTTCAGGCCCTTATCTTCGACTCCTGGTACGACTCCTACCAGGGCGTGGTGGTGCTTTTCCGGGTGGTGGCCGGCTCCATCGCCCTGGGCCAGAAGATCCGCATGTTCTCCACCGGCGCGGTCTACGAGGTCACCAAGCTGGGGGCCTTCTCCCCCGGCCCGGTGGACATCCCGGACATGGGACCCGGCGAGGTGGGTTTCCTGTGCGCCAGCATGAAGAACCTGCGCGACGCCCGGGTGGGAGACACCATCACCGACGCCCAGTCCCCGGCCCCGGCCCCGCTGCCCGGATTCAAGGACGTCAAGCCCATGGTCTTCTGCGGCCTGTATCCGGTGGAGGCCGCGGAATACGAGATACTCAAGTCGGCCCTGGAAAAGCTCCAGCTCAACGACGCGGCCTTCACCTACGAGCCCGAGACCTCCCAGGCCCTGGGTTTCGGGTTCCGATGCGGCTTCCTGGGCCTTTTGCACATGGAGATCATCCAGGAGCGCCTGGAGCGCGAATTCGGCGCGAGCCTCATCGCCACCGCGCCCTCGGTGGTCTACAAGGTGGAAAAGACCGACGGCACGGTCCTTTTCATCGACAACCCGAGCAAGCTGCCCAAGGCCCAGGACATCGCCACCCTGTCCGAACCCTACGTGCGCATGGAAATCCACGCCCCCAACGACTACGTGGGCGGCGTGTTCAAGCTGTGCGAGGAAAAGCGCGGCATCCAGAAGGACATCAAGTACCTGACCTCCACCCGGGTGATCATCACCTACGAGATGCCCTTCGCCGAGATCGTCTACGACTTCTTCGACCGCTTAAAATCCGCCACCAAGGGCTACGCGTCCCTCGACTACGAGATCATCGACCACCGGGCCTCGGATCTGGTGCGCCTGGACATCATGATCAACGGCGATCCCGTGGACGCCCTGGCCACCATCGTGCACCGGGAGAAATCCTACCACTACGGCCGGGCGTTGGCCTTGAAGCTCAAGCGGTCCATCCCCCGCCAACTCTTCGAGGTCATCATCCAGGCCGCCATCGGCACCAAGGTCATCGCCCGGGAACGCAACTCGCCCCTGCGCAAGAACGTCATCGCCAAGTGCTACGGCGGCGACATCACCCGCAAGCGCAAGCTTCTGGAGAAGCAGAAGGAAGGCAAGCGGCGCATGAAGCGGATGGGCAACGTGGAAATCCCCCAGGAGGCCTTCCTGGCCGCGCTCAAGGCCGGGGACGACTCCTGATCGTCGCAACCAAAAGGAAAACGCATGAACCCCAGATGGCACAAAACCCTGCTTGAATACATCGAGGCCCTGGCCGTGGCCCTGGTCCTGGCCCTGATCATCCGCACCTTCGTGGTCCAGGCCTTCAAGATCCCCTCGGGCTCCATGCTCGATACCCTGCAGATCGGCGACCACCTGCTGGTCAACAAGTTCCTCTACGGGGTCAAGATGCCCTTCACCGACGCCACCCTGATCAACATCGGCGAACCCGGACACGGCGACATCATCGTCTTCGAATTCCCCGAGGACACGGACAAGGACTTCATCAAGCGCATCATCGGCCTGCCCGGCGACGTCATCGAGGTCAAGGACAAGGAGGTCTACCGCAACGGGGAAAAGCTGGTCGAGCCCTACATCCGCCACACCGACCCGCGCATCACCCCCCGCCGGGACAACTTCGGCCCCGTGACCGTGCCCGAAAACAAGTACTTCTGCATGGGCGACAACCGCGACGAATCCTACGACTCAAGGTTCTGGGGGTTCGTGGAGCGGAACAAGATCAAGGGCAAGGCCTGGATCATCTACTGGTCCTGGAACGGATTCCCCAACGTGCGCTTCGACCGCATCGGCACCGTGGTGAAATAAGGCCATGCCCGTCCGGGTCGCCACCTCCGCCCTCTTGGGCATCGACGCCTTCCCGGTCGAACTGGAGGTGGACCTCGTGCGGCAGGGACTGCCCTCCTTCGCCATGGTCGGGCTGGCCGAGGGCGCGGTGCGCGAGAGCCGGGAGCGCGTGCTCTCGGCCATCAAAAACAGCGGCTACAAACTTCCCGCCGCGCGCATCACCGTCAATCTGGCCCCGGCCGACATGCGCAAGGAAGGCAGCGCCTACGACCTGCCCCTGGCCGTGGCCCTGCTGGCCGCCGCCGGCGTCCTGCCCCCCGAGGCCGCCGGGGGCTTCGTCCTGGCCGGGGAACTGTCGCTTTCGGGCGAGATCAAACCCGTGCCGGGCATCCTGCCCGTGGCCGTCATGGCCCGCGGGTCCGGGGCCAGGGGCCTTCTCGTGCCCGCGGACAACGCCCGGGAGGCGGCCGTGGTCCATGACCTGCCGGTATACGGGGCGGCCAGTCTGGCCGAGGCCGTGGACTTTTTTTCCGGCGAGGCCGCGCTGACCCCGGAACCCCCGCCCGAACCCGCTCCGGCCGCCGGTCCCGGCGACATCGAGGCCGACTTCTCCGAGGTCAAGGGCCAGCAGCATGCCAAACGGGCCGTGGAGATCGCCGCGGCCGGCGGCCACAACCTGCTCTTCGTGGGACCGCCGGGCAGCGGCAAGACCATGCTGGCCAAGCGCATCCCCACGGTCCTGCCGCCGCTTCGCTTCGACGAGGCCCTGGAGGTCACGAAGATCTACAGCGTGGCCGGGCAACTGCCGCGCCGGGCGGCCCTGGTCGAGACCCGCCCCTTCCGCTCCCCGCACCACACCATCTCCGACGCCGGACTCATCGGCGGCGGCAGCCACCCCAGGCCCGGCGAGGTGTCCATGGCCCACAAGGGCGTGCTGTTTCTGGACGAACTGCCGGAATTCAAGAAATCCGTGCTGGAGGTCCTGCGCCAGCCCCTGGAGGACGGGAAGGTGACCATCGCCCGGGCGGCCATGTCGTTGACCTACCCGGCCGACTTCATGCTGGTGGCCGCGCTCAACCCCTGCCCCTGCGGCTACCTGGGCGATCCGCGCCACGAATGCACCTGCACCGAGCCGCAGATCCAGCGTTACCGCTCACGCCTGTCCGGGCCGCTCCTGGACCGCATCGATCTCCAGGTGGAGGTGCCGGCCGTGCCGTACAAGGAGCTGCGGCAGGAGGCCTCGCCTGTGGATTCGGCGTCCATGCGGGACCGGGTGCTGACGGCCAGGGAGCGGCAGGCGGCGCGCTACGCCGGCACGCCGGTGCACGTCAACGCCGAGCTTTCCGGCGCCCGGCTTTCGACCTGCTGCCGCCTGGGCGAGGAGGAGCACCGCTTCCTGGAAGGCGCGGTACGCCGCCTGGGCCTGTCGGCCCGCTCGCACACCCGAATTTTGCGCATCGCCCGGACCATTGCGGACCTGGACGGCGACGACGGCATCCGGGTCGAGCATCTGGCCGAGGCCGTGAACCTGCGGGGGCTGGACAGGCAGAGGGAGGGGTAATCTTTGTGTGCTGAGATGGTTATCACCTGACAGGTAGGCCACACATCTCCAGACAAATCGCGTTTATAATAATAAAAAGACAACGCTTAACCATAGTTCCGATTTGTCAAAAATTAACACAATACATTGCTTCTGTTGTTTCTCGTCTTCCAGCAGATTTTCCAGAAAGAACACTAGCTCGCGACAATTTTAAATACCTACCAACATCACCATAAAGTTCATGAACTGATTTATGATCTGCATTACAAATAACAAGACAAGCACCTCGAGAGGCTGCCCTGACTACAGATTCCTTTAGTCGAATTTGATCTGACCAGCTAAATAACTTTTCATTATACTTTATAAAGTTATTATAATTGTGCTTAACAGTATAAGGAGGGTCGACAAAAACAAAATCGCCCGCCGACGACCTATCTATAATTGATTCAAAATCAAGATTTTCAATTACAGAATTATTTAAAATGCACGACGCTCCCCAATAATCGTCCGTTTTAAGGATCACCGTATTTTTTGTCCCTATAGGGACATTAAATTCGCCCTTTGCATTCACCCTATATAGCCCATTCCAGCATGTTCTGTTTAAATATAAAAATCGTGAAGCGCGCTCTAGAGCGGATCTAGGCACATATTTCCTTTGTTCGTAATAGTACTCAACACAATGTAACCGCTGATGCCTAGCCATTTCTTCAGAAAGCTTGGAAGGGCTATCTCGCAAAACTCTATAAAACTCAATCAAATCAGAATTGATATCTGATATGATAGAGTTGCGTGGTGCGATCTGAAAAAAAACTGCTCCACCACCGAGAAAAGGCTCAATATACCTATCATACTTTTGGGGTTGAGCAAGCTGTGCATTGGACAATAACCAACGTTTACCCCCTGCCCATTTTAAAAATGGAATTATTTTCATACCCTTCCCATGCTTTTGTCGCAGACTCCAATCGTAAATAAAATTCCTTTTTCAACCAGTCTATAAATTCATAGTTATCTTCAGAATACACTCTTAAACTACTTTTATGCCCGGGTGTCCGTCGCAACTCATTAAATTTATCTAGCCATTTGGTATAGTACTTATTCCCTCTTGGCTGATCATTCATTGGAATATTAAATACCGATTCAAAATAAGGCCAGTTATCTTTTTGCTGAACAATATCTTTCAGATCTATTAGGTCTAGATATGCTTCTTTTGGAAGTTGTTCATCCGGTTCATAATCTTGCTGTTTTTTGAAAGCCTTTTCTTTCGCTGGACGACTTTTAATACCATTTGCCCAGTAAGCTTTTTCGCCCGATGGCAGCACATGTTCACCATAAATACGCTTAAGATTGGCTATGACATAATCCGTAATATCCTCTGTCAACTTAATTATATCAAGATGAGCGTTCTCAGCTCTGCCTTCGATCTTATTTTTCAAATAATCCTTAAAGTCATCAGGACCAAAGTCTCTATGCATTTCCACTATCAACTCACAAAGATGCCAAAAATACTCTTTTACCCCGCCCTCTCCATACTTGCGAGAAAAGTATTTCTTAATATTATCATCGCTTGCAGTAGATATATAATTTAATACTGGCCTCGCGACCTCAACTATATATGAGATAAATTTATCTGGTTGTTCAGTCGCGAAATCGATGTCATCTTTATATGACCTATATTTTATCACCTCATCAATCAAAAGAAGATGCCCTCTAACGCCAGCGTTTATTGATATGCATGATTCTGCACCCGAATTCCATCGTACTGGATTTGCCTTTTGTAATTCTTGAAAATACAAATTTAAAATTTTAGATGCCCGTCTAAAGGTTTCTTCGTCTACTCCTGCCGAAAGCGGCCCAGGGAATATGGTATCGTGAATAACCCTGCCCAACAAAGCAGACTTATTCATGCCGGTCACAAACTCAGGAACTGTTAAATTTCTATTGATATCGCAAGGAACACCTTCAATCTTGAATCGTTGAAAAAAAGGGCTTGAAGGTTCCATATTAAGCATCTTAGCAACGCCGGAAGCTAAAGCAGATAGCCTTTCTTTTGGGGAATGAGAGTCCATTTTGAGATCACACATTAAATTGACAAGAATACTTTTTGGAACACTCTTTTGTTTGCTGTTTATTGTTACAAATAAATCAGCTTCATCATGAGTTGAAATTTTATCAAAAGCTAATACAAATAAGCTTTGATCAAGATACTTATCATCAAGATGAGAATATCCATACAACCTATGCTGTCCATCTATAATCCAGGCACTTCTATAAACTTTTGGAAGAGTAATCCACCCAAAAGAAATTTTTTTATCTGTATTCTCTTTGCTAGAAATACGACTCCACCCTGGTGATTCCACAAAATTTATTAAAATATTAGTAGGAAAAAATCCACCTACCTTAATAAACCGCCCAATTTCTTTTATTCTGCTGCTAGATATCATCCGTTGGTAGGCTGGCCGACCGTCCGGATGATTAAGTGCCTGATGGTTTACAAAGGCTATCTTCAAAAGAGATTTGGGAGAGCATACAAAACTAAAGAAGGTATGTCCGCCAATTTTTCCTCTGATAGCAGGCAATGTAACGTTGTCCAATCCTTCTATTTTTTGGCCTTTTAAGAATTCAGAAAGTATTTGATATCTACCCGCTGGCCCCAAGTGCTTAAGAAATGCTTCAAAGTAATTAAGCTCATTCTCGGTAACAATAACAATATTTGAAGACAATGCCCTTTCAATATCATTCTTTGACCAAATAATATTACTTGTAATATACATCCATATTATCTTGGGATAAGGTGACCTGCCGTATTTTTTCTCTATTGCACTTCTAATTGGCTTTTGAAGATAGATAGATTCATGAATATCCTTCTGAAGTGACTTTCTACCTCGAACAACAGAAGATTTGCACTCTGCCACTATGATTGTCTCAAAATCTTTGGCAAAAATATCAATCTGCTTTTTTCCTATACTGCCATCATCGCGTTCATACTGTATTGTAAAACCATTATCGTTCAACACTGGGTAACCCATGTGATAAAAAAGACACCAAGCTCTATCTTCTAACAAAACATCGTGTTTCTTTTCTTTCTTTATACGATAACTATTCTTTCTGGTTTGATGGATTTCCCAGCCGGAGTCTGTATACTCAGCTAGCGCGGATTTTTTAACTGAACCAAAGTGATATCTCGATTTCTTATTTTTATAAGCAAAAATTCGATCTTTGCGTTCTTCGAGCAAAGGCGAAAAGTCAATTAGAAGAGAATCTGCTGCCATAAGCACTTCCTCACGAAAAATACACCATTGTATTATTCTTCGCGTGCAACAGCCATGGCCAACTAACTTGGCAAAACAAATTCATTTTTACTCTCTGCTTTTGGTACACTGGGGCGAAAAAATATGCAATTTCTGTTTCTCGAAATAAGCTCCAACCTTCGGCGGTGGTTGATCGACCGGGTATCCTAGAAAATTCACCTGTCACCTCGCCGCCTTGGTGCGCCGCATGAGGGCCAGCGCGTTGCCCCCCATCAGTTTTTCCCGGGTCTCGGGACGCAGCAGGGCCAAAAGCCGGTCATATCGCCCCATGGTCTCCTTGTAGCGGTCCCAATGCCCCACCACGTCCGACCCGATCAGGAACCGATCCGGGTACTTTTCGAAGAGCGCCGCCCACCTCGCCAGCGACTCCTCGCTTTTCGCGATGTAGTCGTCGTACACGACCCACGAGATGTCGAACATCAGGTTCTTGTATGCGCCAAGCAGCCTTTCCGCGATGTCCGGCAGGGTCGGAACATCGACCCGGCGGGAGATGCCCACATGCGCCCAGATGAACGTCACGTCCGGAAACTTTTGCAGCGCGTCTTCCATCTCCGCGAGGTAGATGGGGTCCCTGCGCCACGCCGAACCGATGTTGTGATGGATGAGCACCGGCAGGCCATGGCGTTGCGCCACCGCGTACACCGCCAGAAACGCCGGGTGGTTCGCGCGCGGCGACTCCCCATAGGTGAAGGCGCTCAGGTCGTCGTGACGGGACATGACCTCCCCTATCCCCCGCCAGAACCCCGGACAGGCCTGTATCAACCGCTCGATCTGGTCGGCGGCGTTTTTGTCGAGCGGGTTGATGCCGCACAGGAACGGAAAGAACCGGTCCCTGACGCGCTTTGGCTGCCTCTCCAGCTCGCGGGCCAGAAACAGATCCGTCGCGGAATAATAATACGCCTCCGCGTCCGTATCCATGTAATATTCCGGACGGATGGGATCGGACTCCGACCACATCTTCAGGATCGGCATCCCGAAAAGGATCGCCTTGTCAATTCCGGCCGAATCCATGGCCGCGATCAGCCTCTCGAAGCCGTCCGTCCCATGCGTGAAGTCATACAGATGCACATGGCTGTCGCAGGTTTCGCCAGCATTGTTTTTCGCATCGGAAAAAGGGGCCTGGAAAGCGGCGACAAGAAAAAGCACCACGACAAGGATTGCCCTTTTGCGCATGTTCCCCCCTTCCTTTTTTCTACATTCCCAGTGCGGCGCCGCCGCCGCATCACCTCTCGGAGACCGGCCCTTCCCCTGCCGAAACCGGGGCCGGGGCCGGGGCCGGCACCAGCCGCCGGTACCACGCCAGGCACAGGCAGGTCATGGGCAGGGCGATAAGCAGCCCCAGAAAGCCCAGAAGCTTGCCCCACACCGACAGGGACAGAAGCATCAGCACCGGCGAAAGCCCCATGGCCTTGCCGATGATGCGCGGCCCCAGGATCACGTCCTGGACGATCTGCCCGGCCACGAAAACCAGCCCGATGAGGACCAGCACCATCCCGAACCCCATGTCCGTCTCCAGGCAGTGCACCATCCCGAGCATGACCGCCAACGGCACGGCCAGAAGCTGCAGGTAGGGCACCATGTTCAGGACCCCGACGAAGATCCCGAGCAGGATGGCCAGGGGCAGGCCGATGAGCGAGAATCCCACGGCGCACACCACGCCCACGGCCGAGGCCAGAAGCGCCTGGGCCCGGAAATAGCGGTTCATGTAGGCCTCGAAATCCGTGACGAAGCCTACGGCCGTTTCCCGGTAGCGCTCCGGGACGTAGTCGCGCCAGTGGCGCACCGCGCGGTAGTCGATGAGCAGGAAGACCAGATACAACCCCACCAGGAACGCCCCGGCCAACCCCAGGATCACGTCCGCCGTGCCGCTTATGACCCCCCAGACCCCGGGCAGGATGCGGCTTGCGGCCTCGCGCAAAAGCCCCACCACGTCGTTTTGGGCGAACCAGGCCCGCACGTCGTCCCGGGCCGCCAGGTCCCTGACCGCCTTCCACAGATCCGGAGGCAGGCGCTCGGCCGCGCGCCGGGCCAGATCGGAATTGTTCATGACCTCGGACAGAAGCCGCCCCATGCGGGCCATCTCGCCCACGATCATGGGAACCACGACCACGAACAGGGCCGCACCCGCCAGCGCCACCGCGACCAGGGCCGCGATCACGGCCAGGGTGCGGTGTTTCAGGCGGCGCTCCAGGAGATTGACCAGGGGATTGAGCAGGTAGGCCAGGGCCAGGGCCACGGCAAAGGGGGCCAGGACGTCGCTTAGGTAGCCGAGGAGGCTGACGATCCCCCACAACAGCCCGGCCGCCAGGGCCAGACGCACCACCCGGTCGAAGGTGTAGGGCCTGTCGTCGAAAACCATGGGATTTTCTCCTTTTCCGGCCGGCGACCGGTCCCACGCATCCATAAGGCGGCGTGAAGGCCTTGACTTTTCCGGCGTTTCGCAGGATTTTCACCGGACTTTGGGCGACAATTCACATTCAGGCCGCAAGGAGACCGGACCATGAGCGTCATAAGCGAACTGATCACCAACATGGGACATTCCAGCGAACAGGCTTTCTTCGGCGTTCCGGCCATCTACATCTACATGGCGATCATCGTGGCTGTGGCCTTCTACCGCATCCGCCAGTTCAGCAAGGAAGATCACCACTAGGCCGCGCGTTCCTCGCGCCGTCTTTTTTTCCGGCCGCCCCGGGGGACCCACCCTCGGGACGGTCTTTTTTTGTGCGCGCCGGGCTCGGGCACCTGGGGGTCGGCCGGGCTCGGGGTTTGCGACACGGTCGGCGGCAGCACGGCTCCGCTTCGCTTCGCGCTCCCGCCTTCCCGTGCGCAAACCCGTCGCCCGGCCCGGTCATTCCTGTGAAAGAAACACCCTTTTCCGTCCGGCTCATTCCGTCCGGGCGTCGCGGACCACTTCCATCAGGTATCGGCCGTAATCGTTTTTGAGCATATCGGCGGCCAGGCGTTCCAGGGCATCGGCGTCGATGTAGCCCATGCGGAAGGCGATTTCCTCCAGGCAGGCCACCTTGACGCCCTGCCGGTCCTGGATGACCTGGACGAAGCCCGCGGCCTGGAGCAGGGATTCGTGGGTGCCGGTATCGAGCCAGGCGTAGCCCCGGCCGAGGAATTCGACCTTGAGGTCGCCGCGTTTGAGGTAGGCGTTGTTGACGTCGGTGATTTCCAGTTCGCCGCGCGGCGAGGGCGTGAGGCCTTCGGCGATGGAGATGACGTCGTTGTCGTAGAAGTACAGGCCGGTGACGGCGTATTTGGACTTGGGCTTCTCGGGTTTTTCCTCGATGCTGATGACCCGGTGGTCGGCGTCGAACTCGACCACGCCGTAGCGTTTGGGGTCGCGGACCTTGTAGCCGAAGACGATGCCGCCCTTTTGAAGTTTCGCCGAGCGTCGCAGGACCTCGGCCAGGCCGTGGCCGTGGAAGATGTTGTCGCCGAGGACCAGGCACACGGTGTCGGAGCCGATGAACTCCTTGCCCAGAATGAAGGCCTGGGCCAGCCCCCCGGGGCTGGGCTGGACCTTGTAGGACAGGGACAGGCCCAGTTGCGAGCCGTCGCCGAACATCTCCTGGAACCGGGGCAGGTCCGTGGGCGTGGAGATGACGAGTATCTCCCTGATGCCGGCGAGCATGAGCACGGACAGGGGATAGTAGATCATGGGCTTGTCGTAGATGGGCAGCAGTTGTTTGCTGACCACCCGGGTGATGGGGTAGAGTCTGGTGCCGGAGCCGCCGGCCAGGATGATTCCCTTCATGGAATGGTCCTTTCTGTGTGGGATGGCCGTCCGGGAGGGGACATGTCCGGTCCCGGGCGGTTTTGGCGGACTGTAAAAGCGGTTGGCGCAACATGCAACCGACAACCGAAAAAGGCGGACGGATATGGGCGTGACGCAAACGGGCCTTATGGTGCGCGGTCCTTTCGAGACCACGGCGGGTGAGGCGTTTCTTCTGACCGGGCCGGAGGCGGCGACGTTGACGGACCGGGTGTTGCGCGGCCGGCCTGAGGACGGGTCGGGGCCTTTGCGGGCCAGGGCCGGCACGGTGTATCTGGACGGGGCCGGCGAGCCGGCCGTGCAGGTGATGGGATCGTATTTCTGGCCGGACACCTCGGGCCTGTACCGGGCGGCCATGTCCTGCCGGGCGCTTCGGGCCTGCCTGTTCCCGGACGGCGAGACGCGGCTTGCGCCGACCATTTCGGGCACGAGCCTGGCCTGGATCACCCTAAGCGACAAGGGCGCGGCCGGGAAGCGCACGGACGAGAGCGGGCCGCTGATCGCGGACATGCTGGCCGAACGCGTCCCGGTGTCCGTGGTCCGGGGGCAGGTCATCCCGGACGACGCGGACCTTCTGCGATCGCTTCTGACCGATCTGGCCCTGAACCAGGGGTATGACCTGGTGGTGACCACGGGCGGCACGGGACTCGGTCCCCGGGATTTCACGCCGGAGGCCACGCTTGCGGTCATCGACAAGCGGCTGCCCGGGTTCGAGGCGGCCATGCTCGCGGCCTCGCTGGCCAAGACGCCGCACGGGGCCATCTCCCGGGCCGTGGTCGGGACGCTCGGGGCGAGCATCGTCATCAACCTGCCGGGCAGTCCCAAGGCGGTGCGGGAGAATTTCGCGGCCGTGCTCCCGGCCGTGCGCCACGCCCTGGACAAGCTGCAGGGCGATCCGTCCGACTGCGCGACCGTGGCCCGACAGGGGTGACGGGCAAGGGGACCCCGCAGGCGCGAAGCTCCCCCACCACTGAAATAATGCTATAATTTCATATGATTGGAACATAGTTTTACCGATCGGCCTTGCCTCAAACGGGCCAAACGGGTATGCCTGAACCATGGATCAGTATCTGGCCGATTTCCATATCCATTCCAGATATTCCAGGGCCACGAGCAAGGCCCTGACCCCGAGGCATCTGGCGGCCTGGGCGGAATACAAGGGGCTGACCGTGGTCGGGACCGGGGACTTCACCCATCCCGGCTGGCTGGAGGAGATCGCCACGCAGACGGTCCCGGACGGAACCGGGCTTTTCCGGTTGCGCGACCCGGCGGGTCTGTCCCCGGAAATCCCCTGGCTCGGAGACCACGCGTTCACGGGCCGGGCCCGGTTCCTGCTCACGGCGGAGATCAGTTCCATCTACAAGCGCGGCGGAAAGGTCCGCAAGGTCCACAACATCCTCTTCGCCCCGTCCCTTGAGGCCGCGCGCAAGCTCAACGCCAAGCTGGCCCGGGTGGGCAACCTGGAGTCCGACGGCCGGCCCATTCTCGGACTCGACAGCCGCACCCTGCTGGAGATGGTCCTGGAGACCGATCCCCTGGCCTATCTGGTCCCGGCCCACGTGTGGACGCCGTGGTTTTCGCTGTTCGGGTCCAAGTCCGGCTTCGACTCCATCGAGGAGTGCTTCGGGGACCTGTCCCGGGAAATCTTCGCCCTGGAGACGGGCCTGTCCTCGGACCCGGACATGAACCGGATGCTCTCGGCCCTGGACCGTTTCCGGATGATCTCCAATTCCGACGCCCATTCCGGGGAAAAGCTCGGCCGGGAATGCAACATCATAAGCGGCGACCCCTCCTACGAGGGCATCTACCGGGCCCTTCGCGGCGAGGGCGTAGGGCCGAAGTTCCTGGGCACCGTGGAGTTTTTTCCCGAGGAGGGCAAATACCACCTGGACGGCCACCGGCAATGCGGCGTGGTCATGGAGCCCATGGAGACCACGTCCCGGGGGGGCATCTGCCCCGTGTGCGGCAAGCCGCTGACGCTCGGGGTGCTGCACCGGGTCCTGGATCTGGCCGACCGGCAGGTCCCGGTCACGCCCGAGGGCATGCCCGGGTTCGCCTCGCTGATCCCCCTGGCCGAGATCGTGGGGGAAATCCTCGACGCCGGACCCGCCACAGGCAAGGTCCGGGAATATCTGGCCCGGCTTTTCCGACAGTTCGGACCG
The DNA here is from genome assembly GCA_049324675.1 of Thermodesulfobacteriota bacterium. Taxonomy (GTDB): domain Bacteria; phylum Desulfobacterota; class Desulfovibrionia; order Desulfovibrionales; family Desulfovibrionaceae; genus Desulfolutivibrio. The sequence goes on from JBMONM010000130.1 coordinate 30,142, forward strand.
GAACTGGCCATCCTGCGCCACGTCCCCGCAGACTCCCTGGCCAAGGCCCTGCCGCCCCTGGGCGAGGCCGTAAGCCGCATGCGCCGGGGGCAGGTGTTTCGCGAGCCCGGGTTCGACGGCCAGTACGGCCGCATCAAGGTCTTTTCCGCCGAGGAGCGCCGCGACCTTTTGGGCGGCGGCCGAATCCTGCCCGGCACCGCCCCGGGCGCGCGCAAGACAGGGAAGAAACGCGCCACGCCCGCCCAGGACAAAACCCCACCCGCAGCCGCTTCCGGCGAAGACCCCGCCCCCGTCCCGGTCGCCTCCCCCGAAACAGCCGGCCCCCCGGGGCTCAACGAGAGGCAGCTCGCGGCCGTCGCCACCCCCGGCCGCCACGTGCTGGTCCTGGCCGGGCCGGGCACGGGCAAGACCCACACCCTGACGGCCAGACTGGCCCATCTTCTGGGGCTGGCGGACATTCCGGTCCCGGCCGAGGCGCCGCTCCCGGAGCGGAGCGACGCACCCGGACCGACGGAAGGCCCCCCCCCGGAGGAGCCGCCGGAGCCGTCCGAAGCGCCCGATCCGAACGCGAAGGTCCCGCCGGAGGCCATCCTGGCCGTGACCTTCACCCGCCGCGCCGCCCAGGAAATGCGCGAGCGCCTCGCGGCCCTGGCCGAGCGCGCCGGCGTCACCTCCCCCAGGCTGCCGCGCATCGACACCCTGCACGCCGTGGCCTACGCCTTCTGGACCGAATCCGACGGCCAGGCCCCGGTGCTTCTGTCCGAGGAGGCGGCCAAACGCCTCTACGCCGAGGTCAACCCGGAATTTCGCGGGGCGAGGCTTGCCGCGGCCTGGCAGGACCTGTCCCGGTCCCGGGAGACCATGACCCCGCTGCCCCTTTTCCCGGGCAGCGGCGAGGCCCAGGCCGCCGAGAACTACGCCCGGCAGAAGGCCGGCTGGAATCTGGTGGATTTCACGGATCTTCTGGAATTCTGGCTGGAAAAGATCCGGATCGGCAGCTTCGCCAACCCCTTCGCCCACATCCTGGTGGACGAGGTCCAGGACCTCTCGCCCCTGCAACTGGCGGTCATCACGGCCCTGGCCCAGGGCGCGAAGGCCACGGTCTTCGCCATCGGCGACCCCAACCAGTCCATCTACGGGTTTCGCGGCGCCGCCGGGGACATCCAGGCCCGTCTGGCGGCCATATGGCCGGACATGGCCACGGTCAGCCTGGCGGACAACTACCGCTCGGCCGCGCCCATCCTGGACCTGGCCGCGGGACTTTTTCCGGACGCCCCCAGGCTTGCGGCCAAATGCCCGACCCGGGGCCGCGAGCACGGCGAGATCCAGCTCTTCCACGCGCCCACGGCGGCCGGGGAAATCTCCTGGATCGGGGACCGCATCCGGCGACTTCTGGGCGGCACCTCCCTGACCCTGGCCACGGACCTTTCGGCCGAGACCCCAAGCCCGGGGGACGTGGCCGTGCTGGTGCGCTTCAAGGCCCTCATGCCGCCCATCCGGCGCAGCCTGGACCGCCTGGGCATCCCCTGCTCGGTGCCCGAGGCCGACGCCTTTTTCGCCGAACCGCGCATCAAATCCCTGCTCGACGCCGCGGCCCGCCTCCTGGGCATGGCCCCGAGCGAGGATGCCTCGCCCGTGACCTGCCCGGACCGCATCCTGGCCAAGGGACCTCTGGGCCTTTCCGCCTATCTGGGGGACATCCCGCCCTTCGACCGCCTGTTCTGGCAAAGCCAGGCCTTCAAGCAGCTGTGCCGGGGCTTCGACGAACACGGCGGCTGGGCCGGCCTGCTGTCCTTCGTGAACACCCAGAACGAATTGGAACTGGTGGGCCGGGCGGCCGAGAAGGTGCGCATCATGACCCTGCACGCGGCCAAGGGCCTGGAGTTCGCGGCGGTCTTCCTGCCGGCCCTGGAGGACGGCATCCTGCCCTTTGCCGGCGCGGAACTGCTCAGGGGCAACGCCCAGGCCGGCCAGGCCCCGCCCGACGAGGCCGAGGAGCGCAGACTTTTCTACGTGGGCCTGACCCGGGCCAAAAGCCGGCTGTTTCTCAGCCATGCGGCCAAGCGGGAACTGTACGGGAAAATGGTGATGCTCAAACCGTCGCGTTTTCTGGAGGAACTCGATCTGACAGGGGTGAAGCGATCGGCGCTGGTGGCCAGGAAGGTCAGCCAGGAGAAGCAGCTCGGGCTTTTGACGCCCTCAGGCGGCTAGATGATATGGCGGTAAATGAAGCGCTCGTAGACCAGACACATCTTGTGGGCCGTGGGCCCGGCCAGACCCATGTCTTTGAGCCGACAGTACATGTGCAGCGGATTGAGAAAATGCTGCACGGCGTTGCGCAAACGTCGCATGTCTCCCCCTCCCTGGCGAGAAAACACCACGCCATAATGACCCAGACGAAACCGCCGGGCCGCCACGCCCGCCCCCTGCCCGGTGCGGTTGGGACTGTTTAATCCATCGTGAGGCGTTCCACAAGGACGAACCTCAAAAAAACCCAAAAATGTGAAAATGCCCCGAAATAGCACGACTTCCCTTCCCTGGCGCACGGCCGCGCCAAGCTGGGTCATCCCCGGTACCCCGGCCGAGAACCGGGCCTTCCTGGGGCCGCGCTTCGCGGATATCGGCCTGTATTTCCTGGAGTCCCACCCCTGCCTGGCCTATGCCCCACAGGACCTGCCCGGAGACGACGGCCGCACCACCTACCACGTGCACCTGCCCCTGGACCTGCCCTGGGAGGCCGGCGCGACGGCCGTCTTCGACCTCGCCGCGCGGCTTCTTAGCAAGGTCGCGCACCTGCGCCCCTGGGGCTTCGTGCTCCATCCGCCGAGGCTTCCGGGGCTGCTTGCGGAGTTCATGGACCTGTGGCGGACGTCCGGCCGCGATCCGGCGGACATCCTTCTGGAAAACGTGGAGGAGGCCGGAGAACAGGCCCTGTGGCCCGCGGCCCGGGACCTGGGGGCCGGCCTGTGCCTGGACGTGGGCCACATGCTGGCCTTCGGCCAGACCTCCCTGCTGGCCATGCCCGGGATTTTTGAGCAGACCAGACTGGTGCACGCCTATGCCCCCTACGACCCCCGAAACGCGCGCGACGCGGCCCGCTGGCGCCTGCCCGAACGGGAACACCGCCACCGGACCCTGGCCGCCCTGGACAGGGAGGGGCGCGACGCCCTGCGCACCATCCTGACCGGCATCGGCCCGGAGGCCGTGGTCATGTTCGAGGTCTTCGACGCCGAGGCCCTTTCCGAAAGCGAGGCGGCCTTTGCCGGGCTTTGCCGCGAGTGGGGGTTTTCGTCGTGATCCGGCTGATCCTCGGGGGGGACAAGTCCGGAAAATCCGCCCATGCCATGGAGCTGTTTTCGGCCGCGCCGCCGCCTTGGCGGGTGGCGGCCATGGGCCTGGCCCTGGATTTCGAATTCCGGGACCAGATCGCGGCCCACCGTCTGGCCCGGCCGGCGGACATTCCGGTGATCGAACCGGGCCTTCATCTGCCCCGGTTCCTATGCGCCGAACTGGCCCGTGGCGGGTCGATCCTGGTGGACAGTCTGGATTTCTGGCTTTTTTCCTGCGCCAGGGCGGACGTGGCGGACCAAAAGGTCCGGGAGCTTTTGGGGACCCTGGCGGACTACGCCGCGCCGGGGGCCCCGGAATGCATCCTGGTGTCCGTGGAGGCCGGACTCGGGCCCCTGGCGGCCGACGCCGCATCCCGACACTTCCTGCGCCGCCTTGCGGCGCTCAACCAAGCCGTGGCCGCCCTGGCAGCCGACGCGCGGCTGGTGGTGGCCGGACTGCCCATCCGGCTCAAGGGGGCCTCCACATGAAGATGAAGACCATCAAGGTGCAGCGGGTCACGCCCCTGGACGCGGCCAAGCTGTGCAGGCTTTTGCGGCGCGAGGACCGCTGGCTGATCCTGGTCAACGCCGATCCCGACGCCCTGGGCTCGGCCATGGCCCTCAAACGCATCATGGCCCGGCGGGTGGAGGCCACGGACATCGCCCGGGTCAACGAGGTCACCCGGCCGGACAATCTGGCCATGATCCGCTTTTTGCGCATTCCCCTTGCGCGCTTCACGCCGGAGATGCTTAAGGCCTACGACCGCTTCGCCCTGGTGGACTCCCAGCCCCACCACCACCCGGACTTCGCCCCGGTGCCCTTCTCCATCGTCATCGACCACCATCCCCTGGACCCCAAACACCCGGTCACGGCCGACTACGTGGACATCCGGCCGGGACTCGGCGCCACATCCACGATCCTGGCCGAATACCTGCGGGCGTTGCGCATCCGGCCGGGCAAGCTTCTGGCCACGGCGCTGATCTACGGAATCAAGACCGACACCCAGAATTTTTCCCGGCCGTTCCAGCACGGCGACATCCTGGCCTTCAGCGGGCTGAACAAGTACGCCGGGCAGGAGCTTCTGCGCCGCATCGTGCACAGCGAATTCCACAAGCGCTGGCTCGGCTATTTCTCCCTGGCCTTCCAGAAGATGCGCTTTGTGGGCCAGAAGGGGCTTTTCGCGTACATGGGCGAACTGGAGAGCCCGGACATCCTGGTCATCCTGGCGGATTTCTTCCCCCGGGTGCACGGGCTGTCCTGGGACATGATCTGCGGGGTGTCGGGGGGCAAGGCCGTGGCCGTGTTTCGGGGCGACGGGCTGTCGCGGGACATGGGCAGGGTGGCCGCGGAGCGTTTCGGGGACGTGGGATCGGCCGGCGGGCACAGGACCATGGCCCGGGCGGAGATCGACCTGGAGCGGCTTGCGGGTCAGGATCCGGAGAAGTTTTTCTGGCGCCGGCTCACCGGCGGGCGGGGGGGGAGGCCGTCGAAATCAACATAAACACGTGTTTATCATCATCTCAACCACCTTGTTTTCCAAGAATTTTCATGTCGTGTTGCGTTGATGTTCATCCCCGTCGGAAACGGCCCGCACCCCGCAGACGCAGGTGAAGTCTCCCGAGGTCACGAACCCCATCTCCAGGTCCGCCTGCCACGCCGCCGTGAAGGTCCGCAGGTCCGCGCTCCAGGCCCGGCGCACGGACGGATCGAAGATCGGCGCGGCGCAGTGGGCCACCCCCTGGGGCAGGGGCGCAAGCAGGGTCAGAAGCTCCTCCATGGTCGGCAGCCGCCAGTCCGCGCGCCCGGCGAACCGGGCCTCGGCCAGGGACCGCACGTAGGCCGCCGCGCCCTCGAAGGTCACCGGATATTCCGCCCCGCCCCGCTCCCACACAAGCCCCGAGAGGGCGTCGCGGACCACGCCGGGACGGCCCTCCGAAAACCGCCCCGTGACGTACCTTTCAGGCCGCCATAACGCGTCCAGACCGAAGCGCTCCCGGGCGGCCCGAAGCGAAATCCTGGCCGGCTCCCGGCGCGGGGGCGGACACGGCCCCGGTTCGCACGACGCCGGCCCGTCCCCGGGGGAGTCCTCCAGGGAGCACACCCGGCCCAGGCGGTCCTCAAAGGCCGCGCCCAGGTCGGCCAGGGCCGCGCGCATCTCCCGGGCGCCCAGGAACCTCCGGTCCGGATCATGGTGCACGGCCCGGGTGAAAAAGGCGTCGCACTCCGGACCCAGGTCCGGATTGCAGGCGGTGGCCGAAAGCGTGACGCCGGCATCGTCCATGGGCAGATGCCCGGTGAGCATGCGAAAGATCGTCACCCCGGCGGCGTACAGGTCGGACCGGGCGTCGGCCCGCTCCGGATCGTCCTCCTGCTCCGGCGGACAGTAGTAGGGTGAGCCCACCTTGAGGCCCCGGGGGCCGTCGAAACGCTCCCCGCGGGTCTTGGACAGGCCGAAATCCGTGATCTTGAGGTCGTCCGTGGCGGTCAGAAGCAGGTTGAAGGGCTTGATGTCCCGGTGCACCACCCCGGCGAAATGCAGCCGGGCCAGACCCGAAAGAAGCTGGTCCCCCAGGCGCAGGGCCCGGCGCACCGGAAGCCGGCGGCAGGGATCCTCCACCCGGTAGGTCTCGCCCAGAAGCCGGCCCAGGTCGTCGCAGTGGTAGTCCATGACGAAAAAGGGCCGCCCCTCGGCCTCCCCGAAGTCCCACACGTCGAGCAGGTTCGGATGGCTGACCGCGCCGAGGACCGCGGCCTCGGCCACAAAACGCTCCCGAAGCCGGGCCTCGCCCCACAACTCGAGCAGCACCCCGGCCGGACTCAGGACCTTGACGGCCACGATGCGGCCCGTGACCGGGGCCAGGGCCTTGTACACCACGCCCATGCCCCCCCGGCCCAGAAGCCCCAGTATCCGGTATTTGCCGATGTGTCGCATGGTTCACCACAACCTGTCGGCATAGCGCCGGGGCAGGCCGCGCTCGATGATCCTGGCCGCCGCGCCGGCGATGTCGTAGGGCACGCGGCGCACGGTCACGCATTGCTCCTCCGTGTCGATCAGCACGTATTTGGCCCGGTTGTCCCCGTCGCGGGGCTGGCCCACGCTGCCGCAGCACAGGATGTGCCGGGCGGCCGGGTCCGGCCAGAACGGTTCGCCGCCGTAGTCGAACCGGACCAGCCGGCCGTCCCGAAGCGAGGCCCCCTCCAGCACGTGGGAGTGGCCCACGAAGCAGGTCCGTTCCGGAAAGGCGGCAAAGGCCCGGCGCACCGCGTCGTCGTCCTGGGTGACCAGATAGGTCAGGGGGTCGTCGGGCGGCATGCCGTGGACGAAACGCAGGCCGAAAAGGACCAGGCTCGCGGGCAGTCCGGACAGGGAGGCCAGGTCGGATTCGGACAGAAGCTCGCGGGTGCGGGTCAGGGCCTCGCGGCTGTGCTGGTGGAAACAGGCGGCGCGGCAGGCGGCGTCCACGGCCCCTTTCTCGTGGTTGCCCATGACCGCGAGCATGCCCCGGTCCCGGACCATGGCCAGCACCGCGCCCGGGTCCCCGCCGTAGCCGATCATGTCCCCCAGGGCCACGATCGTCGGATTCGTCCCCGGGGGCATCCCCGCGACCCAGGCGTCCAGGTCGGCCAAAACGGCCTTGAGGGCCTCGCGGTTGGCGTGGATGTCGGCCAGGACGGCGATGAACCGCCCGTCCCGTGGGGAGTGCGGCGTTTCGGAGGTCATCATGGCCGGTGGGGGTAGAGGCCGGGCTGGGAAACCAGGGCATAGGCCGCGCGGGCCAGATCGGACACCCTGGCGGGCTTGAGTTCCCCGTCCCAATACAACTCGAACTCATGGGCGTCGCCGGAAAGGGCCAGGATCCCGGCGAGCATCTCCGGCGTCTCCGGCGGCCGCAACAACGTCAAGGCCAGGCAGCACAGGCCCCTGGACTCGGGATCGCAGTCCGAAAGGCCGGCGATGATGTCGGATACGGCGTCGAGCACCAGTTCGGGCCGGGCCTGGGCCAGCCGGGCCACGCCCCAATAGGCCCCCCGGCGCAGGGGGGGGTGGTCGATGAAGGTGCAGTCCTTGTCGAACTCCCGGATGTACGACAGCAGGATGCGGTGGTATTCGCGGGCCAGATCCGCGTTGCGGGACAGAATCTCGGCCATGGCCTCGGGAGCGCCCCAGCCGATGGCCCCCGACTCCTCGTTGAGATGCCACATGAGCCGGCGCACGAAGACGCGGGCGTCCTCCAGACGGGCCTCGGCCATGCGGGCCACCGCGCGGCCCAAGGCCGTGACCGCCCGCCAGCGCGCAAGCGGTTCCGGAGACAGCAGCGAGGAAAGAAGCGGCCCGGTCAATGCGGCCGGAGGACTGGCGTCGAGGACGTCCAGGGCCTGGTCCGTGGGGCCGGACGCGGCCAGGGCCAGCCTGACCGTCTCCTTCATGTGGCGCTTTCGCGGCATGGGTCCTCCCCCCTCTCCCCAGGGCCAGGGAAACCCGCTACGGACGCCCCCGCATTCCGGAGGGACTCCCGTCAGGCCCCGAGCTTCTCCGCAAGTTCCCGAACCAGCCCCGGATGCGGCTCAAAACCCGTCTCCACGGCCTTGTCCAGGTATTCCCGGGCCTTGGTGTATTCCCCGCGCTCCATGTGCACCAGGGCCATATTGTTGTAGGCCGGACCGAACTTGGGTTCCAGTTCCACGGTCTTTTGGCTGTATTCCAGGCTCAGGTCCAGTTCGCCGGTCATGAAATAGGCGCTGGACAGGCTGGACAGGGCCTGGACGAATTTGGGGTCCTGGCGGATGGCCTTGCGCAGGGCCTTGATGGCCTTTTCCGGCTCCCCGCGCTGCAGGTGCACGAAGCCCACGTTGGCGTGGGGCACGGCGAAAAGGGGCCGGATATTGATGGCCTTCTCGTTGTAGGCCAGACAGCCGTCCAGGTCACCCTTGTTCATGGCCAGGCCGCCCAGTTGGACATAGGCCTCGACCAGGGTGGGCGAACACTCCACGGCCCGGTGGAACTCGGCCTCGGCCTCGACGTAACGGCCCTTGGCCACATAGGCCGACCCCAGATTGTAATGGGTCATCCCGCACTCGGGGTTCTCCCGAATCTTTCCCTGCATCTCGACGATGAACTCGTCGGTGTTCTTGGCTTGAAACTCCATGGTGGCGTCCGTTCCTGATATTTAGATGGTCTTGTGAAAATCCCGCCCCGGCGCGCCGGGTCCCAAGGAATCCGGTCCCCGCCGGCAGCCTCCGCGGGTCACGGTTTGGAGCCGAGCCTGCCCTTGACTCCTTCCCGCTCCAAAAGCTCAAAGTACCACGCGCAAAACTCGTACATGCCGCGATGCCGCTCGGACCCGTTCATGACCCCCAGGCACACCTCCCAGGCCCCCTTGGCGAACTCCGTGCTGGTCTCGGCCTGATCGCGGGACTGCAGGAACTCGCGGATGAGCTGCTGCGTGGTCCGCCGGGTGGGGTCCTGGCGGATGTCGATGGGATCGTTGGGCTCGGGAAAAGGATCCCAGTTGTCGTAGCCGACCTTGTCGATGAACTTCTTTCGCCGGGGCGAAATCTTCTCGTAGATGGCCTTTTTGAGCGCCTCGCGCTCGGCGTCGGTCATCCGCTCCATCTCATCTCCCCTTGCCGGACCCGTCCGGCTCCGCGTCGGCGTCTCCGCCGCCAAGCACCCAGGACACGGACCCGCCGCACCCCGCGCAGGCCGCCGAGCCGGGAGCCTCGCCGCAAGTGCCGCAGTCCTTCGGCATGGCCCCGGGAAGAGGGGCGGCCGGAGCCGGGGCGTCCTCACCGGGAACGCCCAGGTATTCCGGGGTGTATTCGGTCAGGAGGGCCATGGACACGGGCACCAGCATGTCCGCCAGAAGCGGAAAGGTGGAACCGATGCCGGCGGCCAACTCCCCTGACAGGGCGAACAGCCGGTCTTGGAGAACCTCCACCTTCACGGTGGGATAGGTTCCGCCCTGCTCGAACCCTGATTTGCCGCAGGTGTGGGCCTTGCCGCCGATCTCCATGGGCACGCCGTACAGGCGGCAGGTCACCGGCCGACAGTCGTAGAGCACGCACCGCTCGTCGTCGCCCAAAAGCGGACAACGGATGCGCTCCTTGGCCAGATCGGCCAGGATATCCTCCGTGCTCACGCCCTTTTCCCCGGCTTTGACGGCCTTGCGCTTGAGCTTGTAGTGGATCCGGTCGGCCTGGTCGGCCAGATCGAGAATCATTTCCCGTTGCGGCCCCTTGGGGAAACGCTCGTTGAAAACGGAGTTCAGGTACAGGGCCTCGATGAGGCTTATGTCGAACAGGGCGTGGCAGCAGTCGCTGCATCCCTCGGCGCAGGTCACGGCCTCGGGGCAGGCCTGGCGCACCCTGGCGAACAACGCATCCACTTCGGCCAACAGGGACCTGTACTTTTCGAAACAGGAGGCAAACGTCAGGGACATGCTCACTCCGCTTGTGTTCCGGCCGGGCTGGCGGCCAGGGACGGCAACGGGAGCGTCCGGCGATCCGGCCGCTCCCGCTGTCCGGTCCTTGTCATGACTGAAAGGCTACATTTCCTCGACGGTGATGGCGCCCTGGTCGCAGACCTCGACACAGGACTCGCACCCAAGGCATTCCTCCATGTTCACGGGCACGGCCTTGCCCTCGCGAAGCTCGTAGACCTCGACCGGACACACGTCCACACACTCGCCGTCCCCGATGCACTTGTCCACATCAACGGTGATCCTGTACGCCATGCGCACCTCCACTGCTTCCCTTCGCGGGCCCAGGGCCCGCGAAGCCGCTCTCGAAAGGCCTTCCCTCGCAGCCGTCGCGCGAATTCGCGCTGACTCTAAACCTTATCCACACGGTCAAATCCCTGTCAAGGGATGGCGGTTTTCGACGGCCGATCCATGGTCCGCGGACTCTTTTTCACCCGGGCATAAAGATCAGCCCTTCGGCGTCCGATAAGATGTCCGGAGCAAGCAGCAACAGGCGAAAACCCTCTCACCGGACAGAACACGCCATGGCTAAGATCTCGGTCTTGCGGCCGCGCTCGGCCGACATCCATCCTGTGCTGATGCTTCTGACCTCGCATCGGATGGACTGCTGCATGCTGTGCCTGCGGTGTCTGGAGCGTTTCACCGACCTTGGCCGCTTCAAGCGCATCTACATCCTGGCCAACGCCGTGGACGAAAACCACCGGGCCATCCTCGCCCGGTTCGCGGCCCGCCACGACAACGTCATCCTCCGGGACTGCCTGCCCCGCGGCCTGGTCCCGGCCGTGAACACCGCCCAGAACGAGATCCTGGCCGCCCATATCCGCGACGTCATCGTCAAGATGGACGAGGACGTCTTCGTCACCCCCCACTGGCTGGATCACCTCATCGAGGGCTATCGCCACCACGCCCACCGCGACGACGTGGTCCTGGCCACCCCGCTCATTCCGGTCAGCCCCCCGGGCCGGCATGTGCTCAAGCGCTTTCTCACCGTGTCCTACCCCTCCGAACGGCACATGTATGTCGGGCCGCCGGTGGAGGAGAACTGGGTCTACCACCGCTGGATGTGGGAAAAAGTCCTGCGCGAAGGGCTGGCCGAGTCCTGGCTGGCCGAACGTCCCTCCCTCTACAGCTACCTGGACGACGTGACCATCAACTGCGTCATCTACGACCGACGGCTCATCGAGCGGGTCCACCCCTTCCCGGTGCGCCCCATAAGGGGGCTGCCCACCACGGACGAGATGGTCATCAACCGCGCCCTGCTGGACGGGAACCTGCGCGTGGCCGTGCTCGGCCGGAGCGTGGTCCATCACTACAGCTTCTCGCCCTGCGAGGAATACCTGCGCGGCCACATCTCCATGGATGCGGTCTGGCGCTACACCGAGGGCCTGCGCGGCCAGCCCGCCGGCACCGAGGCCGAACGGCCCGCGCCTCTGCGCCCGGCCCTCAAGGTCCTGGCGTCCGGCGGCCTTCACAGGGTGATCCGGGCGTAGTACGCCCGCCCGCCCCGCTCCACCACCAGGATCAACGCCCGGTGCATGCTGTGGCGCGTCACGGCCCGGACCAGGTCGTCCATGCCGTCCACACGCTCGCCGCCCACGCCCAGAAGCCGGTCGCCGGGCGCCAGCCCGATCTTCCCGGCCGGCCCGGACGGCGAGACCTGGGCCAACACCAGGCCCTTTCTGCGGCCGTCCTCGCGCACCGTGATTCCCCACCGCGAGGCCGCAAGATGAATCGCCGCCTCGCGGCCGAACGGCGCGGCCCGCACCCCCATGCGGCGGCGGTCGCCGCCGTGCAGAACCTCCAGGGTCACCTCCTCCCCGGCCGTGACCGTGCGCAAAAGGCCCTGGAAATGGTCGGCATCCTCGACCTGGGCCCCCGAGACCGACAGGACCACGTCGCCGGGGACGATGCCGGCGGCCTGGGCCGGCCCGTCCGCGGCCACCTCGGTGACCAGGAGCCCCCTGGGCTCGGCAAGCCCGAAATACCGCGCCACACGTTCGTCCACGCCCTGGCCGAAAAGCCCCAGCCACACCGGCGAGACCTTGCCCGTATCCATGAGCTCGGCCACCACCCGCCTGGCCTTTTCCACCGGGATGGCGAAGCCGATGCCCTCGGCCCCGGCCCGGATGGCCATGTTGATGCCGATGACCCGGCCCTCGATGTCCACCAGGGGGCCGCCGCTGTTGCCGGGGTTGATGGCCGCGTCGGTCTGGATCAGGTCGGCGTAGGCCGCGCCGTCCTCGGCCCGAAGCGACCGCCCCACGGCCGAGATCACGCCCGTGGTCACGGTGTGGCCGTAGCCGTAGGGATTGCCGATGGCGATGGCCGGCTCGCCGATGAGCAGGTCCCGCGAATCGCCCATGACCGCCTGGGGCAGGTTCGCGGCACCGCGCAGTGTGAGCACCGCCACGTCGAAATCCGCGTCCGAGCCCAGAAGCTCGGCCTCGAAGCTCCGGCCGTCCTGAAGCACGGCGGTGATGGTCTCGGCCCCGGCGATGACATGGTTGTTGGTCAGGACCAGTCCTTTGGCCCCGTCGATGATCACCCCGGACCCCAGGCTCTGGGCCGTGCGCCGTCTGCCCGGTCCGCCCGGGAACTCGAACCTCGGCCCCAGGAAACGGCGGAAAAATTCGTCCTGGAAAAGACCGCCGAAGGGATCGCCCCGGCTCTCGATCACTTTGGAGGTGGCGATGCTGACCACGGCCGGAGCCACGGCCCTCACGGCCAGAACCGTGGGCGTCAGACGGGCCGGAGACACGGATATGGGGGCGGTCTGGGCCGTGGCCGCCAGAGGCGTGCAGATGAGGCAGGCAAGAATCGCGATGCGCAGAAATATCTTGTTCATGACGGTCGGCAGGCCCCGGCAAGGCGGGGCTGGTTGTGGCGGCGGATGCGCGTGCGCCCCTGGGGCGTCGCGCCCACGAGGCGCCGGAACAGGGTTTCGGTTCGGAATATAAACACCGGGAGTTCGGGGGCAAGTCCATGCCCATCCGGACACGGCCCGCATGGGGCCGCTGCCGGGGCATCGGGAGGACCGGGAGAACGGGAATCAGGTGATGGGAATGCGGCGCTTGATCTTTTCCGGCCGTTTTTTGGGCACGGTGATCTCCAATATCCCCTCGGCCATCACCGCGGCCACGCCGTCCCTGACGATGTTCGGGGGCAGGGCGAAGCGCCGGGCGAAGGGGCCGTAGGAGCGTTCCAGCATCTGGTACAGGCCGCCAGAGGATTCCCGGACGAAGCGGCGCTCGCCGCGAATCCACAGGGACCGGCCGCGCAGTTCCACGGCCACGTCCTCACGGACGATTCCCGGAACGTCCACGGTGATGACGAAGGCCTCCGGGGTCTCGACGATATCGGCGGCGGGGGACCAGAGATAGCCCGGCTCCACGCCCGCTCCCTGGCCGGGAGCCCGTGCGGCCCGGCGGGCCCGTTCCACGGCCTGATCCATTTCCACCTTGATGTCCTCGATCCCCATCCAGGGAGTCCAATTGAGCTTGCCCATATGTTTCGCCGCTGTCGCCGGGCGATCCGGGTTGGTGCCGCGACGGGTTACGCCGGGGCGTTCTTGGCCGAGCGTTTCCCCGCGTCCCAGGCGTCACGGGGCACGGCCTCGTCGATAAGCATGATCGGAATGTCCTCGCGCACGGGGTAGACCACGCCGCAGGCCGGACAGGCCAAGCCCTCGACCTGTCCCGGGGCGGGTTCCAGGGTTTGCAGGTCCCCCTTGCATTTGGGGCAGGCCAGGATGCGCAACAGTTCCGGGGAAAGCGCCACGCGTCGCTCCTTGTTCGTTTTTCCCCCATATAGTCGTTTCCGGGACAGGCGACAAGGGATACGAAACAGCCTTCCCAAACATGTTCCGACACGGTAGCCTCGTATCATGCCCGGCATCGACCTGCATACCCACACCACAGCCTCGGACGGCACCCTGTCCCCCCGCGAACTGGTGCTCCAAGCCGCCCGGTCCGGCCTGTCCGCCGTGGCCATCACCGACCACGACACCGTGGACGGCCTGCCCGAGGCCATGGCCGCGGGCCGGGAATCCGGGGTCACGGTGATCGGCGGCGTGGAGCTCTCGGTCTTCGACGGCCGGCGCGCCCTGCACCTTCTGGGCCTTTTTCTGCCCGAGCGCCCAGGCGATCTCGCCCGCGTCCTGGCCGACCTGCGCGGCAAGCGCCACGACAGAAACCGGCTCATCCTGGACAAGCTCGCGGCCATGGGCATCGCCCTGGACTACGACGAGGTCCTGGCCCTGGCCGGCGGGTCCGTGGGCCGGCCGCACATCGCCGCCGCGCTCATGAAAAAAGGCGTGGCCACAAGCGTCAAGGAGGCCTTCGCCCGCCTCCTCGGCCCAAACGGCCGGGCCTACGTCCCCAAAAAAAAGATGTCCCTCGAAAAGGCCGTCTCCATGCTTCTGGCCGAAGGAGCCACCCCGGCCATCGCCCACCCCTTCCTGCTGCATCAGAACGAACGGACCCTGGAACGCCTGGTGGCCGAATATAAAGAACTCGGCGTGGACGCCATCGAGGCCCTTTACAGCGAGCATAGCCAGTCCCAGACCCGGGAATACCTGGCCCTGGCCGCCAAGTTGGACCTCGGCGTCACCGGCGGCTCGGACTTCCACGGCGCGGCCAAGCCCGAGATCCGCCTCGGCGTGGGCAAGGGCGACCTTGTGGTGCCGGACGCGGTGCTTACGGCCCTCTTAGCCCGGCGCAAGACCAGGGGGGAAACCTTTTGAAAAAGGTTTCCCCCCTGGAACCCCCTTTCGAAAACTTCATCGCGCTTCGCGTCCGGCTTCCCGGGCGTGTTGTAGGCTGGGACGCTTTAGGCTAATGTCAGGAGGTAATTGCCTTCCTTTCGAAACCGGCAACATTCGGAGTCCGCATGTTCGACGCCTCCGCCTCCCTGATCTGGTTTTTGATCGGTGTCGGGTTTCTGCTCGCCGAACTTGTGCTGCCCGGGCTGATCCTCATTTTCTTCTGCTTCGGAAGCTGGATCGCGGCCCTTGTGCTCCTTGTCGCGGATGTGGGCGTGGAGGTGCAGCTCGCGATCTTTCTGGTCACCTCGCTGGTTCTGCTCTTCACCCTGCGCAAGCTGTTCATGCGCACCTTCGGGGGCAGACTCAAGGAGGGGGCGGACAAGGAGCTGGCCGACCGGGCCATGGGCCGTCAGGCCCTGGTGACCGGGGCCATCGGCCCGGCCGTTCCCGGGGAGATCAAGTTTCGCGGCAGTTTCTGGCGCGCCGTCGCCGACGTGGACATCCCCGAGGGCGCGACCGTGGTCATCGAGGGACCGGCTTCCGACGACGGCCTGACGTTCCGGGTCAAACCCCTGTAAGGAGCGCCCCATGTTCAGCGACACCATGATCATGCTCATCGTGCTGGCCGTCGTGGTCATCATCCTGTTCATCAAAACCGCCGTGGTGGTCCCGCAGCGTTCGGAGTTCGTGGTGGAGCGGCTGGGCAAGTTCCACAACACGCTCGGGGCCGGATTCCACATCCTGATCCCCTTTCTGGACAAGATCGCCTACCGCCGGTCGCTCAAGGAGGAGGTCATGGACATCCCCTCCCAGACCTGCATCACCAAGGACAACGTGGCCGTGTCCATCGACGGCGTGCTGTATCTCCAGGTCATCGACTCCAAGCTGTCGGCCTACGGCATCGAGAACTACTACGTGGCCGCGTCGCAGCTGGCCCAGACGTCGCTGCGGTCGGCCATCGGCAAGATCGATCTGGACAAAACCTTCGAGGAACGGGAGAACATCAACCGTCAGGTGATCGAGGCCGTGGACGAGGCGGCCCAGAACTGGGGCATCAAGGTCCTGCGCTACGAGATAAAGGACATCACCCCGCCGGCCTCGGTGATGGAGGCCATGGAACGGCAGATGAAGGCCGAGCGGGAAAAGCGGGCCGAGATCGCCACCTCCGAGGGCGACCGGCAGGCGCGCATCAACCGGGCCGAGGGCATGCGCCAGGAGGCCATCTCTGTGTCCGAGGGCGAGAAGCAGAAGCGCATCAACGAGGCCGAGGGCCGCTCCCGGGAGATCGAGCTTCTGGCCCAGGCCACGGCCCAGGGCATTGTGGCCGTGGCGACGGCGCTGTCGGCCGAGGGCGGGGTGACGGCGGCGAACCTGCGGGTGGCGGAAAAGTATCTGTCGGAGTTCGGCAACCTGGCCAAGGCCGGCAACACGCTCATTTTGCCCGCCAACCTCGCGGACATCGCCGGGATCGTGGGCACGGCCATGTCCGTGGTGCAGGGAGGGAAGGGGAAGTAGGCGGGATTCTGAGAATCTCCGGCACGACCTGCCCGGAAACGCCCTTCGGCCGGCCACGACCGCTAACACCGCAAAAGGATTTTGATGAGACCAGCCTACGTCGCGCTTTTTTTGCTTTCAGGGCTTTGCATCGCGATTCTCCTGGGCATGTTCATCCGCCGGAGGCTTCCCGACCACCATCTGGGGAAGGATACCTTCGACGCCATCAAGCTGGCCATCGGCCTAGTGGCGACCATGACCGCCCTGCTCCTCGGCTTTCTGATCAACTCCGCCAAGGGATCCTACGACGCAAGCAGGACCAACGTCCTCCAGATGTCGGCAAAAATCATGTTTCTCGACCGGGTGCTGGCGTACTACGGACCTGAAGCCGACGCGCTCCGCCATCAGTTCCGGGACAGCGTCGAGGGCATGATGCACGACCTGTGGCCGAACGGGAGCGGATCGAACCCCCATTTCGATCCGGACACGAAGGCCGGCAATGCCTTTTTCAACGCCCTCCAGGCGCTTGCCCCTGACAGCGAATCGGGGAGAAACATCAAACACGAGGCCGTCACTCTCACCATTGAACTCGGCCAACTGCGCACCCTGATCTTTTCCCAGCTGGCCCCATCCATCTCGGGATCCCTGCTTTTCATCATTTCCTTCTGGCTGGTCATCATCTTCTTCAACTTCAGCCTGCTGTCCCCACCGAACGCCACGGCCATGACGGCCATGCTCACCTCCGCCGTCTCCATTTCCGGGGCCATCTTCCTGATCCTGGAGTTGGACCGGCCCTTCACCGGCGCCTTCAAGATATCCAGCGAATCCTTGCTCAACGCCCTCAACCACCTCATCAAATAGCCCCGGCGCGGCCGGGGCGGGAACCGCCCGTCGCACCACGGTCTTCCTGACGCGTTTGGCGCCGACCGATCGGAGGAGGATTCCTGGTTGGAAACAACGGCGTGATCCCGGGACGCGATCCCGGGCGCGGCGGCGGTCCTTCTCCCCCCGCCGGGACGAAGACCCTAAGCCCGCAGCGTGGCCACAAGCCGGCCGGGCTTTGAAAACACGTCCAGGGCGTCGCGGATGTCGGTGAAGACCGCGTCGGCGGCCAGGACGGCGTCCAGGCAGGCCCCCTCGGCACCGACGACCGCCAGTCCCAGGGCCGCCTCGGCGAGCATCAGCCGGTCGTTTCTGCCGTTGCCCACGCAGGCTGCGGAGGCCATCCCAAGTGAGCGCACGAAAGCCAGCTTGGCCGCGTCCTCGGGACCGGGGCCGAGCACCGTGACCGAGGCCGGAAGCCCGGAAAGGGCCCGGGCCACCGTGCCGAAGGTGTCGGCCGTGACCACGTGCACGGTCATGATCCCGGCCAGGGCCGAAATCCGCTCGGCCACGCCCGGCAAAAGCGTCCCGTCCAGGGCCAGGGTGCCGTTGTAGTCCAGGACCAGATGGACCAGGGACAGGTCGCCGAAGCCGGGAATGGCGACGGTGAACATCATTGCCCCCCCGTAGGCCGGATGTCCGGCCTCCCGGTTCCTTCACCGCCGGCCCCGTCCTTCCCGTCCGGCCCTTGTTCCACGATCACGAACACGTCCATGCGAAGCCCCACGGGCAGGCCCGGTTCGTCCAGATCGAGAAGCGCCTCCAGGATGCGGGTGTCGTTTTTTTCGGCCGGATCGTCCGTGCGCACGTTCTTGCGCCCCAGAATCCTGGCCACCCGAAACACCGTGCCCCAAAATTTGCGCTCGCCGTAGGCGTCGGCCACCATGTACGCCCGCTGCCCCTCGCGCACCTTGGCGATGTCTTTTTCGTCCACGTCGGCCCGTACCCGCAACCGGGAGATGTCGCCCACGGTCACCACCGGGGTGTCGAAGGACACCGAGACCATCTCCCCGGCCCTTCTGTGCTTGCGCAGCACCACCCCGTCGATGGGCGAGCGGATCTCGGCCTTGGCCGCATACGCTCTGGCCCGATCCAGGCTGGCCCTGGCCTCGTCGACCTGGGCCCAGGCCCTTTTGATGTCCTCGGACCGGGACGGGTCGTCCACCAGATGGAACCGCTGCCGGGCCGCCTCCACCCGCTGCCGGGAGACCAGATATTCCTTCTCCGCCCGGTCCTCCTCCTCCGGCGCCAGAACCTCGCCGGCCAGAAGCTTTTCGCGCCGCTCGTGCTCGATCTTGGCCTGGCGCATCACCGTGACGGCCTCGTCCAGGGCCGCCCGGGCCTCCCTGCGCTCCATGCTCCGGGCCCCGGCCAGGACCTTTTCCAGTTCCGCTTCCCGGGCCGCCAGCGCCGCCTCGGCCGCGGCCACCGCGGCCTTCAGATCCGCGTCCCACAGCCTGGCCAGGGGCTGATCGCGACGCACCGCATCCCCCTCCTCGACCAGCACGTCGGTGATCTTGCCGGCGATGTCGAAGCCCAGGCGCATCTCCTCGGACACCGGCTCCACCCGCCCGGGCGCGGCCACCCAGACCATCCCGGCAGGCTGGCCGGAATCGACCGTCCGGGCCTTCCCGGTTCCGGCCGGACCGGGTACCGCCGTCTCCACCCCGGCCGGCGCCACGCCGGCCAGCAGACCCGCGACGAGCGCCGCCGCGGCACACAGTGCGAATGGTATCCTCATGCCGACTCCCCGTCTTGGGTGATGCGTCCGTCCTCGATGTGCACGATCCTGTCCGCGAACTCCTGGATGCGCGGATCATGGGTGACGATGACCACGGCCCGGCCCCGCTCCAGGGCCAGTTGCCGCAAGAGCCCGATGATCAGGCGGCCGTTTGTGGAGTCCAGGGCCGCCGTGGGCTCGTCGGCCAGGATGATCTCCGGCTCCCCGACCAGGGCCCGGGCGATGGCCACCCGCTGCTTCTGGCCGCCGCTTAAGTCCTCGGGGCGCATCCCGGCCTTGTCCGGAAGCCCGACGGCGGCAAGCGCCGCCAGGACCCTGGCCTGGGCCTCGTCTCCCCGGACGCCCTTCAGATCCAGGGTCACCTGGACGTTTTCCGCGGCGGTCAGGGTGCGAAACAGGTTGTAGTTCTGGAAGATGAACCCGAAATGCTCCAGGCGCAGCACCCCGAGTTTTTTTTCCGTCAGTCCCGAGGCCTCATGGCCCTTGATGCGCAGGCTTCCCGCCGTGGGCGAGAGGATGCAGCCCATGATGGACAAAAGCGTGGTCTTGCCGCTGCCCGACGGGCCCATGAGCAGGGCCACCTCTCCGGCCCTGACGTCCAGGTCCACCCCGCGCAGGGCCGGCACCGTGACGTGCCCGGTGCGGAAATCCTTGGTCAGTCCGCGCACACGGACCAGGGCGTCACCATTTCCAGCCATGCTCACGCCCCCTTGAAAACCATGGCCGGGTCGATGCGGGTCACCCGCTTGATGGATACGAAGGAGGCGGTCACGCACATGACCACGGTCAGGAAAAAAAGCCCCACGGACATCTTCCAGGTCAGAAGGATGGAGGCCCCGCCCTTCTCGGCCAGTTTCACCAGGACGTGGCTGATGATGATCCCCGGAAAATAGCCGATAAACGCGGCGGCCACGGCCTGGGCCATGATGATTTTGTATAAGTAGCCGTTTTTGGCCCCCATGGCCCGAAGCGTGCCGAACTCCGGCAGGTGGTCCATGGTCGTGGCGTACAGGGTCTGGGCCACCACCACCCCGCCGACCACCAGCCCCAGACAGGCCGCGATGACCAGGGCCATGCCCGCCCCGGTGGTGAACATCCAGTACCACTTGGTCTTGTGGGCGAATTCCTCCCGGGTGAACACGTCCACGTCGTCCACGGCCGCCGCGATGGCCGCCCGAAGCTCCCGGGGGTCCACGCCGGGTTCGGCCAGGACCAGCACGTAGGTCAACTGGTCGGGCTTTAAGTGCGTGAACTCCAACGCGTTGGAAAAGGAGGTGAACACGTAGGGCGAGGTGGTGAACGACCGGATGCCCCGGGTGAATCCCACCACCCTGGCCCGACGGTCGCTGATCTCCACGGCCTGTCCCAATTCCGTGACCCCGAGTTTCTGCTGGTAGAGTTCGTCGATGATCACCGTGTCCCGGACCTCGAGGGCCTCGATGGACCCTGCGGCCATGGCCCAGGGCCTTCCCAGGCCCGAAGCCAGATCGAAGCCCACCACCTCCACGCTTTCCATGCCGCCCTCGGGCTTTCGCCAGTTGGCGAACTGCACGATGAACTTCTCGGCCCGGGCGACTCCCGGAACGGACAGGACCTGATGGTATTTGCGCTCGCGCAAGGGGTGGGTGACGTCGAAGTTGCGCACGCCCCTGGAAGCCACCCACACGTCGGCCTCGGTGTTCTCGATGACGCAGGAGGTGGCCGTGGTGAAACCCACGAAAAGGCCGCTCTGAACGGCGATGAGCACCACGGCGAAGATGACCCCGGTCAGGGTCACGGCCAGCCGGATGCGGTCGTGCATGAGGTTGCGCAGGGCTATGCGGATGGTCATGAGCAGGTTCGGCTAGGCGGCCGCCTCGGGCCGACGCCGGATATCTCCCGGGCCGTCCTATGGCACGGAGGCGGGGCGACGGTAAAGGGGCGCGTGGAGGAAGACGGCGTTCGCCGGCACTTCCGGTTGACGAAAAGGACGGAGTCGGCCATAGTATAGAAGAGTCGGTCCTGCATCCGTACTCTGGACCAGCCGGCCGCGCCCATGAAAACGGTCTATTACCACCTAAGCCCCTACATCAGCCACCTCTCGGCCGGACAGGCCTATAGACGAGCCATGCTCCAGGCGGGCATTCCCCTGGCGGATCGCCCAGAGGACGCGGACGTGGTCATCCTGCACGACGCCCCGGTGAACTTTCCGGCAATCCTGAAGGCCTTTCCGGCAATCAGGAAAAAAGAGCTTATCGCCTACAGCGTCTGGGAGACGGACATTCTTCCCGATGCCTATGTCGAACCATTGTCCATGGTGGATGCCATATGGACCTGCTCTGAATTTTCCCGGGCGGCCTTTCAAACAAGGTTCGAAAACGTCTCTGTCGTGCCGCATATCGTTGAAGAGACGTCCTTGCTCCCGGATGACGTTTCAAAAGTGAAGAAAATGATCTCCTACGATCCAAATGCGTATTATTTCTATACCATCATGGATTCGCTCAATCCCAGAAAAAACCTCGCGGCCCTGCTCGATATCTTCATCCAAAATTTTCTGCACGACCCGGACGTTTTTCTGGTCGTGAAACAATATCGCACGCCGGTGGACCTTTCCGGCCTGAAAAAAATCATCCCCGTGAACGCATCCCTGACCGACTCCCAGATCTCAGCCCTGCACCACCTGTGCCACTGCTATGTCAGCGCACATCACTGCGAGGCCTGGGGGCTGCCCCTGTCCGACGCCCTGGGAACCGGCAACGCGGCCATCGCCACGGGGTACTCCGGCAACATGGCCTTCATGAACCGAGACAACAGCTACCCGGCGGACTTCACCCTGACCCGCGTTTCCGAAGACATGTGCCGGCGCATTCCTCTTTTCACCACGGCCATGCGCTGGGCCGACCCCGATCCGGGGCACTTCGGCCACCTGATGCGCAAGGTGCGCGGCATGGGCCCTCCCAGGCCCGGCGAACGCCGCCTGATCGCGGAATCCATGCGCCCTTTCCGGCCCGTCGCCGTCGCGGACATCCTGCGGGAGCGGCTACGGTAAGCCGCTTCCGGCGCTACAGCCCCCATCGGCCCGGACTGGAAGCCCCGCTGTCACGTCCCCGAAATTCGGGCATCCTCATCTCGGGATAATCCGTTTCACCACAAAATACTTTCGTATTTTTAAGTTGTTCCACGCTACGAGGCCTGCTTGTACAGTTCCCAGGCCCCCAGGAAGGCCGCGTCGAAGGAGCGCCCCTCCATGCTGGCCCGGGCCGCCGCGCCCATGCGCCGGATGCGCCCCGGATCGCTCACCAGTTCGTCCAGGACCGCCTCCAGGCTTTTGGCGTCCATGTCCGGCACCACCACCCCGGTGACCCCCGGGGCGACGTTCTCGCACGGCCCGCCCTGGTCCGAGACCACCACCGGCAGCCCCGAGGCCTGGGCCTCCAGGACCACGTTGCCGAAGGTGTCCGTGGTGGAGGGGAACACGAACAGGTCGCTCGAGGCATAGGCCTCGGCCAGATCCTCGCCATCCAGGCAGCCGGTGAAATGGCAGCGCGTGCCGGCCATCCGTTCGCGCATCTCCTCCAGGTACGGCCCGTCGCCCACCACCACCAGGTTCACCTCCGCATGCCTGGCCGACAGGTTGCGGAAGGCCTCGGCCAGATGGTGCAGGTTCTTCTCCCGGGACACCCGGCCCACATACAGCAGGCTGACGCCCTCGGCGACCCCTTGGCCGGCCAGGAAACCGTTGCGCTTGGCCGGATGGAAGCGCTCCACGTCCACGCCGCGCGGATAGGTCCTGATCTTCTCCGGGGCCACGCCGTGGGCCTTGAGTTCCTCGCCGGTGCTGGCCGAAGGCACGAACACGGCGTCCATCTGGTTGTAGTACCAGACCACGTAGCGCCACATGATCTCCTCCATGGAATCGTCGCCCGTGAGGTAGCGGGCGTACTGGGGGATGGCCGTGTGGTAGGTGGCGTGGATGGGGAGTTTCAGGATGCGGGCGATGACCAGGGCGGCCAGCCCGATGGGGCCGGGCGTGGCCGAGTGCAAAAGGGTAAAGCCCTGTTCGTAAACGTATTCGAGCATGCGCAGAAACGGCGGATAGGAAAATTTCTGGGACGGGTATTCCGCCAGCCGGTATTCGCCCACGGCCTTGAAGTTCATCACCCCCTCGCCG
This sequence comes from Thermodesulfobacteriota bacterium, assembly GCA_049324675.1. Taxonomy (GTDB): domain Bacteria; phylum Desulfobacterota; class Desulfovibrionia; order Desulfovibrionales; family Desulfovibrionaceae; genus Desulfolutivibrio. The sequence continues at coordinate 52,980 of JBMONM010000130.1, forward strand.
GGCGCGATGTCGTCCTGCCCGCAGGTGATGACGGTCAGGCGCTTGCCGTGTTTGCCGGCCATGTCCAGGTGCATGCGCAGGGTCAGGGCCACGCCGTTGACCTCGGAGAAGGTATCCGTGAAATGGGCCATCCTGGTCCGGCGGGGGGTTTTCCCGCCTCCGGCCACCCCGTTTCGCGCCCCGGGCTCGCCCGGAACCGCCGCCGCGAAGCGTTCGGCCACCTTGCGGCAAAATCCCCTGTCCTTGGTGAACACGGTGTAGGCCACGAAGTAGGGTCCAAGGACCGTATACAGGGCCCCGGCGGAACCGATGCACTGGAAGATGTCGAACAGGTTGGCCCCGCTGACCTGATCCAGGAGATTGCTCGTGAAATGGGAGAGCACCTTGTCCGCGACCCGGGTGACGAACCGGAACCACTCCTCCTCCAGGCACACATCCCTGTTAAGCCCCCGGCGGGCCTGCTCGAGGAAACGGCGGTCCTCATGGATGAGTTCCTCGGCCTTGCCCCGGAACAGGTCGTTGAGGGAGGCCCCGGCCTTGGCCGAAGAGCCCCTGGTCATGCCGGACAGAAAGGTCCGGGCCTTGAACACCATGCCGGTCTTTTCCTCGGGGTTGCCGGACAGAAACCGGTCCACGAACTTGAGAAACAGGTCCTTGTCCACGTACTTTTGAAACCCGAACCTGCTTTTGTAGAACTGGTAGGCGATGGCATAGAGGTTAAGGGCCATGGCCTTGGGATGGGAGGGCCGCCCTCCTGGCCGGGCCAGCCCCCCGCGCAACCCGCACAGGAAATCTTCGAGCGTGGCGGCGCCGGGGACCTCGGTATACATGGAGGCGATGTGCAGCGACGAATGATCGTCCGAACCGCCGGTCAGGCGTTTGACCCAGGGGGCCTCGAAGGCCGGCTCGATGCCGTGCCTGACGGCCAGCCGCTCGATGTCCTCGCTGGTGAGGCCGGCCAGCACGGCGCGCAGGATGTCGTTCTGGAAGGCGTCGCGGGTGCCGTTTATCTCGAAGTTCTCGAACAAAAGCAGCATCTTCTCGAAGTGCTCCACCGTGAGCTTGTCGTTGACTCCGTACAGGGGGTGGGCCACCACGTGGGTCACACCCCGGCCCCGCAGGTAGGGCACCAGTTCCAAGACGTTCTCCCGGACCTTCTGGATGTCGGCGTGGATGGCCTCGTCGATGCAAAGGGCCAGTACGTGCACCTTGCACCGGTCCTCGGGAAAATAGCTGGTGATCTCCTCGCTTATGAAGGCGTCTGGCAGGTGGGCGATCTCCAGGGCCCCGTTTATGGTGTTGTGGTCGGCGATGGTGACCATGTCCATGCCCCGGGACTTGGCGATGTCATACAGGCGCCTGGGCTCGGTGAAACTTTCCGGGCAACCGAGCTTTTGCAGGAACCACTGGGAAGGCCGTGTGGAGTGTTTGGAATGGACGTGCAGATCGATCCTCATGCCGTTCCCCCTTGTTTCCGGACAGGATTGGATGAAGCGGGGCCAGGATTCCGTGTCTCCCGGCGGACGAAAGACGCGCCTTTCCCGACGCCCGCCGGACCGGGGCCGTTTCCCGGCCCGGGTCGGGCGGCTTGGGTGGTGACGAGGGTGGTGGTGGTCCCGTGAAGGTTGTGGGCCGCATTCATGGCGGCTAGCGAAGACGAAAGAGGACGACGCGGGTCCATGGGGTTTTCAAAAAGGCTGGGTGGGTGCGTTCAGGGCCGGTCATCTTCGCCATCCTTTCGCCGCATCGCGGCTGGAGGGCGTTTAGCACGGCCCGCAAGGACGGGGTGTTACGGGCGGGATGTAATCAGGTGACGTTTGGCGGTCGGCCGGACGAGGCGGCCTATTCCCGCATCAGGGCCGATTCTCCGGCGAAAAACACGAACTGCGCCGGGAGCTTGCCCCCGGCCGCGGCGCGCACGGCCGACGCCGAGGTGAACACCGCCCGGTAGCCGAAGGACACGGAAAGGCTGGTATCCGGGCGCCTGGATTCCGGGGCCAGGAAGAAATCGAAGGAGACCGCGGAGGCGTCGGACAGGCTCATGGGCAGGTAGGTCTTCTGGTCCGTGGCCAGGACGACGCCCTCGGCATCGCGCAAATAGGCCGTCAGGGTCAATTCCTGCACCCGGTCGACCCAGGCCGGCAGGGTGTCCGCCAGGGCCGTGGCCGTGCCCTTGATCCCGTAGCTCTGCCGGGTGGGCACGGACACGAAGGTGAAGCGCCAGTGACGCATGGTCAGGGTCTGTTCGGCCGAGGGGTTCCAGTTGCGGGATTCCAGGTGGCGGGCCGTCAGCTCCGCGCACCCCGCCGCCAGGACCAGGCCCGCCAGGACCGCCAGGGCCGAGAACACCCGCCGCAGCCTTGAAATCCTCGCCAATACGTTCATGTCGCCTCGCCTCGCGGCCTGTGCGGCCGTCATGTGGGCGTCGCCGGAGAGGGTCCCGCGGTCCCGCCGGCAGGACACTACACCCGGGGGGGGCCGGCCGCCAGCATCTCGGCCAGGGTCGCGTCCACCCTGGGGGGCCTGACGGCGTTTTTCCCCACAAGCTCCATTTCGATGGCCGCCAGTTCCCGGTACAGGGAGGTCCGGTCCATGATCCCGGCCGCGGGATGCGCGGCCCGAAGCGTCTCGCAACGCGGGCAGCCCGGAAATTCCCGGACCCCGCCCGGACCGATGAGCACGTGGGGCACCCCGTGCAGCCGGCAGATCATCAGCCGGTGCGCGTACAGCCCGCACAACCCGTCGTCGTTGAGCGGGCACATGACCCGGGGCGTTTCCCCCCGGGCCAGGGCCTCACGGATCGCGGCCACGGCCTCCGCCGCCCGCTCCAGGTACCGTTCCCGTCGTTCGCCGGGCAGGGCAAGGAGCCCTTCGAACAGATACAGCCACTCGATGTGCGTGTGGTGCTGAAAATAACTCGTGCAACAGTTGGTGGCGCAGCCCTGGCAGGAAAATCCCAGGGGACCGGCCACCGCGTCGTAGGCCTCGTCCATGCGCCGGTACACGGCCGCAAGGCGGGCCAAAAGCGCCCGGCGTCGCGCGCCCGTCATTTCGTCTCCCCCGCGTCTTGCGACCGGCGCGCCCGCATCCAGCGCACGATGTCGTCCGCGCTTTGCGCCGGAGACACCCCGCCGGTGCGTTCCCGGTAATCCGCCGCCGCCGCGTACAGGGGCTGGCGCTCGGCGAAGACCTCCTCCAGGGACCTGCCGCCGGGCCGGGCGAATCCCCGGTCCTCGGCGCCGCCGACCCGGGACAGAAACGTGTCCAGGTCGATCTCCAAAAAAACCACCGGACCGCACCGCCGAAGCCGCTCCACGGCCCGGGAGCTATAGATCACGCTGCCCCCGGTGGAAATCACGCAGCGCCTGAGCCACAGCCGCGACACCACGTCCTCCTCGATGCGCAGAAAGTCGTCCAACCCCCGGGCGTCCAGAAGGGCCTGCAGGGACATGCCGAAGGTGGCCTCGATGAGCCGGTCCGTGTCCAGATGGGCGAACCCCAGCCGCTCGGCCACCAGACGGCCGAGCGTGGACTTGCCGGCGCCGGCCATGCCCACAAGGCTCAGGCAGTCCTCGTCGGACTGCGTGCCCACAAAGGGGGGAACCCGCGGCACCGACGCGGGGTTGAAACACTTTTCCTCGCCGCCCATGGCAGAGCAGGGTACATGAACCCGGAGCAAAATAAAAGTTGCCGGACCGACGCCGCCGAAATCGCCGGGCCCGTATCCCGCCTGCGGCCGGGCCGCCGTTGTCATCCCGAACGTCTTGGGCTATAGGCCAAAGGTCGATCAGCCATCGCGCCGCCTCTCACGGCGCGAAATCTCGCGCAAGGATGCCTATCGTCATGTCCGGCCACGTGGTGGAGGAAATCCTGGGGTACGCCCGGGAAGGCTGCGCCCTGCGGGAGCGCTTTTTCGCCGAGAACGCCGAGCAGGTGGCCCGGGTGGCCCGGACCATGGCCGTGTGCCTGGCCCGGGGCGGCAAGCTGCTTTTCTGCGGCAACGGCGGCAGCGCGGCCGACGCCCAGCATCTGGCCGCCGAATTCGTCAACCGTTTCCAGATCGAGCGTCCGCCCCTGCCCGCCCTGGCCCTGACCACGGATACCTCCATCCTCACCGCCGTGGGCAACGACTACGGCTTCGAGCGCGTCTTCGCCAAGCAGGTCCAGGCCCTGGGGGCCCGGGGCGACGTCCTGACCGGCATCTCCACATCGGGCAACAGCCCGAACGTGCTCGAGGCCATGCGCGCGGCCAGGGAAAAGGGCATGGTAACCGTGGGGCTGGCCGGACAAAACGGCGACATCGTTCCCCTAAGCGACTTCGCCCTGCTCGTCCCCAGCACGTCCACCCCGCTCATCCAGGAAATACATATTACCGCCGGGCATCTTCTCTGCAAGCTGGTCGATCATTATCTTTTCGAAGCGGTCATGGAACTGCGCCCCTATCTCGACGAGGGATAGGCGGCCGGGCCATGGCCCGCATCCCATGTTCACGGCAAAACGGAGGTTTTCGCCATGCCCATCTATGAATACGTCTGCCGCGCCTGCGGGGAGAAGTTCGAGGACATCGTGCCCGCCGACGCGCCGGCTCCCGCCTGCCCCAAATGCACATCCAAAAAGACCGAGAAGCTCCTGTCCTGTTGCCGGATCGGACGCTCCTCCGGGGACACGGGTTTCACAGGCACCGCGCCAAGGGCCTCGTCGAGCGGCTGCGCCGGATGTTCCGGAGGAAACTGCTCCACCTGCGGCAGCTGATGGCCCCAGGACCCGGAACCACGCATGAAAAAACGCATCGTCATCGCCACCCGGGGCAGCAAACTGGCCCTGTGGCAGGCTGAACACGTCTCGCAACGGCTTGCGGCGGCCCATCCCGGCCTGGCCACCGAGCTTCTGGTCATCAAGACCAAGGGCGACAAGATCCTGGACGTGCCCCTGGCCAAGGTCGGAGGCAAGGGCCTTTTCGTCAAGGAGATCGAGGAGGCCCTGCTGGACGGCCGGGCCGATCTGGCCGTGCACAGCATGAAGGACGTGCCCGCCGAGCAGCCCGAGGGGCTGATTCTGGGGGTGGTTCCCGAGCGCGAGGAGCTCTCCGACGCCCTGTTGACCTGTGGGGAAACCTCTCTTTCCGCCCTGGCCCCGGGGGCGCGGGTGGGTACCAGCAGCCTGCGCCGCACCTCGCAACTGCTCATGCGCCGCCGGGACCTTTGCATCGTGGATTTGCGCGGCAACCTGGACACCCGGGTGGGGAAGCTTCTGCGCGGGGACTTCGCGGCCATCGTGGTGGCCGGCGCGGGCCTGAACCGCCTCGGGCTTTCCGCGCCGGTGCGCATCCCCCTCTCCCCGCCGGACTTTCTGCCCGCCGCCGGCCAGGGGGCCCTGGGCATCGAATACCGGGCCAACGACGCGGACACGGCGGCCTGCGTGGCCTTTCTGGACCATCCGGACACCCGGGACGCGGTCGCGGCCGAACGCGGCTTTCTGGCCGGCCTGGACGGCGGCTGCCAGGTGCCCATCTCGGCCTGGGCGGTGATTGCCGGCGAGACCGTGACCGTGACCGGCATGGTCTCGGACGTGGCCGGGGATCGCGTGGTGCGCGAGACGGCCACTGGCCCCCGGACCGAGGCCCGGGCCATTGGCCTGGCCCTGGCCGGGACCGTTCTTTCCCGGGGCGGCAAGGAAATTTTGGACGAGTTGTACACCGGGACGCCCTGATCTTCTACCCCGCCCGGCCGCTGACCCCGGCCTTCTCGAAGGTGGCCATCTCGCTGAAAATCGCCGCGGCGCAGCGCAGCACGAATATCGCCATGGCCGCGCCCGTGCCCTCGCCCAGGCGCATGTCCAGGTGCAGAAGCGGGTCGGCCCCCAGGGCCTCCATGACCCGGGCGTGCCCGGGCTCGGCCGAGGCATGGCTGAAAAAGGCATAGTCCGCCACATCCTGATGCATCTTCCAGGCCGCCACGTAGGCCGCCGTGGAGATGAACCCGTCCACCACCAGCGGCAGACGGTTGGCCGCCGCCCCCAGGGCCAGCCCGGTCAGGGCCGCGATCTCAAGCCCCCCGAGCGCGGCCAGGATGCCCAGCGGATCGCCTTCGGAAACGGCCGCGTCATTGGCCCACAAGGCCTGGCGCACCACCTCGGCCTTCCTGCGCACCCCGGCCGGGTCCAGCCCGGCCCCGGGTCCGGCGACCTCCAGCGGCGTAAATCCCAGATAGGCGCAGCACAAGGCCGTGGACGGCGTGGTGTTGCCGATGCCCATCTCGCCCATGCCCAGGCAGCGCACCCCCCTGGCCGCCGCCTTGTCGGCCAGTCCGATGCCCACCTCCACGGCGGCCTGGCACTGGGCCACGGTCATGGCCGGCCCCTTGGCCAGATTGTTCGTGCCGGGCATGACCTTGGCCGACACCAACGACGGATGGGCCGGAAAATCCCCCCCGGCGCATCCCGCATCCACCACCACCAGTTCCACCCCGGCCGTGCGGGCCAGCACGTTCACCCCGGCCCCGCCGGCCAGAAAATTGGCCACCATCTGCCGGGTGACCTCCCGGGGGAAGGGGCTCACGCCTTCCTCCGTGACCCCGTGATCCCCGGCGAAGGTGTGGATGCGGGCCGGGTCCACGGTCGGCGGCTTGCCTCCCGCAATGCAGAACAGCCGGGCCGCCGCCTCCTCAAGCCGCCCCAGGCTGCCGCGCGGCTTGGTCAGGCTGTCCAGACGGGCCTGGGCCTTTTTGCGGAGCGTGACGTCCACCGGCGAGATCGCGGCCAGGGTCCGGGCAAGAATATCGGGCATGATGCTCTCCTTTACGCATGGTGAAACGACGCGGCCGCGGTCATCCCCGGGCCAGCCGGGGCTGGCCCGTGGAATCGAGCACGGCCTGCCAGAAATCGGAATCCGTATCGATGCTCCGGCGGTCGGCGCTGGCCAGGGCCAGGGGCACATGCACATAGCGGTCGTGCATGGAGCTCACCAGAAGCCCGGTCTTCCCGGCCATGCCCGCATGCACCGCGTGCTGCCCCAGAAAGCCGCAATACACCGCGTCGGCGATGTTGGCCGGCACCGAACGGATGATGTAGCTCGGATCGATGTATTTCAGGGTGATGGGCAGGCCCCTGTCCTTGAAATAGGCCTTGGCCTCCGCCAGGATCAGCCCGCAGATGTCGCCGAGGACCGGGTTTCCCGAGGCGTCGGTCTCGTTCGTGGGCGGCAGGAGATGCTGGCCCGCGCCCTCGGCCACCACCACCACGGCATGTCCCCTGCGGGTCAGGCGCCCGTCCAGGGCTTCCAGAAACCCGCCGGGGCCGTGCAGGGCGAAGCGTTCCTCGGGGATGAGCACGAAATTGACGTGTTTGAGGCCCATGGCCGCCGTAGCCGCGATGAACCCGGAACTTCTGCCCATGAGCTTCACGAGCCCGATGCCGTAGGGGGCGCCCACGGCCTCGGTGTGGGCGCAGGCGATGGCCTCGGTGGCCTTTTCCACGGCCGTGAGGAATCCGAAGGTGCGGGCCACGAAGCGCATGTCGTTGTCGATGGTCTTGGGAATGCCCACCACCCCGATGGGCAACCCCCGGGCCGTGATCTCCGCGACGATGGCCTCCGCCGCGCGCATCCCCCCGACCCCGCCGATGAGCACCAGGAAATTGATGTTCATGCGCTCAAGCGCGTCCACGATCTCATCCACGGGTTGCGGACCGCGCGAAGAGCCCAGGAGCGTGCCCCCGAACTCCTGGATGTCGGCCACGTTGCCCGGATGCAGTTCCGTCACGTCGTGGCGGCAGGCCGGGATGAACCCCCGCAGCCCGTAGCGGATGCCCAGAGTGGCGGCCACGCCGTAGTTGTGGTGGGCCTCCATGACGATGGCCCGGATGACGTCGTTGATGCCCGGGCAGAGGCCTCCGCAGGTGACGATGGCCACCTTGGTCTTGGCCGGTTCGAAAAAGATGCGCGCCCTCGGGCCGGCCTCCTCGAAAAAAACCGGCTCGACACCGTGTTCCTCGGCCTCATTTTTGGTTATGAAGGCGGACACGGACGGCTCGTCGGGCACAAACCGGCCGCAGACCTTGGGACATGCCACCCCCGGCTCGCCAAGCGTCGCGATGCGGGCGTCCTCAGGGCCGATCCGGACAGGGCGGCGATCTTTTGCATCCTTTTCGTTTGCCACGAGATTTCCCCGGTGTTCGGCGTTGCTCGACACTTCGGACCACAGCGAACCATACCTACCGGCTCAAGCCGGTTCTGACAAGACGCGGCCCACACCATCTCCCTCACAGGAGCCCCCATGAACACCTCACCGCGTACCCTGGTCTTCATCCCGCCCCTGAACAAGACCGCCGGAGGACTGGCCGTGCTCCTGCGACTGGCCGCCTGCCTGCACCGGGCGGGCCACTCCGTGTTCCTGGCCCCCAGGGAGGTCGTCCCGGACGCGGTGAGGGACTACGCGCCCGACGTCCCCCTCGTGCCCTTCGAGAACCTGCGCCTGGGCCCGGACGACATCTGGCTCGTGCCCGAGGGCTGGCCCAATGCCCTGGCCCCGGGCCTTGCGGCCAAGGCCCGCTGTCTGGTTTATTGCCAGAACTGGGCCTACCTGTTCAGCGGCCTGCCCCGGGGCGTCACCTGGCGTGAACTGCCCGTGTCCTTCCTGGCTGTCTCCGATCCCGTGGCCCGGTTCATCGAACTGGCGACCGGCGTCCTGCCGCCGATCCTGCGCCCGGGCATCGACCTGGAGCTTTTTCGCGCCCCGGCCGCCAAACCGGAAGGAGCCGTGCGCGTGGCCTTCATGCCCCGCAAAAACAAGGCCCTGGCCGACCAGATACGCGCCCTTGTCGCGGCCAGGGCACCCATGACCGGGTTTGACCTCCATTTCGTGGAAATACGGAACATGACCCAGGAACAGGTCGCCCAGACCCTTGGCTCGTGCCACATCTTCCTGGCCTGCGGATTCCCCGAGGGCTGCCCCCTGCCGCCTCTGGAGGCCATGGCCTGCGGCTGCCTGGTGGTGGGCTACGCGGGACTTGGCGGCCTGGACTACCTGCGGCCCGTTCCACCCGCCACCGCCCCGGACTGGCCCCCGCTACGGACCACCCCATGGGGACCGAACGCCTTCGTCACCCCGGACGCCGACGTGGCCCAGACCACCCTGGCCCTGGAGGCCGCGGCGCGGCTCATCCTCGAAAACGGCCCGGAGATCGGCCACATCCTCCACAACGCCGGCCTGACCGCCCGGGCCTACGGCCTGGGCGCCCAGGCCGAGGCGGCGCGGGCCTTGTGGGAAGAGATGGGATGAAGGGGACACTGTCCCTGGACCCCTTTCGCCGCACCCTACTTGCACAGCCACAGGGCCGCGCCTTCGAGCTTGCGCAGGAGTTTGAGGCTGGTCGACCCCACGATCTGGTCCATGATGGCCCGGGGCCTGTCGCCGGTACGGCCGATGGCCACGGCGGCGAAGTTCTCGGTTCTGGCCATCTTGAGGATGGCCTGGGCCGGGTCCTTGGCGGCGATGGTCTTGTGGCGGATGCGGGAGTCGGGGATGCCGTTTTCGGCCAGGGACTGCCGGGCCGTGGCGAAGAAGGGGGCGGGGTCGGGTCCGTTTTCGTCGCGGATATGCAGCAGGGTGACGTCGTGGGCGGGTTCGGAGGAAAGGATGAAGCCCACGTGGTCGGCGGCGCGCTGGCACTGGCCGGAGTCGTCGAGGCAGACCAGGACGTCCTTGCGGTTTTGGTCCGGGTTGCGGCAGACCCAGATGGGGAAGCTGATGGCCTCCCACAGGATCTTGTGGGAGACGCTGTCGGTGAACATCTCGTCGAACCAGGACAGGCCGCGTCGCCCGAGTACGGCGGCGTCGTAGAGCCCGGCCTCGCACTCCTTGATGATGTCCTTGACGATGCCCTGATCCCCCCGGCAGGTTTTGACGAACACGTTGTCCTTGGGGAAGCCCATGTCCAAAAGCCAGCCCCTGGCCTTTTCCAGAACCGGCAGCGCGGCCGCGGCGTCGCCCGACAGGCAGCGGGCCGTGGCGGCTGTTTCCGATCCGGCATGGCCGGCCCGATGGCCGTGGCCTGTCTTCGGGGCCACATAGAACAGGGTGAGCTTGACGTCCTGGCGGCGCGAAAAAAAGCCGTACACGTAGCGCAGGCTCAACGACGAGGCGTATTCGTCGCCGATGGCGACCAGCAGGTGTTTTTCCATGCGTCTTCCTCGGGGATTGCGGCCAGTCCCGGTGGAGGCAGTCCATGAGACGTATCGATTTCGGCCGTCATGGAAGTGTTGCCGTCTTGCCGCCGGTCCGTCAAGCGCCGGAACGGCTTGCGGAGCCGGGCCGGGCGGGATTGAGACGCGCCGTACCCCTTGCCATGTCCGGCGACGGTGTTACCTTTCTCCCGCCGGGAAACGCGAAGGGGTCCGCGCCCCGGGCAAGGAGGATGATGTGATGTGGGAAAAACTGATCGTTCTGGCCATTGTGCTTGCCGCCGTGGTGTACACGGTGCGCCGCATGATCCGGACCGGCAAGAAATCCTCGTGCGGATGCGGCTGCTCGTCGTGCTCGATCGCGCCGGCCGAAAAGAAAAAATGCGGCCTGTAAGGCCTGCCGACGTCGGCACACGGCCGATTTTTTCAAAAGCCCGGGAGTTCCCGGGCTTTTTTATTGGTAGCGGATGCGGGCCGCCCGGCGCGGCGGCAGACGATGGCTTTTGAACTTCGGATAGCCCAGCATGAGCCCGCCGTAGACCTTGTGTCCCGCAGGCAGGTCCAGGGCCGGGGCCAGCGGCGGCCAGTTCCGGGCGGCGCGCATGAACAACCCGGCCCAGCAGGTGCCCAGCCCCAGGGCGTGGGCGGCCAACTCGAAATGGGCCAGGGCCAGGATACAGTCCGTGGTCGGATCATACCAGCCTTCGGCGTCGGCATGCGCGACCACCAAACGCGGCGCGCCGCGCAGGATGACCTCCCTTCCGGCGTCGAAGGCCTCCACGAACTGGGCCATGGTGCCGGACTGGCGCAAAAAATCGGCGGTCAGCCCGGCAAGACGCCGCATCTCCTCCGCCGTTTCCACCACCAGCCAGTGCACGGGCTGCATGTTCAGGCCGGACGGGGCGTAGCGCGCGGCGTCGATGGCCCGTTCGATCAACTCGCGGGAAACGTTTTTGTCCTTCCAGTTGCGGGTGGAACGGCGCGAGGCCAGAAAACCGATGGCGGCATCCGCCTCGATGGATTGGCTGGGCACGGCGGGAAGCCCGGCCGGGTCCTGGCCGTCCAGGCGCAACGCCCCGTTGGGACAGGAAACGATGCAATGCCCGCAACGCAGGCACGCGGTTTCGGCCCCGGCCACGGCAACCGGGATTTTTTCCGGAGAAAGTTCAAGAAGGTCCAGGGGGCATTCGGCGACGCAGATGCCGTCGCGGGCGCACAACTGCTCGTCGATCTCGATGAGGGGCATGGCGTACCTCCAGCGGCTTCAGGACAGGTGGGAGCGGGTCCAGGCCGCCAGGTCCGAGGCGCTCCTGGCCCCCGAGGTCCGGGCCAGTTCCCGGCTTCCCCGAAACAGGATCATCGTGGGAACGCCCTGGATGCGCATCCGGTCGGCGATCTCCAGTTCCTCCTGGGTGTCCAGCTTGGCCAGGATGACCGAGGGGAAAAGGGCTGCGGCGGCCTGTTCGAAGGCCGGGGCCATGGCCCGGCAGGGTGCGCACCAGGGGGCCCAGAAGTCCACCAGAACCGGCAGTCCGCTTTTGGCCAGGAAGGTGTCGAAGGAGCGCCCGGTCAGGGTCACGGGCTTCGGTTCGAGGAGTGCGCCGTGGCATTTGCCGCACACCGGACCCTGGGCGAGTCTGTCCGGATCGACCCGGTTGACGGCAAGGCAGGTAGGGCAGACGGCATGAACGGGACTCGGCATGGCGGAACCTCCAGGGACGGGAATACGGGACGATGCGCGTCCCGCGTCGTGGTCCTGGCTATCGTGTTTCCGCGCGGTTTCCAAGCCCCCGGCCGGATTGGGCCTGGGGAAGGACGGCGGCCCGGCGCAGGATCTCGGAAATGGTCAGCATGCCCCTCAGAAGGCCGGAATCATCCACCACGGGCACATGGCGGATGTTGTTTTTGCGCAGATACAGGATGACCTTGTAGACCATGCCCCCGAGCGGCACGCTGGAGACCGGGGATGTGAGGTATTCGGCAACGGAAACGTCCAGCCCGCCGGGCAGGGAGGCGCTTTTCACGGCCAGGTCCCATTCGGTGACGATTCCGGTGGGTCGGCCGTCCTTCAAGGTCAGCATGCAGTCCACCCCGCGTTCCAGCATGACGCCGGCCACGCTTCGGGCGGTCATTCCTGACGATCCGGCCAGCACGGTTTTGGTCATAAGTGTCTGGCAGGTCGCGTTTTCCATGAGGAAATCCAGGCCCAGAGCGCCCGCCAGATCCAAATCCGAGACCACGCCGACCAGCATGCCCGCCACATCGTGCACGGCCAGGTGTTTGACCCGCTTTTCCTCCAGGACGCGGCAGGCGTGGGGCACGATCATGGCGGCGGGGACCCCGGGCGCCGGGGAGAGCATGGCCAGGGCCGCTCCATGATCCGGGGAAGGGTGCTCAAGCAGGCACCGCAGCAGGCTGGTTTCGGTGATCATGCCCACAGTGAGGTCGTTTTCGCGGACGAACACGCAGCCCCGAAGCCCGGAGGCCATGGCCCGGGAGGCCTCCGTCAACGGCGCGTCCGCCGACACGAACTGGGGAAATTTGCCGGCCACTTCGCCGACGATCCTGCTGAACATGTCCTGGCTCCTTCCGAAAGGCGCCGCATGATGTCCTTACTTTGTCCGCATCAAGAGGGAAGTCAAGACGCCGGCAACCGCCGAAGATTCCCTGCCCGGTCCACCGTCGCGCCTTCCGGTCCGCCCCCTGAAGCGGCCTTGTGCCCGGACACGCTTTGTCGTAAACAGGGCCTATCCACCAGACAGTCGGCATTTTCATGGAGAACCGCCCCATGTCCGACGTTTCCTCACCGGAAATCGATCCGCGCATCGTGAGCGCGGCACGGGAAAAAACCGCAGCCCGCTTCGCCAGCGCGGACATCCCCCATCCGGCGGTGGGCGTTTTGTTCGAACTGGCCTGCGAACGTCTGGCCCGGGAGGCGGCCCTTGATCCGGACCTTTTGAACTCGCCGGCGCACCAAACGAATTCGCCGCCTCCGCCGCCGCCCGGCTTCAGCCCCTCGCGCCGCCTCGTGGACGACATCGTTCCCCCGCCCCTGCCCCGGGCCTTCATCACCCTGCAGGAGGTGCTCGGCAATCCGCACAGTTCCCTGCACGACATCGCCGCAGTGGTTTCCCACGACCCGGGCCTGTCCGCACTTCTGCTCAAACTGGCCAACAGCGCCTACTACGGTTTTTCCGGCCGGGTGGAAACCATCGAACGGGCCGTGGGCCTTCTCGGCGCGGCCGAGGTCAATGCCCTGGCCGCCGGGGCCGCCGTGAGCACCCTTTTCAGGGACAACCCCCATCCCGAACTTCTGGATATCTCCCTTTTCTGGAAGCACAGCGTGGCCTGCGCCATCGTCGCCCGTTTCCTGGCCGAACGCGCCGGGCTGCAAAACCCGGAGCGTTTCTTCCTGGCCGGCCTGCTCCATGACATCGGCAAGGTCCTTTTGGCCGTGGCCGAACCGGAAATGACCGCCATGGTCCGGGACATGGCCCTGTGCGACAACCTGCCCGAACTCCGGGCGGAGCGGGAAATCTTTTCCTTCGACCATGCCGAACTTGGCGGGCGGGTCATTTCCAAGTGGCGGTTTCCCGACATCCTGTCCCTGGCCGTGGCCGGGCACCACGATCCCCTGCGCGCCCCGGGCGATCCCGGGCCGGTGATCATCCACGTGGCCGACATGGTCGCCCTGGCCCTCGGCCTGGGCGCGCGACCGGACCCGCCCGTGCCGCCCCTGTGCCCCGAGGCCTTCGCCTCCCTGGGCATCTTTCCCCAGGACATGCGGCTGGCCGCCGTGGACCTGGACGAGCGGCTGCCCCCCCTGACCATGGCCTTCCTGGACGGCGCGACAGGCTGATCCACCAGCCCTTGCCAAGAAATGCCGCCGCGCATACAACCGTGGCCGGGTCGCGGCGCATGCGTCCGCGAAATCCCCGTCCCTCTTTTTTCACGCCCGACGCGCCGAGAACATCCATGAACCGCCCGATACTTTTCCTGGCAGCCGCTTTGCTCCTGGCCCCGTGCGGCCGGCAGGCCATGGCCACGGAGCAATCAGCCGCGCCCGCCGCCGAAACGCCCCGAACGGGGAGCGCCCCCTCCGTGACCTTCCCCATAAGTCCCAAATCCTTCCACGGCATCGAGTGGGGGACCCGGCTCGGGGATGTCAAGGACATGACTGTGGTGGAGAAAAACGGACCGGCCGCCTACGCCAGAATCCCGGGAATGTCGCCGCGCCTCGGGGACATTCCCGTGACCGAGGTCGTCTACGCCTTCTGCAACGACCGTTTCGCAGGGTCCATGACCACCTTTCAGGGCAAAGACCGCCTCGCGGCCATCCGCGATCTGTTGACGCGCCGCTACGGCCAGCCGGTCAAACCCGACGGTCCCGGGGAAAATGCGGGCTGGCCGCTTGGGAACGTGCTGATCATGCTGGAATACGATGATCTTCTGAATGTGGGAACGCTCAATTACGTCCACGTCCCGGAGTACGCCCCCTGCACCGCGCCGGCAGAGACGTCCCCCCCCCAGGCCAAGCCATGAACATCCGACGCGCTCTCCTCGCCCTGCTCGTCGTCGCCCTGGCCTTCGCTCCCGGTCCGGCGGCCGCGGCTCAGCCCGCCGGGGAAGGCAAGGCCATGCCCTTCAACGACCAATCGGTCTTCAACTACTTCAAGAATGTCGAGGAACAGGAACGCGAAACGAACAAACCCATGACCGAAGAGGAATACGTGAGCCGCAAGTGCGCCCTCTTCGCCTCGGTCATGAAACAGGCGGGATACGATTTCGACGCCACAGTGAAAAGCGCCGCAACCAACCTGGTCAAGGGCGGCGATCCCCTGCGCAACCCGCGCTTCAAGTTCCTGGCCGGGGTCTTCCAGATTCATCCCCGGGAGTTTCTCGAGCGCAAGCTCATTTCCCGGGAGACCTACCAGGCGGTCATGGCCGTCTTCGGGCAATGAAGCGGAATACGCGGCACCGCGAAGGCCCTCGGAAGAACGGATCAGTTGAATTCGGGATGTCCGGGGACCGCCCGGCACTGCCTGCACACGCCGGCCAGACAGGCCCGCAGGCAAAAGCCCTCCGAAGGGGAAAGCCGGTCACCGGCCCCGGCCAAAAGCTCGCAGACCGCCCGGTTCAGGGCCTCGGCCATATCGCATCCGCGCCGGGCATAGTACGCCGCCTTGCGCTCCAGAATTTCCTTGAGAAAGGCCATGTCCATGACCACCCTCCACGCTGCGGACCTTTTTCATTCACCTCGCGCCCCCGCATCCCGGTGAGCGGCGTTCCTGGGGTCCTGGCAGCACGTACCGCCACACTCAAAATATTGCAAGGATGATGCCGGGGAAAAAACCGCCGTCACCGGCCGGGGGCCTCCCCGGCCGGGTCACGAACAGTCCGTCGCGTGGCCGGCCAGAATCCGCTTCTTGTGCGCATCCTGGATCTTGTAGAACAGATCGTCCATCTCGGCGGGCTTCATCAGATAATCGAAGGCGCCCCGCTCCATGCCCTGGATGGCCGCGTCCACGTTGGCATGGCCGGTGAGCATGATCACCTCCACATCGGCATGCTCCCGCTTGATCCGGGTCAGGGTCTCTATGCCGTCCATGCCCGGCATCTTCATGTCCAAAATCACCACATCCACGGGATGTTCCGCCAGCACCTCGATCGCCCGCTCCCCGCGGTTGGCGGTCAGCACCGCAAGCCCCCGCCGGGTGAGGCGCTTGGCCAGCGTTTCCACGTAGGCCTCCTCGTCGTCAACAAGAAGCACCCTGCACTCGCTCACGAAAAAACCTCCGGATGTCGTCTTTCGCGACACAGCGTTACTCAATAGCCGCGCGGGTCCGGAAACGCAACCGTCCGCCATCCGGCCCTTGCCCCGATCCGGCCGTTGGGCCACAATCACCGCCGCACAACTTCCATTCCAAAGGACCAGCGCCCATGAAAAACCCGGACATCGCCGCCCTGTGCGACCTCGCCCGCCGCGCGGGCCAGGAAATCCTGCGCATCGCCGAGACGCCCTTCACCGTCGACACCAAAAGCGACCACTCTCCTGTGACCATCGCCGACAAGGCCTCCGACGCCCTCATCCGTCAGGGCCTCGCCGCACTCTTCCCGGACATCCCCATTCTTTCCGAGGAGTCCGCCCAGACCGCCCACGACATCCGCGCGACCTGGGCCCGCTACTGGCTCGTCGACCCGCTCGACGGCACCAAGGAGTTCATCAAGAAAAACGGCGAATTCACCGTCAACATCGCCCTGATGGAGGAGAATTCCCCCGTCCTCGGCGTCATTCATGTCCCCACCAGGGACACCCTCTACTACGGCGGCCGCAGCCTCGGGGCCTTCCGTATCGTCGGAGCAGGCATTCCGTCGCCCGTCCGCACCCGCCAACCGGCCCCCGGTGAAACCGTCCTGGTGGGCGCCAGCCGCTCCCACCCCGACCCCCATCTCAACGCCTTCCTGGAATCCATCCCCCCGCACCGGCTGGTCATCGCCGGCAGCGCCTACAAGTTCTGCCTGCTGGCCCAGGGCGACATCCACCTCTACCCCCGCTTCAACCCGACCATGGAATGGGACACCGCCGCCGGACAGGCCCTCGTCGAAGGCGCCGGCGGCTCATTCACCACCCCCGACGGCGCCCCCTTCCCCTACAACAAGCCGTCCCTGGTCAACGGTCCGTTTCTGGCCCGCGCATAGGGGAGGGAAGCCGGGGCTGCCGCCCCGGACCCCG